>JAVEQP010000063.1:0-23298 GCA_034007585.1 Lentimicrobium sp. | reverse complement strand
TACTCACAAATCATCAAATTATCAAATCTCCATTAATACCTACCACAAAGACCTAATAGGTTAGAAGAAAACCGGTTAGGAGACTCCTACTATAACTCCCCGCTCCGCCTTAGGCGGACGGACACGCAACTACTCAACAACTCAACAAATCAACAAATCAACAAGTCAAGCCAACTTCCCATCTACATTTGCATTCCGCCGCAAACGCTGATCACCTGTCCGGTAACATAGGATGACAGGTCACTGGCAAGGAAAAGAGCCACATCTGCAACGTCTTCGGGTGTACCTCCCCTTCTCAGCGGGATAGAATTAATCCAGTTTTTGCGAACCTCTTCACTCAGTTTTGCGGTCATTGCAGTTTCAATGAAACCTGGTGCAATGGCATTACAGCGAATGCTGCGTGAACCCAGTTCCTGAGCTATTGATTTGGTAAAACCAATGAGTCCGGCTTTAGAAGCTGCATAATTACTCTGTCCGGCATTGCCGCCTACCCCAACCACTGAACTCATGTTAATGACAGAGCCACTGCGCTGTTTCAGCATTACCCGCTGTACGGCCTTGGTAAGATTGAATACCGATTTCAGATTTACCTTTATCACCAGGTCCCAATCCTGCTCATTCATACGCATAAGCAGATTATCGCGGGTTATGCCGGCATTGTTCACCAAAATATCGATACGGCCAAAATCCTGCATCACTTCGTTGATGAGCTCATCGCTCGCTTCATAAGAAGAAGCATCTGAAGCATAGGCTTTAACTTTGACACCCATTTCCTGTAAAGTTTTCTCCAGACTGATGGAATGTTCATCGTAATTGAGGTCTGATACGGCAATGGATGCGCCTTCTTGTGCAAAACGCAACGCAATGGCTTTACCAATACCTCTTACCCCACCCGTAATCAAAGCTACTTTCCCTTCGAGAAGTTTCATGTTTTAAATATTTGTGTGTTTATAAATGATTTTATTTATGACTGAGCTTGTGAAATCCACTTCACCAGATTAAAATCCTGACGGTGAGGCAGCAGCGGATGTTTTGGAAACATTCTGATGGCATAATCAAAAACACCTCCCTGTGTTGTGGGCAATTCAATGAAAAAACTTACAATATTTCCATCTACACCAGCTACATCCATTTCCTCAATGGCAGTAGGTGTTTTCACTTCATCGTTTACCTTATTACCAAACAGCACTTCAAGCCCGATATCGCTGGCTGACAATTCGTTGGCATTGACGACTATTTCAGCCGTAAATTTTTCACCCAGGCGCAAAGGTCGCTTAGAGGAATCTGGAAGGTGAACATTGACAATTTCGATACTTTCCCAACCTCGAATCATTTTCCGCTTCCAGGATGAAAGCAACCGGACTTGCGCAAAATCATTGGCGCATAGTTTACCTGAACGTTCAATCAGTTTGTTATAAAACTTTTGCTGATAATCATTCAACATACGGTGCATGGTAAACTCCGGAGCGATCTTCTCTATAGTATTTTTCATGTATTGCACCCATTTTTCAGGAACACCGGTACTATTGCGTTCATAGAAAGCGGGAATAATTTCATCTTCAAACGTATTGTAGATGTTTTCGGCATCCAGTTCATCCTGAAATTCCTGATTTTCATAGGTTCTTTCTTCGGTAAGAGCCCAGCCGGCGCCTTCTTTGTAACCTTCGGCCCACCAGCCATCAAGGACACTGAAATTGAGCACCCCGTTCATCACGGCTTTTTCGCCACTGGTACCTGAAGCTTCAAGTGGCCGGGTAGGTGTATTGAGCCATACATCAACCCCCTGCACCAATTTTGAAGCAAGAGCCATGTCATAATTCTCCACAAACACAATTTTACCGGCAAAGCGAGGCAATTTTGAAAATTCAATAATGCGTTTGATCAGATCCTGACCGGCCTTATCTGCCGGATGTGCCTTTCCGGCAAAGATAAACTGCACCGGGCGTTCGGGATTATTCACCAGTAAAGCCAGCCTGTCGGGGTTGGTAAACAGCAGATGAGCCCGCTTGTAAGTAGCAAATCGTCGTGCAAAACCAATAGTAAGTGTATTGTCTTTAATGGCATCCATTGTTTCAAACACAAATTTAGGACTTTCGTGACGAAGTTTAAGGTCTTCGCTCAGCCGTTTGCGGATGTAATCAATTAATACTTTACGATGCTCTTGCCGCATATTCCACAAAAGAGCATTATCAACCTCCTGAATTTTGCTCCACCGTTCTCTATCAAGCTGATGGGTCAGAAAATCATTGCCAAATACGTTGGCATACAGTGCCATCCATGAGGAAGAAGCCCAGGTAGGCAAGTGAACCCCGTTGGTTACATAATCAATATACAATTCATTGGGGAAATAGCCAGGAAACATGCCTTTAAACATTTCCCTACTGACCTGGCCGTGGATGCGACTAACGCCGTTCATTTCCTGTGAAAGTCTGTTTGCAAGCACACTCATCGAAAACTTCTCGTCCTGCCTATCTTCCATATAGCGTCCCAGATTCATAAAGGTATTCCAACTGATGTTAAGACGATCAGCATAATGCGGAATATAAGTTCTAAGCATGTTTTCGCTGAATGAATCGTGGCCGGCAGGCACAGGAGTGT
This sequence comes from Lentimicrobium sp., assembly GCA_034007585.1. GTDB lineage: Bacteria > Bacteroidota > Bacteroidia > Bacteroidales > Lentimicrobiaceae > Lentimicrobium. The sequence continues at coordinate 20,700 of JAVEQP010000063.1, read as the reverse complement.
GGGTGGTAAAAAGTTGGCTGGCCCGCACTATTTCAACGGCTTGTGAAAAATTAAATTTGTCATCCTGCACCAGGTTACGCAATCTTTCTATACCGATAAATGCTGCATGGCCTTCGTTACAATGGAATACCGAAGGATTAAGTCCCAGTGCATTGATTACACGAATGCCACCTACGCCCAGAAGCAATTCCTGCTTGAACCTGTTTTCCCAATCACCACCATAAAGCTGATGCGTAATAAAACGGTCGGCCTCATTGTTTTCATCAATATCGGTATCCATCAAATAGAGGGGGATTCGTCCCACATCCAGTTTCCATACCTTGGCATACAGGGTACGACCTGGCAATATAATTGAAATGGTTAACCATTCACCATTGCCATTCCTGACTGGTTTTAATGGCATATGGGTGAACTTCTGGGGATGATATGAATCAGCCTGGTCACCAAACAAGGTGATGGTTTGTTTAAAATAGCCGTATCTGTAAAGTAAGCCGACAGCAACCATATTTGCATTTGAATCGCTCGCTTCTTTAAGGTAATCACCCGCCAATACACCCAGTCCGCCCGAGAATATCTGAACTGTATCGTGCAAACCATACTCCATGCTGAAATAAGCAATCTGATCTTTTGGCTTTTCGAGGCGTTTTTTCATGTAAGCTTCAAACGTCTCATATACCTGATCCATGCGCTCAAGAAAAGATTGATCATTCTGAAGTGCTAACATTTCCTTAACAGAAAGAGATTCGAGTAACGAAATGGGGTTTTGCTTTAGCTGTTCCCAACGGACAGGATTAATGGAGGCAAAAAGTTCTTTAGCGGCTGAATTCCAGCACCACCAAAGGTTTCGCGACATCCGTTTAAGGGCGTTAAAGCGCTCAGGGATGCCCGGTTTAACCAACATTTTATGCCACACCGGGATCTGATCCTGCTTTTGAGGAAAGGACATCAATAAATCGGGTGGCCGTTTATCGTGGAAAAGATCAGCCCGTTGCGAAACCTTTACCAGTGCAACATGATAAGCTTCTTTGTATTTGTCAATAAATTCATCCCATAAAGCTATACGAGAGATTTCGAATGCCTTGACACGAGCTTCATTTGTCTCCAGAGCATCAAACCCGGCAAAACGAAGGATTATTTTACTGATGGTTTCCCAAACGATGTTCTCGTTTCCATCGATTCGCTCAATTACCCAGGCTCCGGGTTCAGATACTGCTACTTTTTCCTTAATCCACAGCCCAAAACCAGCAAGTGATGTGGTGATGGTGGGTATGTGAAATGCAAGACTTTCGAGCGGAGTGTAGCCCCAGGGTTCGTAGTAGGATGGAAATACTGACAGGTCAAATCCGACAAGCAATTCATAATAGCTAAAGTTGAAAACACCATCCATTCCATTCAGATAGGAAGGCACAAAAACAAGCTTTACTTTGTCACCGGCCTTATTGTTTAAACCAACTTTTCTTGCCCTGTTCAGTATGCTGTCATTTTCAGGATCATGCAGCGCATGGGTAAGGAATACCCCTTCGATAGTATGATCAAATGTAGCCGTATTTAACCGCTGCATCAGCTCTGTTTCTGGACCCTGGTGGTTGGCAGGAACCGTGATATAGGCAACAACCTGACGATTCAGTTCAGGGTTTGTGTTCAGTTTTGCAAGGGCATCAATAAACAAGTCTATGCCTTTATTCCGGAACTCGTAACGGCCACTGTTTATGAGCAACAGGGTATCATCTGGCAATTCCTGATTAAACAAAGCCTGGGTAACCTGCATTATTTTGGTACGGGCAGCTTCACGGCGGTGGTGAAATTCGTTTTCAGGAGGGACAAAACCATCATCAAAGCCATTGGGCGTTACCAGGTCAACCGGTTTTTCAAGAAAATGGGCACATTCTGTTGCAGTAATATTACTCACCGTGGTAAAGACATCAGCACTTTGAGCTGCAGCTTTTTCAAGCGAAAACTTCGAAACCACATCAAAACGACGGGCAGATTGCTCTCCCGGATATTGGTCAAAATCACTATATAAAGGCAGATTATTTCCGGCAACCGCTCTGCCCAATACCGTAGCATGTGTAGTAAACATGCAGCCGATCTGCGGGACATTCTTTTTAAGGTACAATATGCCTGTACCCGTCATCCACTCATGAAACGAGGCCACAATACGGTCCTGAGCGGAAAGGTTGAATTCATAAAAATTCTCAATCACTTTGGCAGCAGCATAACCAAAAAGGGCAGGTTCAACATAATCCCATTGACCTGCCAGGGAATCCAACTTGTAGGTTTCCCAAAAGTCAGCGAAAACCCTGTCCTTGTTTTGAAAATAAGGGGTAAAATCAACAAGCACTGCAATGGGTTTGCTTTCAATATTCCAGCGTCCTATCCGCAACCTTAAACCCTTTGATTCTGCATATTCGCGCCATGATTTATGTAAAAACCGATCTTCAATAAAATCCGGGTTGCGGTTGGTTTCTTTCCAGACATCGGGCCCGATTACCATATAATTGTCGTGGTACTCCTTCTGAATTCCTGGTGCCTTGGTAGATATTACAGTATAAATACCTCCTATCTTGTTGCAAATTTCCCAACTCGTTTCGAAAATATAGTCCGGGCGTAGTTTTTTTTCTTCAGTCATAAAAAAAATAATAAAAGATGGATGAAGATATTCAAATACCATTATGGTAAAGACATACCTTCATTTGCTGTAACACATCGAATGAATTACAGTAATGGTTAAAATTCCGGGTGCAAATTTAAGGATTAAAACAGTGAGCGGATAAACTCTCCGATCTTGTTTTTATGATGTTCAAGGGTAGATTTTCTTGGTCTTTTGATTTCACTGATTAGACGGGTAAGTTCTTCGTTGTATGATTCAGGTAATTTTTTTCTGAATTTATCCAATTCTGCACCACTGCGATCATAAAGGGTGTATGCCAGAGACTGAATATCAATGTTTTTGATAAACTGCTTGACTTTGGGCTTTGACAAGCTGAACAGCACTTCTATATCAATGCTGGAGGAACCGGCTTCTGTCGCCAATTCAGCTTCGGGTAAGTTTTTTAACTCTGCCGGAACTGCTTTTCTTTTTTTAATGGATAAATCAGGCACTTTAGAAGTAGGGATTTCATAATCCTGACTATCACTTTGAAGCCTAAGGCTAAAATCAGACAGAACATTCATGTAATTAATGAATGCTTCGTAAGGGCTGGCGTAAGGATTGAAATATTTATGAACTGTTCCATCAGAGAACCACTTGGTACACATATAATAAAAATGGTCAGAAGTCTGTAGATACAACCATTTTTTCTGCAGGTCAGGATTTTGTGTTTTTTGAGCAAGGGGAAGCAATTTATACAAGACTTCAAAAGCTTCATCCTGCATATCATTTCCGAGCCATGCTGTGAGGTCTCGTTCCTCATCGGCCCAGGATATTGTATTGGGGACTAAAACTGCCGATACAGGTTGTAATCTGGCGGCCAGCCCTGCAGGAGTATCAAACTTATAGCTGGTCTTTGCAAGAATTTGCTGAGGCAGTTTCTTCATAAATTCAAAAATGCCGGTCTCTACCCACTGATGCTCGCCGAAGGTTTCATAATCGAGGAAGATGTTGACCACCTGTTGTTTCTTGTCTAAATCCTGTAGCCATTGGGTAAATTTCTCAGCCGTAAGGGGCCATTCACTCCAGGATTGGTTGGAAAACCTGAATCCTATATCATCACTTAGCTGAAAATTCCGCAACAATACCTTTAGCTTTGGATTTATCGCATTGCAATACATAAAATCAGGACTTTTCCATCCGAGGATATGCTTTGCTCCTTCAGTAAGCATCACCTTATAGCCCATATCGTACACTTTTTCGCCAATTCGGTCAGAATAGATGAGTTCCGTATTTCGGAATGAGGTGGGTTTAACGCCAAATAACGATTCGATGCGGGCGCTATGTTTGGCTACCTGGGAGGCAAATTCGCCACTGTCGTAAAGCGAAACCAGCGAATGGGCATAAGTTTCTGCCAGAAATTCAACGTTTCCGGTGTCGGCGAGCTTTTTAAAACTATGCAGGGCTTCGGGTGCATACTGTTCAAACTGATCCAGTGCAGTACCGGATATGGAAAAGCTTACTTTGAATCCGGAACCGTATTCATTAATGAGATCAAGCAACAATTTGTTCATCGGCAAATAAGACCGCTCTACTATTCTTTTAATAATGGTCCTGTTCTGGTACTCATCGAAATAATTCTCGTCAGCACCGATGTCAAAAAACCGAAATGTTTTCAACCTGTAAGGTTGATGAATCTGAAAATAAAAACAAATTGACCTCATATCTTCTGATTTAAAATAGATGTTTTATTAATTAAAGCACTTCTGCATAAACTTTTTTAATAAGCCTGGCTGCATTTTCCCACTTAAGATTGTCCACTTCTTCGGCGCCATACTTTGCGAACATTGCAGGCAGACTTTTGTATTTGAGCAAGGCATATATGGCATCGGCCATGGCATCAATGTCCCAGAAATCAATTTTTAAAGCATGCTGAAGAATTTCAGCTACACCCGACTGTTTTGAAATTACTACGGGAACATTGGAACGCATGGCTTCCAAGGGAGAAATGCCAAAAGGTTCAGAAACCGACGGCATCACATACACATCGCTCATTCCAAACATACGGTCCACACTATCGCCTCTCAGAAAACCGGTAAAATGAAATTTCGAGGACATTCGCAATTGCGCAACGCGACGAATCATCTTTTCGAGCAGATCGCCCGTTCCGGCCATTACAAAGCGGACGTTATTGTCGCGTTGTAATACCTTGTAGGCTGCCTCGATAAAATATTCGGGGCCTTTCTGGTAAGTAACCCTACCGAGGAAGGTGACTATTTTTTCAGGCACATGACTGGTATATTCAACAGGATCAAGTTTTTCGGTAGGTTCAACGGCATTGTGCACCGCCACTACTTTATCGGCAGGAATGCCATATTTGGTGATCACGATATTGCGGGTGAGGTTGCTCACGGCAATCACCCGGTCGGCAGCCATCATACCCTCACGTTCGATGTCATATACACGCTGATTGATATTTTCGCCCGAACGGTCGAATTCAGTGGCATGCATATGAACCACCAGGGGTTTGCCTGAAGCTTTTTTAGCTGCAATACCAGCGGCATAGGTCAGCCAATCGTGGGCGTGAATAACATCAAATTGTGAATTGGCTGCAATCTGGGCACCTACCAGTGCGTAGCGGGCTACCTCTTCCAGCAGGTTTTCGCCATACTTGCCCGAAAAAACGTATTTGGCATCAAAAACAGACGAATTCGTTTCATATTCTTCCTTTAGGTCTGTGCTGAGTAAGTTATCGAAAGCTTCGGGGCCCACATAAGGTACCAGGCTGGAATTCACTTCCAAATAAGTGATGTTCTTCCAGAATTCAAAATTTTCTTTCTTGTGGATATCGATTAATACATCGCTGGCATTAATAAGCCTTACGGCTTCCTCACTTTCGTCGCCATAGGCTTTGGGAACGACAAAAAGAACTTCCACCTTATTCTTAAGTAAACCTTTGGTCATTCCAAAGCAGGCTGTTCCGAGCCCTCCGGTAATATGTGGTGGAAATTCCCAACCAAACATCAACACTTTCATAAATTATAAGCTTTTAAAACCAAAGTTTTTATTTATCTGACTCTGTGGCATATTTCCGGATCAACCAGTTTATCCGGAGCAATTCGGCGACATTCCATGCCTGAGAAATGGCCCCCCCGGGATAATGTGGCGGGTCACCATCATATACTTCAGAAATGGTACCAATGCCATGCTCGATCATTACAGCTTCAAAACCCTTGTAGAGATCAGTAACAAATTTAAGTCCTGACTTTCCATGAATCTTCAGGTAACCTTCCACAAAGTGACCCAAAAGCCACGGATACACAGAACCCTGATGATAAGCGTTATCACGCTGAGCCTGATTGCCGGTATAAACGCCCTTGTATAGGGGATTTTTAGGAGATAGTGTGCGCAATCCCCGGGGGGTAAGCAATTCTGATTTTACTGTTTCGAGAATTGAATTACGCATTTCCTCATTTAACGGAGAGTAAGGCAAGGAGGTTGCAAATACTTGATTTGGCCTCACACTGATGTCTTTATAGTCTCCGTGGGCATAATCTGCCAGATGACCTTTTTCTGCATACCAAAATTGGTTAATAAAAGCCTGAGGAAATTTATCGGCCAGGGCCTGCCATTGATTCACAAAATCATCCTCTCCTGCTTTTTTAGCCAATTCGAGCGCAAAGCTCAGTGCATTGTACCACAATGCATTCACTTCAACGGTGTATCCGGTCCGGGGCGTAACGGGTTTTCCATCAACATATGCATCCATCCAGGTAACTGCTACGCCGGCTTCTCCGGCATAAATAAGGCCATTTTCGTGAAGCTGAATATTGTGATCGGTACCGTCCCTGTATCCCTCCAGGATGGTTTTCATCTTTTTACCGTACACTTTCCAAAGGTTAGCTGTAGATTTAGCAAAAATAGCATATTGCTGAAGTGACCAGAAGAACCAAAGCGAAGTATCTGCAGCATTGTATTCTGCCAGTTCTCCCATGCCTTTATTGGGGAAGAGTGGCCCTCGCATTTCGGTTAACATATTGTCTATGGCTGCTCTGGCCACTTTCAGGTCTCCGGAAACCATAGCCAGTCCTGGCAAAGCGATAAAGGTATCGCGCCCCCAGCGTCCAAACCAGGGATAGCCGGCAATTAATTCAACTTTTTTGCCGGTTTTTACGATGAACTGCTGAGAAGCATTCATCAGGCAGTGTTCAAAGCTATCGCGCGGAATGCGTCGTCCCAGTTCATTTTGAAACAGCTTTTTAAGCGATGCCGGGCTTGCCGGCTCTATACCGGCTGAAAAATATATGCTTTCACCTTTGGCTATAGGTAACTCAAAATAGCCGGGTACGTAAAGGTCTTCCAGGTAATCATAACCCCTTGCTTTTTCGCGACTGTATTCAATATTATAATACCAATCGGGGACATGAACATAATCCACCTTTTTCGAAAATTGCAAATGCAAATAGGAGTAACCCTTGTACATGCGTAATTTTATGCCATTGGCAATCTCTTCGTAGGATTTATCCACATCGTAGTTGGCCTTGCATAAGGAATGGATATTCCGGAAAGCAAGAAATGGCCTGAAACGAAGGGTAGTCTCCGAGTGGGCATCCAGTAAGGTGTATTTAATTATGGTGCGACCATCTTTATGCGAAAAGATTTGTTCACGCTTAAAAAAGATACCACCTATCCGGTAGGTTTGGCTGGGGATGGGCTCAGTCGTGAAATCAATGAAATATTTATGCCCTTTGGGACTGTAAACCTCGCCCTGGTATTTCCGGATAGAAAGATTAAACTCAGCATTATGCTGAATAAGGGTTTCATCCATACCTGACAGCAACACATGATTTCCATTGTCCATAGCCGGCTGAGGCACTACCAACAAGCCGTGATACTTACGGGTGTTACAATTTACAATGGTGGAGCTGGCATATGCACCTTCACGGCTCGTCCTGAGCAATTCCTTTGGTAAACTGTATTCAAGATTTACCAACTGACTCTTTTCAAAGTTAATATAACTCATAATCTATATAATGTGAGGCAAATTACAACCGTTCAATATCTTCACTCAATGCATGAGCAAAAGTCAGGGTGAATTCATAAAAAAACATCTTCCTTTGCTCATGCGGATTTCATTTAACAGGCTGAGCCCAAAACACCGTGTAACCAAATTTGTTCAACTAAAAATCAAACTCACTGCTTGATTTGACAATCTTTATGAAATAAATTTACAAACGATGCTTCAGAAATCGGAATAAATGTATGAAAAAATCCTGAGAATGCCCTTAAAATAAATGAGAATTGTAAAATTTAAATTTTATTTATTCGTAAAAACGGGTTAATTGTTTATGAATAAGGACATAAGACATCTTACCCTATCGGCAAATTCACGGTAAAGATACTGCCTTTTCCGAATTCGCTGGCAACTTTAACATATCCACCATGTTGTTTGGCAAATTCTGCACACAATATTAAGCCCAATCCTGTCCCCGTTTCACCCTGAGTGCCTGCTGAACTTTTGTAGCCACGATCCAGGGCAAACAAATGCTCCATTACCTCCGGCTCCATTCCTATGCCTTCATCCTGAATGCTAACCCAGAAGTTTTCGCCTGAGATACCGGAATGTATGGTTATGGTGCCTCCGTGAAAGGTGAATTTTATCGCGTTATTTAACAAATTTCTGATAATGGCATTCACCATTTCAAAATCAAACCAGGCATCCACTTGAAGGGTATTGCTGTAAACAATTTGGATATTTTTGTTTTCAGCACTGCTCTTGAATAAATTAATATTATCCTTAATCAGTTTATTCAGATTAAAAAACCCGGGATTAAAAGGAAAAGAGCCGCTTTGGGTGCGGGTCCAATTCAACAGGTTTTCCAGCAAATTAAAAACATTTGCTGCCGTTGTCTTTACTGATTCGAATGTTTTTTCTTTCTCTTCCGGGCTTAATTCAAAATCCTGATCGGTAATCATTTCAAGTAATTGATTGATTGAGCCAATGGGTCCAATCAAATCATGACCTATAATAGAAAGGAATTTATCTTTGGTAATGAGACTGCGCTCCAGTTCAATTTGTATTTGTTTTTGGTGTGAAATATCGAAGATAGATCCAAGAATAGCCGGTTTGCCAAGAAAATTTATGAAGCCAGCTGAGAGATCGAGCCATTTTACTTTACCGGTTTTCGTAATTACTTTAATTTCATAGCGGTTTTGTGGTGCTTTGCCCTCAATGCGTTCTTCCGCCCGGTTGCTCACCATCTGAATAAAATCGGGATGCACCAAATCCTTAACCCCCAAATCTTTAAGTTCTTCTGCAGAGTATTCCAGAATAGCTTCAAAAGCCGGATTCACCATAAAAAACTTATGATTCAGATACACATAAATACCTGAAGAAGTAGTTTGCGAAAGGATTTTAAACTTCTGCTCGCTCTCAATCAGAGCCAACTCTGCTTTACGTTTTGCCGTAATGTCACGACTAACCCCTGAATAACCGACCAATTCATTCTCGGAATTATACACCAGTCCGATAACAAGCTCTGTCCATACGGTTGAGCCATCTTTACAGGGTTGCTCCACAACTAATGCAGTATTTTCGAAGGGCTGGCCTGAGCTTAGCAGTTCATTTGCCCGTTTTATTGCAGCAGTAGCTAATTTTGCAGAGTCCGGTGTTAACCGTTCTTCTAAAGATTGGTTCATCACTTCTGCTGCAGTATATCCCCTGAGTCTTAGCACAGAAGGGCTTATGTAGGTAAGTTTAAGGTTTATATCCAATACCCAAATGACATCAGAAATATTGTCACTCATCATTTTTAAAACGGAATTTCTTTCGTTGAGTTCTGCCTGAATCAGTTCTTTATTTTTTAGGGTCTGAGCCAGGCCATTAAATACTTCTGAAAATTCGCCCAGAAAGTCCGTTTTCTGATTATAGTCGCCCCCTGCCAGTTGCTGCATCTGCCATTTGAGGTGCCGCAGACTTGCATGTAAAGCTTTTATAGGTGCATTGACTGCATTACTCTTAGGAACTGCTGCATCAAGTTTCCCATTTGAAAGATCGAGTACAAATTTCCCGGTTTCCATCAATTGCTCCTGCATTTGACGGAAATTATCATAAAGCATAACCTGTTCAGCCGGTAAGGTAGCAAGCTCACTTTTGGTAAGCTGAGGCAATAATGCGACCTGGTCACCCTTCAGTTGAAGGGTTATTACTGCGTTCAATCTATTTATAAGCTCATTGTTGTCTGTCATTTTACCTTCACGCTAAAGCGACATACTCTGCTTCCGTTTGACCAGCAGTCAATCTCTTTTACCTCAAAGGGTTTACCCGTATAGGCTTCAAAAACGCCGGCAATAAATCCTTCGTCGTAATCACAAACAGTTTCGCCAGACACCGGTAAACCGGAACAATCAAGATCTTCGGCTACTACCAGGGTAAATTTAAGCTTTTCAACATCAGCATCTTCTATCCGCAAAATGCCTATACCAAGATCGAGTAATTGTTGTTGAAGCTGAGCTACAAATAAATTCAAGGACTGATCTTTCTCCATCCTATTGAGAAAAAACTGTTCTCCCGCCAGGAATCCTGAACGATAAAACAATTCTGCGGCCCTTTCGCCTCCTATTTCAGTATTAAGCACGCTGCGCATAGAATATTGCATCATTCTGTAAACAGCTACACTGGTCATCTCACCCATTTTTGGTCTTCCAAGGGCAATGTCACCAATGTCATTCCACTTAAAAGCATAATCATCCCGATTAAATAACATAGGTCGATATTAAAATTAATTGCCAAAAATAGGAAAATTATGCAATAAATTGCCATTCGGGTTCTTTCATTTTTGTTGTATTTTTATCATCAATGGGTTGAGACAAACAAAAAGCTATTAATTTTGCCAAGGTAAATCAGTCAAAGGTTCACCCAAAACCTGCATGATTTATTGAATTACGTGTAATAAACTAAATAAAATGACCTCCTTAAATACCTCAATACTTCGAATTACACGGACCAATGAATTTGGGTTTGCTGAAATCAAGTTGCTATACCAACGGGCTTTTACCAATGAGGAAAGAAGAGATCCTGCTGATCTGGATCAGTTACTTGAACATCCTGATTTTAGTTTTTATCTGGTAAACCATTATAGCTGGCCTGCAGGTTTGATAGCGGTATGGCAATTTCCTGATTTTGTTTTCATAGAACATATGGCTGTGAGTGAACAATTCAGGAATCGTCGCATTGGTGCCAATGCCCTGGAACAACTTTTAGCACTGAGTGAATTACCTTTGGTACTGGAAAGCGAGCAACCCGTTGACGAAACTACCAGCTCCCGGCTAAATTTTTACAAACGCCAGGGTTTTCAGGTTATCGATGCCGATTATCTTCAGCCTCCCTACAGAAAGGAAAATGAGCCTCTGCCCATGGTACTTTTGTCGAACCACCCCTACCCTGCTGAAGAAGCTTCCATGATAGCAGCAGCCATAAAAGCTAAGGTTTATCCCTCTTTCCGGTAAACCATAAATTGAATTCTCCATCGACTATTTATTGTGCCAGGTTGGGATGATCCTCAAAAGACAAGGCTTCATATGTTTCCATTTTGTAATGGCTACCTGATAAGGCACAAGTTCACCAGTAAGCATGCCATTTTGGATGCTCAGACTGTTGGGTGTGTGGTCGAAAAAATGTACTGCTTCACCATTCACATCATCAGGTAAAGGAATTTTATAATTTAGTTAAACTCTCCGCCGCCCGAAATAACCTTCTGGTGTATGTTGAAAGTTAGCGAAATAATATCAAAGATAGCAACCCTTTTTGCGTTCCGGCATTTCAGTTAAATACCGTGGCAGATTAATCCGATTGTCCGTCTGGTAATTGATTCATCTGTTGAAAAATCACCTTTATAAGGCATTTTTGTCTGTTCGATGACTAGATTTACCATATATTTCTTTTATTTTAGCCGGATAAAACCCAACACTTGAAAAGCAATGCGAAAGAACTTTTATCTTTTAATTCTTGGCGCTTTTATATCGATTTCCCTCTGTGCTCAGGAGAAAGTGCCACTGAATGCAACAGTTTATGATTTGTGGAACAACATTGAAAGTCCTGCCCTGTCTGCAAAGGGGAAATTAGTACTTTTTGAACTAAATCCACAGTATGGAGATGGCTTACTCATTATAAGGAATCTAAAAACTGGGAATGTAGATACCGTTTCCCGTGGATATAATGCAGTGGCCGCGCCGGAAGAATCCTTTGTGGGTTTCAGGATTAAAGCGCCTTTGCAAACCATCCGAAAGGCGAAGCTGGACGGTAAGAAGAAAGATGAGCTGCCCATGGATTCACTTGGCATCCTTACAACTGATGGGCGAAAATTGGTTTATCCTTCTTTGGAGTCATTCCATATACCTGAAGAAAGTGGAAAGGCACTGCTGGCTTTGTTTAAAACAGAACCTATAAAATCCGACACTTTAGTTAAGGATACAACTTCACTAAAGCCGGTAAAGGCAGACAAGAAGAAAGATAAAAAGGATGATCAGAAAGAATTTACCCTTCGTTTGATTTTCCCTGAAAAGGATACTTCGCTTGTACGCGAAAAGGTTACGCTTGCGCAACTGAGTGATAAGGGAAATACGTTAGCTTACGTTCAGATTGAAGGCGATAGTCTGAAAACCAACACTATATATCATTATGATGTTACTTCAGGTACGGAGAAAAAGATTTTCAGTCAGGCAGGCAGTATAAAAAGTCTGAATCTCTATCGAAATGGAGACAGATTGGCCTTTTTGTTCAGCAGTGATACGGCTAAAGAAAAAAGATACCACCTGTTCTTATGTGCAGACGGAAAATGCAGTATGATTTGTGACACCTCTGATGTGAAAATACAGAAAAATTATAGCCCGTCCGAAAATGGTAAACTTTATTTTTCACACGACGGCAGCAAGCTCTATTTTGGTATTGCTGAAACGCCGCGCATTGAATCGAAAGATACCCTAACCGATGATGAGAAAGCCAAAGTGGATGTGTGGAATTATCAAGATCTAAGGTTACAATCTCAACAACTTAAAGCTCTGGAAACTGACAAAAAGAAGACTTTCCTTTCGGTATATAATCTAAAGGAAGAAAAAATAACGCTTCTTGCCAACGACAGCATTGATTATGTGGATGTCGGTTTCAGAGGCGAAGGGACAATGGCACTGGGATATTCAAATGAACCTTATCAGCTTCAGTCATCCTGGACAGGCCGTAGATTAAGAGACATTTATCTAATCAACAAACTTTCCGGCAACCGGCAAATGCTCCTATCTGCGCATGAGGGTCCGGTTTCACTCAGCAACAATGGCAAATATCTCGCCTGGTATTCATTGAGTGACAGCCTGTGGCATACCATGACCATCAAGGATCGCAAGCAAACTACGCAAAAGGTAAATGGAATTAATTTTTATGATGAATTGAATGATGTTCCGGGCTTGCCCGGCCCGGAAGGTTATGCCGGCTGGACGAAAGATGATCGCTATTTTGTTGTTTATGACCGATATGACCTCTGGGGACTGTCGCCCGGAGGCAAACAGGTACCGGTTAATCTTACGCAAGGTAAAGGAAGGGAAAAGAAGATTAAATTTCGCAATCTAAATATCAATAAAGAGGTTGCTTATATCGGCCTGGATTCAGGGGAATTACTGCTGCTCGCCTTTGACGAAACCACCAAAAGAGCGGGGTATTATCTTGGAAAGCCAAACGCAGAACCTCAACTGTTAATTGAAGCAGACGCGAAATTCAGTTCGCCCATAAAATCCAAAGATACCTCTTTGGTGCTGTGGACAAAATCTGATTTTACCCATTATCCTGATTTATGGTTAAGCGATCTTAGCTTCAAGAATGCACAGAAGATCAGCCAGGCCAATCCACAGCAGAACAACTACTTATGGGGAAGCGTTGCGCTTTATCAGTGGCTCAGTACCGAGGGTGATACGCTGGATGGGCTGCTTTACAAACCTGCAAATTTTGACAAGAGTAAAAAATATCCCATGCTGATTTATTTTTATGAAAAATATTCAAATGACATACATCAGCACTATGTGCCTAAACCATCGCGCAGTATCATTAGCCCTACTTATTGTACCAGTAATGGTTACGTGGTTTTTATTCCCGACATCAATTACACCGATGGTTATCCCGGCCAAAGCGCCTATCATGCGGTGGTTAGCGGGGCATTATCATTGATTGCAGATGGGTTTATTGATAAGGACCGCATAGGCATTCAGGGCCAGAGTTGGGGTGGCTATCAGGTGGCCTGGCTGGTGACGCGTACCAATTTGTTTAAAGCTGCCATGGCCGGTGCCCCTGTGAGCAATATGACCAGCGCATATGGTGGCATTCGCTGGGAATCGGGCATGGTAAGACAATTTCAATATGAAACAGGACAGAGCCGAATCGGGGCAACTTTATGGGAACGTCCTGATCTGTATATCGAAAATTCACCACTCTTTCGGGCAGATAGAGTAGAAACACCCCTGCTCATCATGTCCAATGATGGCGATGGTGCTGTGCCCTGGTATCAGGGAATAGAATTATTTACCGCTTTGCGCAGACTACAAAAACCCGTATGGCTACTCAATTATAACGGGGATGAACACAACCTGAAGCAACGGGCAAATATGAAGGACCTTGACCGGCGCATGATGCAGTTTTTTGACCATTATCTTAAAGATGAACCTGCGCCTGAGTGGATGAAAACCGGAGTTCCGGCACTCAAAAAGGGAAAACTTTAAGAGAATGGCTTGTACTTTTGAAATGAAAGTTGTTGACTCCATAGTACACCTCAGTTCCAATCATCCCTAAACGTTGATTATGAAAAATCAAAGGATATTATTGCTTATTTCGGGTTTGTTCTTAATTGGCTTTCAATTAAATGCTCAGGATTTTGAGGAAAGACTCGTTCATTCTCAGACAAGCTGCGCACAAATAGCGCTTCGCAGCTCCGAATTGTTTCCCTACTACATGGAAGCAGGCATGATTGATTCTGCTGGCTTGCTTCTTAACTTCTGGAATGAGAAATGCGGAAGCGTTGAACCGGTTTTCAGGGCTAACCTGCTGATGGTGCTTAAAATGCACTATTATACAGATGAGCTGATTGATGCATTCTTCCTTGAAATGATGAATGTCTATGAATCCAGGCTTACTTTAATCAACAACAATCAGAATTTCATTTACAATTATAATCACGCCCGGTTTGATTATGTACCGGTGGATGGTATTTTTGACAACTGGAGTCAACGTATAGCCACCGATTTACTTGAATATTACAGTCCCGGAGAGACTGAATACCTGCTCTGTCTCTTTTATTCAGGACAAACAGCACTGGCTTATCAGCTCATTCAGGAGCAACCTTACGCTTCATCTGCACCAGGGGTGCTTTATGCGGATAAACTTAATGAGGCTTTGCGTATCCCCATGCTCAACCTGGGATTTTATGCCGGTACCTGGATTCCCGATGGGCAACTCTCCAGAATCGGAGTTCATCCGGAACTTGGCATGACGTATGGCGTAAAAGTAAAAGAACATAGTTTTGACCTGGTGATGGGTATAAAATTTATAAAAGCGCCTAAAGAATACAAAGCCCTGCGACATAAATTCAGCGAACCCGAATATACCGATTATTTTTTCGGCGGCTACATCGGCCTGGAGTATTCGCGGGATTTACTTAACTTTAAGCCGTATCAGACCTATTTCACCCTGGGAGCTGCGTATGATGGGTTTAATATGCTGGAAGAAGACGTGGATGCAGATTTAAAGCTCTCATCAGCCAACTCATATAACTTTAACATAGGGTTAGGAATGCGTATCTTACTTTTTAGCAACAATTATCTTAATATGGGCATCAGATATAATCTGGTAGATTATACCCTGAATGATAAATTTTTCCTAAAAGGGAATGTGTACACGGTAAGGCTGAGTTATCAGTTCTTCAGCAATATATACCGGGAAAATCAACTAAAAGCATTACACTACAGTTACTGATTTTATTTTTCACGAAGTGTAAGCAGACAATATTCTACAATAAACGGCGCCATAAAAGCGTATTATCTGCGTTATCCATTTATCTTTGCATCAATTTCAAAAACAATGAAAAACAAGCTCAGCTTCCTTCACGGAATTTCCATACTATTGTTGATTATCTTTATTTCATCAGCATGTACCAAAGAGGAACCTATTGACCAAAGCCCTGAGCTGAAGTTGAGCTTTTCGACCGATACTGTTTTTTTCGACACCGTGTTCACTACAGTCGGTTCTGCTTCTAAAGTGTTTATGATTTACAATCCAACTAAGAAGCGATTAAACATTACCTCCATTTCTCTGGGTAAGGGATCTGCATCACCTTACCGGATAAATGTTGATGGTCTTCCCGGAACAGGCATTTCCGATCTGGAAATTGCTGCAGGAGACTCTGCTTTTGTAATCGTTAAGGTAACCATTGATCCCAATCAGGCAAACGCTCCGTTGATTGCCAGTGACAGCATTGTGTTCAACACCAATGGAAACCGCCAGGATGTAAAACTGGTGGCCTGGGGACAGGATGCCCACTTTTACAGAAACGCAATTTTGGCAAGCAATTATGTTTTCGAAGCCGATAAACCGCATGTAATATATGGTTACCTCATCGTCGATTCCCTCTACACCCTGAATATTTCGGCAGGAGCACAGGTGCATATGCACAGCAATGCCGTATTGCTGATTTACCGGGACGCTACGCTTAAAGTGCATGGTACAGCTGACAATCCGGTGGTTATTCAGGGCGACCGTCTGGAGGATTATTACCGCGACATTCCCGGACAATGGGGACGCATATGGCTATATCCCGGTAGTATTAATAACGAGATAAATTATGCCATCATTAAGAATGGAGAGGTAGGAATTCATGCCGATACAACCGGCAACTCACCCAATCCAACCTTACGCATCAGCAATACCCGCATATTCAATATGAGCAATACCGGGATTCTTGGACAGGGCACCTCCATTGAAGCTGCCAACTGTGTTATTGGTAATTGCGGCACACGCTCTGTAGCCCTGTTGCTGGGTGGAAAATACGATTTCAGACACTGTACGATAGGCAATTACTGGTACCGTTCCTTCAGGCGGGAAACTGCACTGGTGCTCAACAATTATTATTTTGACAACAGCATGAATGTTCAGCTTCGCCCGCTGGAGATGGCCTACTTTGGAAATTGTGTGATTTATGGTGATAAGGATGAAGAGCTTACTTTCGACAGATACACAGAGGACGGGATTTTTAATTATCGGTTTGATCATTCGCTGTTGCGGACGAAGATGACTTTTGATGAGGTAAACTTTCCGGGTTCAGTTAAAAATGAAGCCCCCTGGTTTCGCGATCCCAGAACCAATCAGTATCAACCTGATACTTTAATTTCCGGGCTTATAAACAGAGGTTCGGTTGATATTCTGAATGGCTTCTTTACCGATCTCAGTATAGACATCGAACTCAATTCCCGCATTACAGATGAAGCCCCGGATGTCGGTGCTTATGAGTTTCGGGAAGCAATATTGCCTGGAAAATTCAGGAGTAAACTAAATTAGAAGTCGGCTTGATTTTAGCTGTCATCAAGCAGTTAACAATAGTGTCATAAGGGTAAAAGGAAACGATTAGGCAATCGCTCCTTGTCACTTAATCAGCCATTGCTCACTTCAACAATTCAAGCATGCGTGTCCCGATTTCAGCGGGAGAATCAACCACATTTACGCCACATTTGCGCAGAATGGCTTTCTTGGCTTCAGCGGTATCGTCTTCACCACCAACAATAGCACCGGCATGCCCCATAGTGCGACCTTTGGGTGCAGTTGCACCGGCAATAAAGCTTACGACAGGCTTAGTACCGTGTTCCTTTATCCAATAGGCAGCTTCGGCTTCCATACCGCCACCAATTTCTCCAATCATTACTATACCCCTGGTCTGGGGGTCATTCATAAAAAGTTCCACCGCATCACGGGTAGTGGTTCCAATAATGGGGTCCCCTCCTATTCCAATGGCGGTGGTCTGGCCAAGACCTGCTTTGGTAAGCTGATCAACCGCTTCATAGGTTAAGGTTCCTGAGCGACTGACAATACCAACCACTCCCTTTCGGTGAATAAAGCCGGGCATAATGCCGATTTTAGCTTCTCCCGGAGTGATGATACCCGGACAATTGGGGCCAATCAAACGGCTGTCGCGTCCTTTCAGATACTCCTTCGTCATCATCATATCTTTTACCGGAATACCTTCAGTAATGCATACAATTACCTTTATGCCTGCTTCGGCAGCTTCCATAATGGCGTCCGCTGCAAATGCAGGTGGAACAAATATAAGTGATACATTAGCGTCAGTGGCTTTTACCGCTTCATTTACCGTGTTAAATACCGGTTTCCCCAAATGAAATCTCCCTCCCTTACCGGGTGTGATGCCACCTACTACATTGGTGCCATATTCTATCATTTGGGTGGCATGAAATGTACCCTCTGTACCGGTAAAACCCTGCACAACTACTCTTGAATCTTTGTTGACCAGAATGCTCATTTTTGACCTTTTTCAGTTGATTGATTTGGAAATGCTACTTTAAAAAGGAAAATTACCTATTTTTGTTCATATATGGGTAGGAAATTGTTTATTAATTGCAAAAAAAATACATTTCCTGCCAGTTTTAAACCAATAGATGCTTTGTTGAGATGAAACCGCTAGTGAACAAACCTTAAACCTCTTTGCCATGAACTTAGATTTTCTGCATTCTGAAGATACCATTTGCGCGCTCTCTACCTCTCCGGGTGTAGGTGCCATAGCCGTTATCAGGCTCTCAGGTCCAAAAGCAATAAGCATTACCGACGGTTTATTTAAGTCAAAAAGAGACTCTTTCACCCTTACTAAAGTTGAAAGTCACACCCTTCATTTTGGAGATTTCTACGATCAGGGAAACGTATTGGATGAAGTGGTGGTTTCAATCTTCAAGGCTCCACATTCCTATACCGGTGAGGATGTAATAGAGATTTCCTGCCATGGTTCGCTTTACATCCAACAGCGGGTACTGGAGTTGCTGATTGAAGCGGGCGCGCGTCTGGCCGCTCCGGGTGAATTTACTTTCAGGGCATTTATGCATGGACGCTTTGATCTTTCGCAGGCCGAAGCAGTGGCTGATCTAATAGCTTCCAACTCTGAGTCGTCGCACCAACTGGCCATGCAGCAGATGAGGGGTGGCTTTTCGCAAAAGATTGCCCGCCTCAGGGCCCGGCTCATTGAATTTGCCTCACTCATTGAACTGGAACTCGATTTTAGTGAGGAAGATGTAGAATTTGCCAACCGCGATGAGCTCAAGCACCTGCTCGAAGCCATTAAATCAGAGATTGAACACCTGAAACAAAGTTTCGAATTGGGCAATGTAATGAAACATGGCATTCCTGTGGCAATCGCCGGCAATACGAATGTGGGTAAGTCCACCCTGCTCAATGCGCTGCTGAATGAGGAAAAGGCTATCGTTTCTGAGATTCCAGGCACCACACGTGATGCCATTGAAGATACCATCAGCATTCAGGGCGTTCTTTTCCGGTTTATTGATACCGCAGGCTTACGTGATACTGACGAACCGATTGAAACCATAGGTATTGGCCGGACTTTCGAGAAGATGAATCAGGCAGCAGTAGTTTTGTATGTTTTCGATATAACCACCGCCTCCGAAGATGAAATTGATGAGGCGCTGGATGACATCCGCAGCCAGCTTCACGATTCCGAAAAGGTGATTATTCCCATCGCCAACAAAACAGACCTGCTCACCGAAGCGCCCCATACCTTTAAAAAACTGGTTGAAATGGAAACGATTTTCATATCGGCCAAACGCAATGAAAACATCAACCTTATTACCGATAAGCTGCTCCATACTACCCACAATGGCAGTCCCCACGATCAAACGATAGTTTATAGCCTGCGCCATTTCGATGCCCTGAGCAAGGCTGGCCAAAGCATTGAAAATATAGAAAAAGGCTTTGCCGAAGAAATCCCCTCCGATCTGGTGGCTACCGACATCCGCCAGGCCCTGCATTACCTGGGCACCATCACAGGCGAAGTAACTAATGATGAGCTACTTGCAAATATTTTTGGGAAATTTTGTATTGGGAAATAAGTGAGAATGGTGGTTTCGAGGGCCTCAGCCACTGGGGCGAACCTCATCCACCGGGGAACCGAGGGGTGAGGCACTCGAACCCCGGAAAATGGTGGTTTCGAGAGCCTCAGCCACCAAGGTGAGTCTCAGTCATCAAATAAAAAGCGACAGTCATCAACGAATAACAGCAGTCGCACTGCTACAATGGGTAGTCAGTTTAGCTGCACTGCCCCAGAACTACCCAGATGACTATAAAAACCAAAATTGTTCCAAAACATCCACCACCTAGTTTCTTGGCCCCGTATCCTGCAATTAATGCTCTAAATAAATTGTTCATTTGGTTTTAATTTTGTGAATTAGAAGCTCAGATTAAATATTGTTCCAAAGATAGTAGTTTTCGGCTAGGGATTTTTCCCTATTGTGGCTTTTTTTTTACATTAATTGCAATCTTAAAGGTGGCAATTTGTTGAAGGTGTTATGAAACAACCAAACGAGGGCGAGGGTTTAAAACCTCCGGATTGGTGGCTTCGAGAACCTCAGCCACCAACATCGAGATGTGAGTTTTCGAACCAGGAACCCGGGCCTTCGACTACGCTCAGGCTCCGGGAAATAAAGAACCAAAACCCAAAACCCAAAGACCAAAGACCAAAGACCAATAGCCACTTGTCTCGGGAGAGCGAAGCGATAACGAGAAAGACCAAAGACCAAAAGGGACGGGGAGAAGGGGTGAATGGGAGAAGGGGAGATAGGGAGACGGGGAGACTTGAGGACAAGGAGACAGGAGGACGGGGAGACTGGGGGAACCAAAACCCAAAACCCAGAACCAAAGACCAAAGACCAAAGACCAATAGCCACTTGTCTCGGGAGAGCGAAGCGATAACGAGAAAGACCAAAGACCAAAAGGGACGGGGAGAAGGGGTGAATGGGAGAAGGGGAGATAGGGAGACGGGGAGACTTGAGGACAAGGAGACAGGAGGACG
>JAVEQP010000160.1:0-4887 GCA_034007585.1 Lentimicrobium sp. | reverse complement strand
GATTGCAGCACTTCGAGTGGTTCGACAATGGTTCGACATAAAGCTCACCAATCGGTTCACCAACCAAAATGATAACCGATATTTTTGGCCACACCATTGAAGAGGTAGTCATTACCGGCGCAAAAACGATTTGGGGTTCCAGAGCAGTGGCCCCCGGGACTTATTTTTATCAATTCGATGATGGGAAACAGGTAAATTCGGGCAAGCTACTCATTGTAAAGTAGGAAAATAAAAAAACTCCAGACCTAACAGGTTTTCTTCAAACCTGTTAGGTCTGATTTTTCTCTAATTTACCATCCAGATTTCCTTTCCTATATATTTCCGCATGGTAATGTGTGATTTATCGGATATTTCCTACATAGCAATGTGTGAATTATCTGATTTATGATTTCCATTTGGTGAATTAAATCCTTTAACCTTCGCCTTGGATCGGACATCGCGTGGGCAACAGCACCAATAAGTCGCTTGAAATTTAATTTTAACACCTTGATTACAATAAAATATGTAGTACCTTTGTAATTACAATCAGACAAAATAACATGGAACTATCAATAATTCAAATAGGAAATTCAAAAGGGTTCAGGCTCAGCAAAACTTTGATTGAAAAATACAACATCAAAGACAAAGTTGAACTCATTCTTGAAGAAGGGCATTTTATTATAAAACCCATTCCATCTCCAAGAAAAGGATGGGAAAAGGCCTTTAAAGAAATGAATGAGCATGGTGACGACCAATTATTGTTCAACGACATTTTTGATGATGAAAACCTCGAAGAATGGAGTTAAGCCAATATCAAATTGTCCTGGTGAATTTAGACCCGACAATCGGTAGTGAAATAAAAAAGACCAGACCATGTGTTATCATTTCACCAAATGAAATGAATAAATACCTCCAGGCAATCGTTGTCGCTCCAATGACAACTACTTCAAGAAAATATCCAACAAGAATCGAAGTAAAACACGAGAATAAAATTGGCTGGATTGTAATTGATCAAATCCATACTATAGACAAACAGCGCATTATTAAGATATTGGGAAGGCTTTCAAAACCCGAAGTAAAAGAAGTCAAATCAGTACTGAAAGAAACTTTTATTGACTGATTGGAAAATAAAACGATGTTAATAAAGACCAGAAAGATTCGCTGTCCGGAAAGACTAACCCAGGCTAAGTCATTTACTCGAGAGTTTATAATTTTAAAAACCACAGACCTAACAGGTTTTCTTCAAACCTGTTAGGTCAGATTTTTCTCTAATATACCATCCAGATTTCCTTTCCAGGATTTTTCCCGCATAGCAATGTATGACTTATCGGATATTTCCTACATAGCGATGTGTGAATTATCTGATATTTTATACATTGGACTGTAGGAATTATCTGATTTATGATTATCTTTGGTAAATTAAATTCCATAATCATGTTTTACGAAAGAGAACTTTACGGTCAGATTAAGTTACACATTGAAAAAAAAGAGTTTACCGTAATAACAGGTGCCCGGCAGGCAGGGAAAACCACCCTGCTTAGAAAACTTTATAGCGAGCTTAGAGAAGAAGGCAAAAGTGTTTCTTACCTTTCATTGGAGGATCCCGGGATTCTGGCAGCGGCAAATGAGCATCCTGAACAAATTTTCAAATTCTCATCCAGACCTAAAAACCCATTAACAGATGGAATCAGTCAGAAGATTTTTGTATTGATAGATGAAATTCAATACCTGACTTCCCCTACCGGGTTCTTGAAATACTTATATGATACTTATGCTGAAAATCTAAAACTTATAGTTACAGGCAGCAGTGCTTTTTATCTGGACACCCGTTTTAAAGACTCTTTGGCAGGCAGAAAACGCATTTTCATGCTCGAAACGTTGAACTTTGATGAGTTTCTGCTCTTTAAAAATCAGCAATCACTAATAGAGGAATTAGCCAAAATACGCAACAGCAAGGAATATATATCTCCTTTTGTCGAACCCCTGAATCAATATCTGGAAGAATACATAATTTATGGAGGCTACCCTGCTGTGGTACTGGAGTCGGATTTTAAAGACAAAAAAGCTCGCTTAAGCGAATTGAGAAATTCATTCATCAAAAAGGATATTCTTGAAGCAGGTCTTGGAAATGAGGAAGCTTTTTTCAGGATGATGAAATTGCTCGCATCCCAAACAGGTAACCTTGTAAATAAAAGCGAATTATCTTCTACATTGCGCATAGATGCCCGCACTGTTGAAAATTATCTTTATGTAATGCAAAAATGCTTTCACATTGTGCTAATCAGGCCATTTTTTAGTAATTTAAGAAAGGAACTGGTAAAGATGCCGAAAGTCTATTTCAGTGATACCGGGCTAAGGAACACGCTGCTAAATAATTTTAGCCCAATCGCCGACCGTACTGACAAGGGAGCTTTGCTTGAAAATTACCTTCTAAAACGACTATCGGCCATTTACGGGCACGATGAAGTAATGTTCTGGAGAACGGCATCAGGCCATGAAGTTGATTTTATTGTTAAAGAAGGTCTAACCAGAAAGGCTTTTGAAGCCAAGTTTGGAAATCAGAAACCCAATCATACTTCCGTAAAAGCATTTAAAGAAAACTATCCGGATTTTTCTTTCCTAACCTTAAGTTGGCGACCAGGCGATGAAAACACCTGGATATTAAAGATTTGACATAAAGAATATTTGTTTTTGTTGAATCCTGAAAGAATTGAAAAGGCAAAATTCCCTACTTTTACCAGTTAAAGAAGGCCACTAAGGCACAAAGACACGAGGTTGCATAAAGGTTTTTGTCGTTTAAAATCGCAAGGCCCTAAAATCTTAATAATAGAATACTTTCATTATTGCTTTGTGTTTCTTAGTGCCTTAGAGTCTTCGTGGCAAGCCTTAGTGGCTATAAAAAACCTCATAAATGAAAACACCCGCAGCATTCAGGGCTGAGGCCCACCGCATGGCCGACCGCATGGCCGACTATTTTGAGCAGATTGAACAATATCCGGTAAAATCTCAGCTAAAGCCCGACGAAATACTTTCGCAGTTACCTGCATCGCCCCCTCAGGAATCTGAAAGCATGGCACAGGTAATGGCGGATTTTGAAAAAATTATCCTTCCGGGGATAACCCACTGGCAGAACCCGAACTTTTTCGCCTTCTTCCCCGCCAATTCAAGCTATCCCAGCGTGCTGGCTGAGATGTTGACCGCCGCACTGGGACAGCAGGGCATGATTTGGGAAACTTCACCCGCAGCCGCCGAGCTGGAAGAACGCGTGATGGAATGGCTAAAGCAAATGTGCGGGCTGCCCGACCAATGGACCGGCGTAATTCAGGATACCGCATCGGCTTCTACACTTGCTGCCTTGCTTACTGCCCGCGAAAAAGTCACCGGGTTCAGGGTGAATGAGGAAGGATTTTTAGCCACGGACAAGCTTAGGGTGTATTGCTCTACCGAAACCCATTCCTCCATCGAAAAGGCGGTGAAAATTGCAGGAATAGGACGAAAAAACTTAATAAAAATACCCGTTGACGAGAATTTTGCCATGCAATCTTCCGCTTTGCGCGATGCCATAGAAGCCGACCTGGAAGCCGGGTTTCAGCCCCTGTGCGTAATAGCAACCATTGGCACCACGGGTTCCACCGCAGTTGATCCTATCCGGGAAATTGGCGAAATCTGCAAAAAACACAATATATGGTTGCATGTGGATGCGGCCTACTCCGGAACAGCATTGGTTTTGCCCGAAATGCGACACTTCGCGGATGGTCTTGAACTGGCGGACAGCTACGTGTTTAATCCCCACAAATGGATGTTTACCAATTTTGACTGCTCTGCCTATTTTGTGCGCGATCCGGAAATGCTCATCCGCACTTTTGAAATACTTCCTGAATACCTGAAAACCCGCACCCGCGGGCAGGTGAACGATTACCGCGACTGGGGTGTGGCCCTGGGCAGGCGTTTCAGGGCGCTGAAACTGTGGTTTGTTATCCGGAATTTTGGCGTGGAAGGCATACGACAAAAAGTAAGGCTTCACCTGGAACTGGCGCAATGGCTGGCCGATAAAATCAGGCAATCTGCTGAATTCGAGCTACTGGCACCGGTCGATTTCAGTCTGGTTTGTTTCAGGTATTTGCCTTCCGGAATAACCGATGAAATTCGTATCAACGAGATAAATGAGCGGCTGCTTCAAACCCTGAATGCAAGCGGGAAATTATACATGACGCATACCAAACTCAATGGGAAATATACGTTGCGGATGGTCATTGCCCAGACTTATGTGGAGAAATACCATGTAGAAAATGCCTGGAGGCTCATCCGGGAAACCGCTAAAACCATATAAATGCGTAAACTTGCATTAAAAACGTATTCACTATGAAAGAACACTGGGACGAGCGATACTCCGCTGAAACCTATATCTATGGCACCCACCCGAATGCCTGGTTTGCCGCCAAAATTGAGGGGTTAACTCCCGGAAAGCTGCTATTGCCCGCCGAGGGTGAAGGTCGCAATGCCGTTCATGCCGCCGTGAAAGGCTGGGAAGTTACCGCCTTTGATCAAAGTGTGGAAGGCCGGAAAAAAGCTCTAAAACTGGCGGCTGAAAAAGGGGTAAACTTTGAATATAACATTCACGATTTAAGCGAATTTGAAGGCAAAGAAGAACAATTCGATGCCATAGCGCTGATTTTTGTGCACATGCCGGGCGAAATGAGAACAAGGGTGCACAATAAGCTATTGAAAAGTCTGAAACCTGGTGGTCACCTGATTCTGGAAGCCTTCACCACAACGCAACTCACCAAAAAAACCGGCGGACCGCGCACGGAGCAGTTGCTTTATGAATGTGAACAAATAAAGCAGGATTTCCTTTCCCTGGAGCTGATTGAACGTTCGGAACTGACCGTGCACCTGGACGAAGGTCCG
>JAVEQP010000159.1:0-4930 GCA_034007585.1 Lentimicrobium sp. | reverse complement strand
ATCAATTGTAGCATTATTGTAGCCATACATTTTTACCTTGTAGCCTTTTTGTAGCCCATATAATTAGGTATTCATCCCGGCAGTCTGTTTTTTTGCCTTATAATTTTTTAAATCATGGCAAACGATGAGAAAGAGGCTTTTGATCAAACAGAGAAGGACTTAAAATTTCTGATAGAAAAGGCCCACAATGAGAATGCTGCCCTGGGGAAAATTCTTAAAAAGCTAAACGAAGAAAATACCCGGATGAAGGAATCTGAAGCAGGGGTTGAAAAGAAAACAGCATCCAAAAAATCAAACAATCACTAATTAATCTAAATCACAAACTATGAAAAACCTTACACTAAAATTAACCCTGTTATCATTGATGATCATTGGGTTAATCTTGCCGGGATTTAGCCAAAAATCCCTGGAAGGGAAACTACCACCTACTGTCAGCACATTGCGTGCGCCATTGACCGGACCTTCTGTTTACGATCAGTTGTTCCCTCTTGGTATTTTTACCATCAACAGCCAGGCTTATACTGATCCTGAGAGTGCAGCCGATATTAATATGGCTGCCGATGATTTTACAGTACCGGCAGGTGAAAACTGGGCTGTGCGACACATTGATATGCTTGGGGTATATTCCTTTTTTACCGGGAGTTTTATTGATGCGCTTAACATTCGCTTTTACAGCAATAACAGTGGCGTTCCGGGAGCGGAAATATATTCCCAGCTCAACTATACTGAGTACAACGAAATACTGTTTGACGCGGAAAATTTCATTTACAAGTATGAAATTATGCTTCCGGCTACCGTTAACTTTTCTCCCGGGCAATACTGGATTTCCATTCAGGCTGTATCAGATTATAGTGTTACTGACCGCTGGAACTGGTCAACGCATGGCGGTTCAACCATAGATGAGCAATATGTCTGGAAAAATCCGGGCAATGGTTTTGAAACCGGTGCCATTGATTGGACGCCTGCTTCGCAACTGGGGCCGTTCTATACAGATTTTAACCTGGCCTTTGCCCTTTATGGCGAAGGGTTAAACCATGATCTTGCCCTGGAAAGCATCGACAACATTATGAGTTCATCTGCTCTTACTGCTGCTGAACCCATTACCATAACCATTAAAAATGAAGGCGGAACCAATGAGACCGGCTTCAACGTGAGCTATAGCATTAACGGAGGTACGCCGGTGGTTGAAAATGTGGGATCACTCAATCTGGGTCCCAATCAGGCAGCTCCTTATACCTTTACTGTTACAGCCGATATGTCTGTTCCGGGACCATACGTCATTGTAGCTACCGTTACACTCACCGGTGACCCAAGGCCTGAAAACAATCAAATGCGGAAAACGGTATACAATTACGGAACCGTGTATGAGATGCCGGCCACCGGCACACAAACCATAACCACCTGTGGTGCAACATTCACCGATTCAGGCGGATTAGACGAACCTTACGGCTGGGAGGATGAGGCTACCACGACCATATTACCGGCCAATGCCGGCGACCGCATCAGACTCACCTTTTTGGAATTCAACACCAGTTATGGCTATTTCGAGATTTATGATGGTACTTCAACCGACGATCCTTTAATCGGAAGCTACGAATCAACGGACAATCCAGGAGTGATAACTGCGATGAATCCAGACGGCGCACTTACCATCTATTTCCAGGCCCCGGGATGGGATCAGACAGAAGGCTGGATAGCTTTTATTTCATGCTTTACTCCTGTAAACAATGATTTTGCCGTGCTTGACTTCAAACGCGACCTGACTGCCGTTTTTGAAAACAATACAGCCCTGCTTTCCTCAAAAATTCAGAATTATGGCTTGCAGGCCTATGATAAAACCGTTACTTTTAAAGTAAATAACGTTGTGCTTGGAACCGTTCAAACAGGCATGCTTGAGCCGGCAGATACTATTCGTGTAGAAATGCCCTGGACGCCTGCAACCAGCGGACAATATCAGTTAGAGGTATCCGTACCTGACGATCAGGGAACAGACCCGAACAATTCAATGGTCATGAACACCTTTGTGTATCCTTTTGATGCTTTCTTTGAAGATTTTGAAGGAGAAACTTACCCGCCCGAAGGCTGGATTAGCGGTAATTTCTGGGCATTAAATACGTTTGGAGGTTATAGTGGCAGTAATTCCGCAGAAGCCTTTTTGCCCAATGGCTTAACGGATACTCTTCAAACCTGCAGGCTTGAAGTGGGTGCTCAGGCATCTGTATCATTTTATGGAGCTACTGCACCCTGGTGGCCGGGTGACTTAACCGTTTTGTGGAAAGAAGAAGGTACCAACAACTGGGTTACGGTGCTCAATCCTGTTATGGGCGGAAGCAGTTACAACCGTTATGTGATTGATATGTCGGGACTGGAGGGTCAGGTGGGACGTCTTGCTTTCGTGGCTTTTGTATCTGATCCATATGCATGGGATGGCCAAATCCTGCTCGATTACCTTCTGGGCCAGAATGTTGCTGTATATTTTGATGATTATGACCTGAAAGCAGTGAATATTGATGGCGACCGGCTCTATCGTCTTGGCGAATCGTCTGATTTTGTATTTACCATTAAAAATATTGGTACAGAAACCATTGCAGGCAGCGATTATCGCGTTAAGCTGATGAGAGGCGGAGATAATCCTCTGGAAGTTTATTCGATTCCCGGCCTTGAAATAGCATATAGCGAGCAACTGAGTTTTGATTTGAGCTATACATTCGGTTCACTGGGCGAATATGAAATTTATGCAGAAATTGAATATGCCAACGATCAGGTGCCATCAAATAACCGCAGCAATATTATGATGCTTTCAGGTGTAGCAGCTCAGTCTGAGATTGTTCAGGTGGGTGTAGGCACCATGAGAGAGTATTTACCCATCAATATGTCGTATAACAATTCACTCACCGAAACCATTTACAAAAACACTGAAATTGTATCTGATGGCGAAATTATTTTCGGCATTACCTGGGACTATGATTTCAGAGTCGCCGAACCCGAAGTTCCGGTACGTATATGGATGAGTATGACAGATTCAGCTTCATTAACCAATGGCTGGATTCCTGCTACCGAAATGGTGCTGGTATATGATGGAACGATTAACTTTATTTCTGGTGACCAAACGCTTTACGTTCCTTTTCAGGTGCCATTTAACTATTCAGATACTGACAAGCATATTGTCATAATGGTTGAAAAGAAAGACGACCATACCAATACAATGCAGTCATTCTCTGCGTATGGTTCAACAGGTTTTAGTTCAAGAAGATTTACCAGCTATACCAATCCTCCGGACCCGTATAATCCTTCAACCGGTGCGCTGATAGCCATGAGTCCGGTAATCCGTTTCATCTTTAATGAGCACGTGGGAAGCGCTTCCGGCATGGTAACCGATCCCGAAGGTGAACCCATTGCCGGTGCAAGTGTGACTATTGACCCCTTGAACATCACCACATTAACTGATTCAACGGGCAACTATGCCATGCCCTATGTACCGGAAGGAACCTATCCCACTACGGCCGATAAATATACTTATCAGGCAGTAACCTCTGATCTTGAAGTGGTAACCGGCCAAAATACTGTATTGGATTTTGTTATTGGCCAGCTTGCACTGATTAACATAAGTGGCCTCATCACTGCCAACGATACAGATGAGCCTGTTGAAGGCGCATTTGTTACCTTGTCAGGATTTGCAAACTACACCACCACCTCCGGTGAAGATGGCAATTTCCTGTTCGAAAACGTTTACAGTCAGAACAATTACAGCCTAATTATTGAAGCCGATGGTTATGAGACTTACATTGTTCCGGTTCAGATTGAACTTGAAGATGTTAATTTGGGAGAAATTGTTTTAACCGAAGCGCTGGTGGTTCCTTATCAGATTATAACCACTGCCGTAGAAACAGGTATGGATGTTGACTGGGAAGAGCCTTCGACCGACGCAGCCAAAACATGGCTATTTGATGACGGAGTATATGAAGATGGCTGGGCAGGTGAAACCGGTGAAGAGGTTTGGATTGGAAACCTGATTCAGTTTGAGGAACCGGCAACCATTACCGGAGTGGACATGTATTGGGCAAAATACTCAAATAGCGCTTCGGCTCAGCCTTTATATGTGGATGTTTTCGATGCAGACAACAACCTCATTGTAAGCAGCAGTATGTTTAACTCAGGCTTTGATGAATGGATACACGTTTCGCTGCCCAACATCACCCTTCAGGGCGAACATTATGTTATGGTACGCTGGGATGCAACCCCTGGCCAATCTACCTTCCTGGCCTGGGATTCAACCAATATCCAGGTTGAACTCTCCCGTTATAAATATCCAGGTGGTGACTTTGCTCCCTTCTCAAACATTATAGGGAAAATTGGAAATATGCTTATCCGCCCCAATGTAATGACAAGTGAAACTATTCCCGCTTCTTCAAGAGAACTCACCGGCTACAACATCAGCCGCGGCAAACTCGATGATATCGCCAATGCTGCCAACTGGCCACTGCTTAATACTGAGACGTTCACCGAAGGTCACTTTAACGATACCACCTGGCCTCCTGCTGAAAACAACATGTATGTTTATGCAGTTAAGGCCCACTTCACCACCGGTGAATCAGAATTCTCTTTCTCAACAGTAATCAATTATCTGGGCGTAAATACCCCAACTATTGATTTGATGCAAACTGCCATTTATCCCAATCCGGCCACTGACCGTGTATTTATTACCGGTTGTGCCGATTCAGATATCATGATCTTTTCCATGGATGGCAGGTTGATTTCACAGACACATTCTAACGACAGCAGTACTTCGATTAACGTAAGCCACTTTGCTTCCGGATCCTATCTGCTGGTGATTAAAAACACTACAGGATTGAAACAGCACAAGTTGTTGGTTCAGTAGAATACTTGTTTTGGTGGACCGGAACCTGATTTCCGGAAAGTAAACCAGACC
>JAVEQP010000062.1:15175-24239 GCA_034007585.1 Lentimicrobium sp. | reverse complement strand
AAAGCATTGCGCAGAAACTGGATATTGGTGGCACTCATGATGTCGATGATGCTGGCAGCCATGGACAATACCATAGTGGCCACAGCCATACCTCAGATTGTTGGCGATCTTGGCGGGTTTTCCCTGTTTAGCTGGTTATTCTCCATTTATCTGTTGATTCAAACGATTACCATTCCCGTGTATGGAAAACTGGCTGACCTCTATGGACGCCGGCCCATCTTAATATTCGGTATTGTCGTTTTTCTGGCAGGTTCTGTTGCCTGCGGTGGCGCCTGGAATATGCATTCATTAATCTTCGCCAGAGGGTTGCAGGCGATTGGCGCCGGTGCCATAATGGGCACTGTAAATACCATTGCCGGTGACATTTATACCATTCAGGAGCGGGCCAGAGTTCAGGGCTGGCTATCCAGCATTTGGGGTATTTCTGCCATATTAGGACCGGCATTGGGAGGTGCATTGGCACAATATGCCTCCTGGCGATGGATATTTTTTATCAATATCCCCGTTGGGATTGGTTCCATCATTCTCATCACTCTTTTTCTGCATGAAAATAAACCTGAGAAGAAGTCTAAAGTGGATTGGAGTGGTGCTGCAGCCATGATGATAACAGGTACGATCTTTATGTTTTCCTTATTGCAGGGTGGTCAATCCTGGCCCTGGATTTCGTTTCCAACCTTCGGATTGTTGGCATTGGGCACGATAATGTTCAACATCACGCTGCGCATCGAAAGCAAATCAAAGGAACCTATTCTACCAAAATGGGTTTGGGGAAAACGGGTATTGCTTGGAGCCAACTTAGCCACTATTGGCATGGGTATTATAATGATGGGACCCAACATGTACCTGCCGGTATTTGCGCAATCGGTTACGGGAGTGGGCGCCATAGCTGCCGGTTTTATACTGGCCAGCATGAGCATCACCTGGCCGCTTTCGTCCTCTTTATCGGGGAGACTTTACCTTCGTATCGGATTCAGAAATACCGCCATTTGGGGGATCATTATCGTAATTATTGGATCCGCGGCTTTCTTATTTATGCAGTTCCCCGGGCCCATCTGGGCATTGCTGGCCATTCAACTGATGCTTGGAGCAGGCTTTGGGCTCATCTCAACCTCAATGATGGTTGGGGTTCAGTCCACCGTAGTATGGGAACAACGTGGATTGGTTACAGGAACGAATATGTTTTCCAGATATTTTGGCCAAAGCATTGGTGCAGCTATTTATGCGGCTGTATTCAATGCAGTATTGAGCAGTAAACTCGAACATGCTCCTCCCCTGCTTCAATCCAAATTGCCAGGCGTAAACAAAGTAATTGAAGTACTACAGTCCCATGAAGCTGCATCAGAGATAAGCTTGTATCTGCGCGAGGCCTTTTTTAGTGCGACCCATTATGTTTATCTGGGCATGACTTTTACCGGTTTGATTACCTTACTCATACTTTTGCGAACGCCCTCCCGCTTCCCCACCATTGGTGATTAATTTTATTCCGAATTCCATACCGGAATTGGCTTGAACTGCATACAGGCTGATGATATATTCATTAACTTTGAGGCCATACTATTCATGCTGTTTTAATTTGAATACCGCACTAAAACAATAAGATGGGAACCTATATTATAATTATTTATGTTGCCATTGTAATCATTGTTTGCATTGCCATTCTTTTTTATACTGAAACGCCCAGCAAAGCACTGGGCTATTTGCTTCTGGTCATTTCTTTCCCGATAGGCGGTATTATTTTATACTTTAGTGTAGGTTTAAATTACAGGAAACGGGAACTATATCGTAAAAAATTAGAAATTGATGAACTCGAATTCCCAAAATTAGAGCAAAGAGTAACTGACCAATCAAATGAAACCCTGATAAAAAACAAAGAACAAATTGGACATTTTTACCAGATGGCCAGTTTCTCCAGAAACAAAAACCTTACTTCCAGCAACAATACGGCGAGTCTTCTGATAAACGGAGAGCAGAAATTTCCGGATGTTATTGAAAGCTTAAAACAGGCAAAACACCACATACATATTGAATACTATATTTACGAGAATGATGTAATCGGAAATCAACTGGCGCAGGTGCTCATGGAAAAGGCCCGGGAAGGTTTGGAGGTGCGCTTTATTTATGATGATTATGGATGCAGGGGCATCCGGAAAAACATAGTCAAACAGCTTAGAGAAGCAGGGGTCGAAGCCTATCCCTTTTATAAAATCCACCTTATTTTACTGGCAAATCGGTTGAATTACAGAAACCACCGTAAAATTATTGTCATTGATGGAACTATCGGTTATGTGGGCGGAATTAATGTTTCTGACAAATACATCAATCAGCCCGGGAACACTTTGTTCTGGAGAGATACCCATTTGAAAATTACCGGCGCTTCTGTGGTTAATCTGCAATTTGTCTTCCTGGCAGACTGGAACTTTTGTGCCAACCAGAAAATAAGTTTTTCCAACGACTATTTCCCGTTTGAAATAAAAATTCAAAAACATGGTAACCATTTGGTCCAAATTGTATCAAGCGGGCCGGATTCAAAATACCCACAGATTAAATATACGCTGATTCAGGCCATTTTGATGGCAAGATCTGAAGTTTGCATCACTACCCCCTATTTTATTCCCGACAAATCCTTTCTCGAAGCGGTCAATATTGCCACACTGAGTGGCGTTAAAGTCAAAGTCCTGTTGCCGGGCGTTGCGGATTCATCAATTATCAATACCACCACGCGCTCCTATTTCCAGGGCCTGCTGGAAGCCGGAGTGGAGATTTACACCTATACGAAAGGCTTTGTGCATGCAAAAACGATGGTATGCGACCAAATGGTAGCTATTGTGGGCACTGCAAATTTAGATAACCGGAGCTTTGACCTGAACTTTGAGATCAATGCCATAATTTTTGATGAGGAAATTGCCGGTAAATTAAGGAGTATCTTTGAAAAGGACCTTTCACACTCAACACAAATTATCCTGAAAGAGTGGGAAGAACGACCTTTTTATAAGAAATTTGTCGAGCGGGTTTTACATCTTTTCTCCTCATTGATGTAGTAATTGCTGAATTAAAAACTCAGTAAAACCATCCGCCATGCCTCTATCAAGATTACGAATGTAAGCTCCTGAATCCATTTATAGAGAACCAGGTCTTTGTGAAAACCCTGATGGTCGATCATTTTTAAGTGCTGCTAACAATAGGGGTTCAGCCTCAGAACACCCGCCACAGGCAACTATTCAAACAAGCATTACCCTCCTTTAAAAAGGCTCTCTCAAAATGATTTGCAAAATTTAGCGACTAATGTTTCGCAAATCAAAAATTTTATGTAATTTTGTTAACTTAGTTAACCATTCATTGAGTGAACATTATTAACCGGATAAAAAAACGCTGAAAATGGGAAAATTAGTGAACATCTCCATCGACTGGACAGAAAAATTGCAGTTTATTGCAACCAATGACCTTACGGACACTCAGGTAATTATTGAGGCGCCCTCGGAAGAAGGGAAACCCACGCAAGGGACTACTGCCAAACAGCTTTTCCTACAAGGTTTGGCTTCCTGCACAGCAGGGGTAGTTATTTATCTATTGGAAAAAATGAGGGCCGGATTACCTGAAAAATTCAAAGTGGATATTTCAGGTCAACTCACAAATGATCATCCAATGTACTTTGAAACCATTGACGTTACCTATACGCTTGAAGGGAATATAAGCGAGGAAAAGATCAAAAAAGTAATACAAATGAGTGAAGAAAAATATTGCGGACTTACCTATATGCTGCGAGAGGTGGCAAAATTCAATGTCAGGGTAATATACAACGGCAATGACATCACTATATAAACCAATACAACACATGAAATGAAATTAAAAGGTTTTCATATTGCACTCCTGTTTTTGGGCATCAATATACTTGCCTATGGGCAGAAAAAAACCGGTCTTAATATGGGCGATAAAGCGCCCAATATTATTGAAGAAGGAATGAATGGGAAAACCTTTGAACTTGACGCGCTAAAAGGGAAAATTGTTCTGATTGATTTTTGGGCTTCTTATTGCGGGCCATGTCGAAAGAAGCATGAACTACTTGTTCCTTTATACGATAAATACAAAGACGCTACTTTCACAAACGAAAACGGTTTCACTGTTTTTAGTGTCTCACTCGACAGAAACAAGGAAAATTGGATTAAGGCAGTTGAGCGGGACGGGCTTAAATGGCCCTGCCATGTGAGCGACCTGAACGGATTAATTTCGAGTAAACATAAGAAAGCATACAAGGCTTCTTTTATTCCAATCAACTATCTGATTGACGGAAACGGAATCATTATTGGGAAAAACCTTTTTGGTGATGAACTTGAAGAAACATTAAAAGAAATCATTGAAATCCGGGAAAACGAAGTAAAGTGACAAATCGCCTGATTTTCCCATAACAATGATGAACTAAAATCATTAATCCTCTCAACGATGAATCATGCAGAAATAAAAAAGATGTTTATTGATATCCCCACAAAATTATGCCGGACCATGAGTCTTACCATAATAAATGGGATAATAAGCGATTTCCCTGATGGGTTTTCGAAGAATCACCTGACCGTTGTTCGGCTTTTGGATGAAAATGGTCGTATGTACATTACCGAAATTGTGGATATCGTTGGCATTACCAAGCCACAAATGACCGCAACGGCCGATAAGCTGATCAAAATGGGGCTTGTGACCCGTGAGAATGACAATTATGACCGAAGGAAAATATTTCTTTCCCTAACTCCGGAAGGAGCGCAATGGGCGGTAAAAGTCAATCAAAATATTGATGTTATCGTAGATGAACTGCTCTCTGATTTCACGGAAAATGAAATTGCTGAGTTGGCCATAGGCTTAAAGGCATTTAATAAAATCTCTACAATCTGTATCAGTCGATACAATGAAAAAATAAAAAAATGAAATTTGAAATCCCTGAATCGCTTATGCGAACCGAATACAAGAGGAAGTTTAGTTTTTTGGAGCTTTACCTATCCTATGTATATGTACCGCGGGCAATCATTAAGTTGAGAAACAATAAAAAGAGCCAGCTCGTTGATTTGCACTTTATAGAGCGTTTGCAATTGGCGGTGACTGAGGTAAATGGCTGTGCTGCCTGCTCCTATGCCCACACAACTATGGCTTTGCGCCAGGGAATGAGCAACGAGGAGATCAGCAGCTTTTTGGGCGGTAGTGATCAACATATCAAGCCTGAGGAAGCTAAAGCAATCATGTTTGCCCAGCACTTTGCCGATACTAAGGGATATCCCCAAAAAGACATATATGAGGCCATTATTAAAGAATATGGCCCTCAAAAGGCAAGGATTATTCTTTCCGCTGTTCAGATGATGATAGCAGGAAATATGTTCGGAATTCCCTTTAGTGCGTTTCTCTCCCGAAGGAAAGGGAAACCTTTTAAGGAGAGTACGCTGGGCTATGAACTAAGCATGCTGGTTGGCGGAATACTTGTTTTGCCAATAGCTATGATTCATGCACTGTTACGTTGGATAATCGGGCTGCCGAATACCCGTTTTGGCAAAAGCGCTGTATAAGGAATCAGAAACACGAATTCCCGACCACATAGCAGCGATAAACCCGGGCTAAAAATTATCCATAGGAGAATTATTTATCCTTCCGTTCAATCAAACTTTTCCGCATAAAGCCAGGCATCCCGCCCACTGAAAAGCAGGCGGGATGTCTGATCGTTTACTGGAATCCCTTATTTAAAGAGCTCCTTAAACTCTTCAGGTATAGTCATATCGGCCTTTATTTCATCCAAAAGCTCCCGTTGTCCATACTCAGTAGCCGCTTCCCAAATGCGTGAAAGCACTGCATATGCCTGCATGGTATCATCTTCGTAGTAAGAGCGGAATTTCGGACTTACTGAACTGTAATAATTCAGGTTCTCGATGTAGATCCCGGCCAGGGTCTTCAGAAGTTTGTTGCCCTTATCCATTTTTTCGGCCTTGTAATAGACATCAGCCAATGGCAGCATGTAATAATCGTAGGTAAACTTACTGTTCGGAAACTCGTATTGCAGCCGGTCAGCTACAGCCACCGCTTCAGCATACTTACCTTTATCAACAAGTGCCTGTGCCAGCCTGATATAACTATTCTTGGGCATGGGTGAAGTGCGGGCACTTTCACGATCCACATACACGCCTGGTTGATTCAGATTGCCCCATTTGGCCTTGTTCATCAGCACATCGTAAGTGGCGATCTCATCAACACCACCCAATCCCTGAATGTAATTTTCGGCCAGGACAGGTATAAACTTATACACAATCCCTGTTTGGTGACAGTATTTATCCACATCAAATACTTTACTCAAGCTGCCCGGACTGGCAAAGTATAATGGCCGTTCCCAATTGTTGGAGGCAAGAAAATCGAGCAACATCAGATCGTTCTTAATCAAATAGTTTGTTTTAATGTCCCACTCTATCTGCGGCAGAATACGATCGGCCATGTAAGCAGGCACTATGCCACTTTGAACGGCCTTAGCACTGTCCACTTTTAGTTTTATTTTTTTCGCAGGTAAGAAACCAACCTGCTCACCGCTTTGCAGGGTCACTTTGCTTCGGCTCGTTTCATCCGCAATAAATTTTATCACATCAATCAACTCAACCCTTTCATTGACAGACCTCTGCGGGAAATATTGAATATATTCGTTCACTCCTTTATTATACTGCTCGGGCGTAAGGATGAAACGCAAGGGTTCGGAATCATATATTTTACGGGCCAGTTGGTGAACATACCAGTCGCCGGATGAAAGCATATAATTCACCACCCTCACATCGGTACGAATACCTTCAACCTCCTGAGCATACCAGAGCGGGAAGGTATCGTTGTCGCCGTTGGTAATTAAAATGGCATTGGGATCACACGAATTCAGGTAGTTGGCAGCAAAATCGCGGGCTGCATATTTATTGGCCCGTGTATGATCGTCCCAGTTCTCCGAAGCCATAATACCTGGAACCAGACCTAGTGAAATTAGGGTTACCAGACCCGCATTCAGTACCTGTTTGTTTTTCAATACCTTATTGAGGCTTTCCCACAAAGCAAAAACTCCTATACCAATCCAGATGGCAAAGGCATAAAACGAACCGGCGTAGGCATAATCCCTTTCCCGGGGCTGGAAGGGCGTTTGATTCAGGTACAATACAATGGCGATGCCGGTCATAAAGAAAAGCAACGCTATTACAATACCATCTTTATAGTTGCGGTTAAAGTGGAAAAGCATTCCAATCACACCCAGAATCAGCGGAAGTAAAAAGTAGGTATTTCTGGCTGGATTTTGCATACTTTGGGGTAAATCAGTCTGTTTTCCCAAACGGGCTTCATCCAAAAAGTTGATGCCGGACAACCAGTTTCCATTTGAAATTCCACCATGACCTTCAATATCGTTTTGCCGCCCGGCAAAATTCCACATAAAATAACGGAAATACATATGCCCGAGCTGATAGCTGAAGAAGAACCTCAGGTTTTCACCAAAGGTAGGCTTCATTATGGTTTCTGCCTCACCCCGATCATTTATGGCACTAACTGGAACTCCCTTAATCCTGCCCCAGCTTTTGTAAGCCCTCACATGATTTTCCTGTGAACTGTACATGCGCGGAAAAATGGTCATAAAAGCCGGATCGTAATTGGCAATGGAGCTTTTCCGGGGATCAGTAATAACGTATTTACCGGTTTTCTTATCCCGGATATACACCGGTGAACCATCGCTAAACCTGTTATTGGGATTAAGGGGTGCATTGTAATACTGCCCATAAAAGATGGGCCAGGTTCCATATTGTTCGCGGTTCAGATAACTCAACAGACTAATCGCATCATCAGGATTGTTTTCGTTGATGGGAGTGTTGGCATTGGCCCTGATTACCAGCATCAGAAAAGAGGAATAACCAATAAGGATAAAGACAAGCGAAAGTAATGCAGTATTCAAAATCAGTTTGCGGTTGCGCCGGGTGTAAAGTAATCCTGCCACCAATAGTCCGGTAATCAACAGAAAATAGAATATGATACCGGAATTAAAAGGTAACCTAAAATTATTAACGAACAACAGCTCAAACTTGGCCGCCAGATTAACTACCTGTGGTATAACTATATACATTATAAACGCCAACAGGAAAACCGATATAATAGCCGTCAGTATAATACCCTTGCGTGAGGGTTGATATTTTTTAAAATAATACACAAAAGCGATGGCCGGGATGGCAAGCAGGTTAAGCAAGTGAACTCCAATGCTTAAGCCAACAAGGTAAGCGATAAAAACTATCCAACGTATAGAATGTTTTTCATTGGCCTGTGCTTCCCATTTAAGTATTGCCCAAAAAACGAGGGCGGTAAAGAAGGAAGACATGGCATACACTTCGCCTTCAATGGCCGAAAACCAGAACGAATCGCTAAAAGTATATGCCAGAGCACCAACCAGTCCGCTACCAAGGATAGCGTAAACTTGTCCGGTTGTCATTTCACCCTCACCAACCAGCAACCGGCGGGTAAGACGTGTAATCGTCCAGAACAAAAAGAGTATGGTTAATGCGCTTACAAATCCCGACATAAAGTTCACCATCATAGCAACATTTTCATTGTTACCCATGGCAAACAAGGAGAAAAACCGTCCGATCATCTGAAAAAGGGGCGCTCCCGGGGGGTGACCTACCTGAAGCTTAAACGCAGTGGCAATGTATTCACCACAATCCCACCAACTTGCTGTGGGTTCAATGGTTAGCGTGTAAACCAACAGTGCTACCGCAAAGCTGAACCAGCCAATAATGTTGTTTAGTTTTTTGTATTGTTTCATTGTAGAAAAATAAATGATTGAAGCTTTACTGCGCTCCTTTGCTGTCACAATCAGCTAGTTATCAAACCAATGTCGGCTAAAATTGCCGAAATTTGCCCTGAGCGAATCAGGGAGCGAAGTTAATCATTTTGCCTATAAATGAAATGATATGTTAAAAAACTCATTATTCAGGCTTTTTTCTTAACAGTATTTAACGTTACGCGATGGCCTCAACAAAGCCTCTCAACGGCGAAGCCACTAAACGGGAATCTAGATGGTTGAGAGTTTGAGTCG
>JAVEQP010000062.1:0-15075 GCA_034007585.1 Lentimicrobium sp. | reverse complement strand
GAGACGGGGAGAGGGGGAGAAGGGGTGAATGGGAGAAGGGGAGATAGGGAGACTTGAGGACAAGGAGACGGGGCGACGGGGGGACAAGGGGAACCAAAACCCAGAACCCGGAACTCAAAACCCAAAACCAATAACCAAAACCAATAACCAATAACCAAAGACCAAAGACCAAAGACCACTTGTCTCGGGAGAGCGAAGCGATAACGAGAAAGACCAAAGACAAAATAGAGCATAGCGAAATTCCGAGAGCGTAGCGATTCGGGAAACAAATCAACCCAACCAACCATTAATTTTAAATATTTAATCAAAAGATTTCTGTATTAAAAAAAAATGCCTATTTTTGCACACCCTTTAAAAGGGGAAATTGTCCGATGGTGTAACGGCAGCACAAGAGATTTTGGTTCTCTCGGTCCAGGTTCGAATCCTGGTCGGACAACGGAAAAGCCTTTAACCGGACTTATCCGTGCTAAAGGCGAGAAAATTTTGAGGGGACGGTTATGTCCCCTCTTTTATTACACTTAATTCAATGATTGACAAAGAAAAGCTTCTGCAAACCATAGAGCAACAGCTTGAAGGAACCGACCGCTTTGTGGTAGATGTCACCATTAAAGCGGGCAACCGCATCAATGTGCTGCTCGATAGCGATACCAGCATCGGCATTGACCATTGTGTGGCTATGACCCGGCACATAGAAGCATCCTTTCCACGCGAAGAAGAGGATTATGACCTGATGGTATCCTCTGCCGGCATTGATCAACCTTACAAAATGCTTCGTCAATATATTAAGAACATTGGTCGCGAAGTGGAAGTGCAGCTTACGGATACTACTAAGGTTCAGGGCAAACTCATCAAAGCCGATGCAGAAGGCATTGCCATCCAGCGTCAGGTAAAAATAAAAGGAAGCGGCAAGGTTGACGAAACCCTGGAATTTCCTTTTGATCAGATAAAACAAACCAAAGAAATCATTTCTTTCAAATAAATTCAGTTCAGCAAAGCAGCTCAATTCAAAAAAATGGAACATATCAATCTTGTTGAAACTTTCTCCGAGTTTAAGGAGTTCAAAAACATTGACCGCGAAACAATGATGCGCATCATAGAGGATGTGTTCAGGCATATGTTGAGTAAAAAATACGGCTCCGATGAAAACTTCACCGTTATTGTAAACATCGATAAAGGTGACCTTGAAATCTGGAGAAACCGTGAAATCGTGGAAGACGGTGCCGTGGAAGATGAGAACAAAGAGATGCAGTATTCCGAAGCCATTAAAATAGAGCCTGACTTTGAAGTGGGCGAGGAAGTTTCGGAAGAAATTAAAATGGCTGACTTTGGGCGTCGAGAGATACTGACCATACGCCAGAATCTGATGTCGAAGATTCAGGAATATGAAAAAGACAATATATTCAAGAAATACAAGGAAAAGATCGGTGAAATGATTACCGGAGAGGTATATCAGGTCTGGAAAAAGGAGATACTTGTGCTCGACGATGAGTACATTGAGCTCACCCTGCCCAAATCAGAACAAATACCTTCGGATTTTTACCGTAAGGGAGACACGATTCGTGCGGTGGTTTCAAAGGTTGACATGCGAAACAATTCGCCTGTAATCATCCTGTCGCGTACTGCGCCATCTTTCCTTGAGCGCTTGTTTGAGTCAGAAGTACCCGAGGTATATGACGGGCTCATTACTATCCGAAACATCGTTCGTGTGCCGGGTGAAAGAGCCAAAATTGCCGTAGAAAGCTACGACGACCGCATTGACCCAGTAGGCGCCTGTGTAGGGATGAAAGGATCGCGTATTCATGGCATTGTTCGTGAACTTCGCAATGAGAATATTGATGTGATTAATTACACCACTAATCCCTCTTTGTATATCAATCGGGCACTGAGTCCCGCCAAAATTTCATCCATCACCATAAGCGAAGACGGAAAGCGGGCCGAAGTATTTATGAAGCCCGACCAGGTTTCACTGGCCATTGGCAAGGGAGGATACAACATTAAACTGGCCAGCCGGCTTACCGGTTACGAAATTGATGTTTATCGCGACAGCGACATTGACAATGAGGACGTTGACCTTCAGGAATTTTCCGATGAAATCGATCAGTGGATTATTGATGAATTAAAGTCCATAGGTTGTGATACCGCCCGCAGCGTACTTGAACGTTCTATGGAAGACCTGGTTCACCTCACTGACCTCGAGGAGGAAACCATTAAGGAAGTGATCCGGATTCTGCGCGCCGAATTCGAATAATACCACAGTGATTGAAGTACTTTAAGTAGTCACCCGGTTTTATTCCGGAGAACAGCCAGAATTTGATTAAGATAATTAGCGTATTTTTGCGGAAAATCCGCATAAACAGGCAGAAATCAACAGTAAAGGAGAATATGTCAGAACAAACCAAAAGCTCAAGGTTGGGAAAAGCAGCACAGGAATTTAATGTTGCCGTTAATACCATTGTTGATTTCCTGAATAAAAAAGGAATCAAAATTGACACCAAGCCCAATACCAAGCTTGCGCCGGAAGTTTATGCCCTGCTGATCAAGGAATTTCAGTCTCAGAAGACCGTTAAAGAGAGTTCACAAAAGATTGAAATTGAATACCATCAGCATAGAACCATTTCGCTGGACGATAAGAAAACTGCTGCTCAGCAAGAGAAGGAAGCCGAGATTGAACCAGAAGAAGTGTTCATTAGAAACGTACCCCTGACGCAGGATATCGTTACCAAACCCAAAGAAAAAGAGGAAGCAGCAGCAGAGCCTTCAATGCCTGAAGTGCCCGAACCTATAGCCGAGCCTGAGCCTGAGCCTGAAAAAGAGGCAGAACCAGCATCCATACCGGAACCCGAAACACCAAAACCAGCCCCTTCAGTTGAACCCAAAAAAGAACCAGTAGCCGAAGTTGAGCCGGAAGTGCCTGTTA
Organism: Lentimicrobium sp.; assembly: GCA_034007585.1. Lineage (GTDB taxonomy): Bacteria > Bacteroidota > Bacteroidia > Bacteroidales > Lentimicrobiaceae > Lentimicrobium. Next base: position 12,158 of record JAVEQP010000062.1, on the reverse strand, counting down.
AGGCTGAACAGCAGCCTGAAGCACCTGAAGAAACTGAGGTGGAACAACCTGCCGAAGTCACCCCGGCCGAAGAGGCTGAAACCGGCTCCCAACAGCTTAAAGTACTGGGAAGAATAAACCTGGATGACTTTAAAAAACCGTCGAAAAAATCAAAAACCGGTGGTAAAAAGGACAAGAAAACCACTACCAAAAGCAAAAAGGAAACTCCAGGAGCTTCTGAAATACCTGCAAGTGAAGAAGTAAAGGCAGCTACCCCTGCGGAACCTGCAATTGAAACCCCGGCAATTACAACACCGGCTCCGGACCAGACTTCAGCCATAACGACTGAAAAAGAAACTCCGGCTCCTGAAGTTGAAGAAAAGGCACTAGAGCAGAAGTCCAACTTCATGAAAACGGAGGTAAGAAAACTCGAAGGTCCTACCATTCTGGGCTCGATGAAGTTGCCTGAGCCACGCAGACCTGAACCTAAAAAGCCCGTTGCTTCCTCCTCCGACGATTCGCTGAAAGCTAAAAAGAAAAAGCGCAAACGCATTAAGAAACATGACGATGCTCCCACCACCACCACCACCACCGGGAGTACCCCAACAACCGGAGGAAAAACGCAGCACACTTCTGCAGATAAGAGACGTCCGCCCCGCGACCGCAAGGGTTCGCGCCATGATACGCCTAAGGTAGAACTTACGCCTGAAGACATTCAGAAGCAAATTAAGGAAACCTTACAGCGACTGAGTTCAGGTGGCAAATCCAAAGCCTCCAAACACCGTCGCGAAAAGCGTAGCATCGCAAGCCAGCAACAGGCTGAAGAAGCTCAAAAGCGCGAAGAAGATCTGAAGTCAATCATGGTCGCCGAATTTGTGACTGCCAATGAGCTGGCTAACCTTATGGATGTACCAGTTACAGAGATTATATCAACCTGCCTTTCGCTCGGATTGTTTGTGTCAATAAACCAGCGTCTTGATGCTGAAACCATTGTGGTGGTTGCCGATGAGTTTGGTTTTTCGGTCAAATTTGTAGGCGTTGAAGATGTGACTACGGCTGAAGAAGAAGAAATGGCTGACGATCCGGCCGACCTGTTACCCCGTGCTCCTATCGTTACTGTTATGGGTCACGTTGACCATGGTAAAACCTCACTGCTCGACTACATCCGTAATGCCAATGTAATTGCGGGAGAAGCGGGTGGCATTACCCAGCACATTGGAGCCTATGAGGTAAAACTGGAAAACGAACGCAGAATAACCTTCCTTGATACTCCCGGACACGAGGCATTTACCGCCATGCGTGCCCGAGGCGCCAAAATCACGGATATTGTAATTATTGTAATTGCCGCTGATGATACGGTGATGCCTCAGACCATTGAAGCCATCAACCATGCCCAGGCAGCCAATGTGCCCATAGTGTTTGCCATCAACAAGATGGACAAGCCCAGCGCCAACTCGGAAAAAATCCGTGAAGAGTTGTCAAAACGCAACATCCTTGTTGAAGATTGGGGCGGGAAATACCAGAGTCAGGAAATTTCAGCCAAAAAGGGAACAAATGTGGATTTGTTGCTTGAGAAAGTATTGCTAGAAGCCGAAATGCTCGAACTGCAAGCCAATCCCAAGCGGCCTGCTCATGGCACCATTCTGGAGTCATCCCTGGATAAAGGCCGTGGATATGTGGCAAAAATCCTGGTGCAAACCGGTACGCTGAAGCAGGGCGATCTGGTGATGGCCGGAATTACCATGGGCCGCGTAAAGGCGATGTATAACGAGCGTAATCAAGCCATCAAGGAAGCCGGCCCCAGTACTCCCCTGCTACTCCTGGGTTTAAATGCAGCCCCTCAGGCAGGGGACACTTTCAAAGTAATGCAGGACGAAAGGGATGCTAAAAACATAGTGGCCAAACGCTACCAATTACAACGTGAACAGGGAATACGCACCCAGAAACACATTACCCTGGATGAAATTGGCCGACGCATTGCCATTGGCGACTTCAAAGAGTTGAACATCATTGTAAAAGGTGATGTGGACGGATCGGTTGAAGCGCTTTCGGATTCGCTGCTGAAACTTTCGAATGAAGAGGTGCAGGTTAACATTATCCATAAATCGGTGGGTGCGGTTACCGAGAGCGACGTATTGCTCGCTTCAGCCTCCAATGCCGTAATTATCGGCTTCCAGGTACGCCCCTCAATGGCGGCACGCAAGCTGGCCGAACAGGAGCAGATCGACATCCGGTTGTATTCCATTATCTACACTGCCATCAATGAAATTAAGGCAGCCATCGAAGGTATGCTTTCACCTGATATTGAAGAGAAAATTTTGTGTAACCTTGAGGTACGTGACGTTTTCAGAATTACCAAGGTCGGAACAGTGGCCGGATGTATGGTACTGGATGGAAAGATTCACCGAAACACCAAAATCCGCATTATCCGTGACGGTATTGTTATCCATACCGGAATGCTTGGTTCGCTCAAACGATTTAAAGACGATGTTAAAGAAGTATCTGCCGGGTACGAATGCGGCCTGAACATAGAAAACTTCAACGACATCAAAGAACGCGACATCATTGAAGGATACGAAGAAGTAGAAGTAAAACGTAAACTGTAAACTTCAGCATACTAAAATGCAAAAAGAGGCTGCACACTCCGTACAGCCTCTTTTTTTGTGCTATCCGCTTTTCAGAGTAACAACAATACAATACCTACTTTATTCTTTCCATTATCGTTTTAAACTGATTATAGCGGGCGTCCACTACCGACCAGTTCACAATCGTCCAGAATGAATCAATATAATCGGTACGTTTATTTTGATATTTAAGGTAATAGGCATGCTCCCAAACATCCAGGGCAAGCAGGGGAACACCGCGGCGTTCTGCAATATTCATCAGGGGATTGTCCTGATTGGCTGAAGAACTGATAAACAGCTCTCCGCTTTTAATATCCACGGCAAGCCAGGCCCAGCCTGAACCAAAACGATTGGCTGCTGCTTCATCAAACCTCTTTACAAAAGTATCAAAATCACCAAATGATTTATCGATCATTTCAAGCATCTGCTTAGAAGGTTTCTGCTGCTTCGGGGTAAGATTATCCCAATAAAGGGCATGGTTGAAGAAGCCACCGCTATTATTGCGCACTGCGTCTGGAAACTTGTCCATGTGAGAAAATATTTCCAACAGGTTCATTTCAGCAGCTTCTGTGCCTTCAATGGCTTTTTGCATTTTATCGAAATATCCACGATGATGGCGTTCATAGTGAATTTCAACCGTCATTTTATCAATGGCCGGTTCCAGAGCATCATAAGCATAAGGGAGTTTGTAAAACTCAAGCTTTGCCGCGGGTTTCATCCATTCATTCCAGATACCGTCTTTGGCACTTTGCAGATCGGAAGCCACAGATGGAGGCGTTGTTTTAGGTTTGGTCACTGCCGGACGGATAGTCTTACTTTTTGATACTGGTTTTTTTTCAATCTGCGCCATAAGTTGAGGTGAGGTCATCAACAACACACACAACAAGGTGCCAATAAATACTTTAAATGTTTTCATGTTGATTATTTTGAGATTAGTGTAAAATGAAACATGCCGGCCAACAATAGACCGACATGTTGTATAACAAACAAATACGCTTTTGGTAATTATCTGTGTGCATTTTTGTAATTTTCATTCACCTGATCCCAGTTTACCAGATTCCAGAAGGCGCTGATATAATCGGGACGACGATTCTGATACTTCAGATAATAGGCATGCTCCCATACGTCAAGGCCCAAAATCGGTTGTCCCTGACAATCATGAACATCCATAAGTGGATTGTCCTGATTGGGTGATGAGCAGATGCTCAGGCTATTGTCCTTTTTCACACTGAGCCAGGCCCAACCACTACCAAAACGGGTAGCTGCCGCCTCATCAAACTTCCTTTGAAACTCAGCAAATGAGTTAAATTGCTTGTTAATCGCTTCCGCGATGGGCCCGGTAGGATTTCCTCCTCCTTTGGGCGATAGCACCTTCCAGAAAAGACTGTGGTTAAAATAGCCTCCCCCATTGTTGCGTACTGCTGCCGGTGCTTTACTAATATTACTGAATATTTCTTCCAGGCTTTTCGATTCCAGCTCAGTTCCCTGAATAGCAGCGGTAAATTTATCGTAATAGCCCTTGTGGTGCTTGGTATAATGCAACTCCATGGTTTGCTTGTCAATGTGGGGTTCTAATGCATCATATGCATAAGGCAGTTCGGGAAATTCAAATTTCATAGTTATCCTCCTTTGATTATTTTAAGTTATTATTTAGATTCAATATAAATAACATATAAGGAGCAGGTTTGTTTGAGTGCCTTGATTTCTCATCACCTTAGGAAGGCATGAACGGCTGAACCAATAAGCATCTCAGCCATATCGGTAAACAAATATGCGTTGAGAATTTAGTCAGTCAGGCGAATCATCGTCAAAAGCAACTGTCGGATACAGCGGCATAAAAAATGTAGGTAAGAATTTTGTAGCTTAAAATTCAATGGACAATTTAATGTTTAATTGCCGGGGCGTAAGGAAATTAGGCACGCCATACTGCCGGTTATTTACATCCTTAATCCACATATAGGAAATGGTATTTTTAACCTGCAACAGATTGAGCACCTCTGCACTTATCCATATATTTCGGATATATTTTAGCATGGCAATCTGCGATTGGCTTTTGCCGGATTCACCAACAATTTGTTTAGAGAAGCCAATGTCAACCCTGCGGAAGGGAGGCATGCGCTGTGCGTTGCGCGCTCTGGCATCACCTGGAGGGCTGTAGGGCATACCTGTTCCAAACAACAGATTCAGGTGCATTTTGAAGGTTGGATTCCGTGGCAGATAGTCTTGAAAGAATAAGCCAAAAGTAATCAGTTGATCTGTTGGACGAGGCATGAACCCCCGACCGGTTAATACCGTATCCACCGCCACTGTATTTGAAGTATAACCCAGAATTATGCGTTCACCCTCGTCGTTGTAATAATCTGTGTAATAATCCCCATCCAGGTTTTCGGCGGTACGCATTACCGACAAACTTGCCCAGGATTCCACCCCTTTTACAAATTCACCATTTACTTTAAAATCCAAACCTGTGGCATAACCTTTGGCCATATTTTTAGCATAATAACGAAGCCTCACATTGTCAACATCATAGGGCACCAGATTGTCAAGGAACTTATAATAGGCTTCGGCTGTAAATTTGAATGGCCGGCCCCAGGCTTTGAAATTAAGGTCAGTTCCAGCCACCAGATGGGTAGATGACTGCGCTTTGAGATCAGTGTTGATTTGGCCGTCGCGCGCACGCATTTCGCGGTAAAACGGTGGCTGGGAATATCGGCCTGCCGAAAACCGGTAGATAATATCGCTGGAAGAGACCGGCTTGTATGATACCGTTCCCCGGGGACTAAACACCCACTGCCGGTTAACATCCCAATAGCTTACCCTTGCCCCGATGGTGAGGCCATATTGAGCTTTTTCTCTTTCAAAAGTGAAATTTTGCTGTAAAAACCCGCTCAGCCGGTTTGACTCCAGTATAGTTTTACTTCTCACAACATCCTGAACAGTAATATCTGTCTGATTGCCAGGCTCGCCGGGAACGCCACCATAATAAGGCAGGGTAAAACCCGCTGAATCGTTCAGGTTCCATTCACTCATCCTATCCTGTATAACCTCGTGCTGAAACTTAGCTCCCCACATTAAGGTAGATCCATCATTTATCAGTGTGCCGCGCTGTTCAACACTTGTAACGGTGGCATCCAGGTAATTGCGGGCATGGTTAAGATAGGTGCCCACATCCCGGATTTCCAGGGCCTGGCCAAATGTTTTGCTACCCAGATCAGTTTCCAGTTCCCCAATCCAGTACTGTCCCATAATGTCGAAGGTTTCACTTTCTATAGTTTGAAAAGCAGATACAATTAGTTTGAGCATCAGTTTGTCAGTAGCCCGAAAGGAAGTGGTGAAGGCCCCAAGGTAATTCTCAAAGCGATCTATTTCATCGCCATCAAAAAATACCGTCAGTTGTAGCGCTTCATTTATGGTTCCAAAACTGGTGTTACGCACGGTTGGTTCCAATTTATAATGATTGAGCGCATAGTTTCCAAACACACTAAATTCAAGCTTTGGATTGACCTCATAAAGGAGCATTCCCTGGAAATCGGTAAAAGAAGGTTTGTAATCTCCTTTGGTTTCCAGACTTTTAAGCACGTATTGACTGGTTTTTCGACGCACGCCCATCAGATACATAAAGCGCCGATCCTTTGAACTTCCTTCGAAATGGACAGAGGCGCCCAGCAAGCTACCACTAACTGAACCCGCAAAAGTGGTTGGCCGTTTGTAGCGGATATCAAGTACTGAAGACATCTTATCGCCATAACGGGCATCAAAGCCTCCCGCCGAAAAGAGTATAGAGGAAACAAGATCGGGATTTAGAAAACTTAGTCCCTCCTGCTGCCCTGAGCGCACCAGAAATGGCTTGTAAATTTCCACATCATTCACATAGACGAGATTTTCATCATAATTACCTCCCCTCACAGAATACTGTGAACTCAATTCAGTGTTTGACGATACCCCGGGCAAGGTTTTGATCAGGGCTTCAATACCTCCGGAGGTGCTGGGAATTTGTGTGGCCAGCCTGGGATTGATCGGGCTAAGACTGGATGACCTTATCTGCCGGTCTTCCACAACAAAATCGGGCAATTCAACGGCCGTTTGCGTCAGCTTGCGGTTCAGCTCGCGCCTCTCCCCTTCTTTAAGTACCATCCTGAATTTAAGGGTGCTGTATCCCACAGAAGAAATAATCAGATTCAGTTCCGTATTGGCCTCTACTTTGAGCACAAAAGTACCGTCGGGTCGGGTTACTGCTCCACCGGGCATACCCATAATCGAAATATTTACCAGCGCAAGCGGTTGTCCCCGCTCATCGATAATTCTTCCATGCACCTCAGCTTTACCTAATGATTGAGCCGCTGACTTTTCAGTCGCCATGGACAATAAAACAACCATTAGCGCAATAGTCATCCAACGGGCAGGATGAATGTCGGGGATATGCAAAGGCATTAGTTTTTCTTTTTAAAATCACCCCGTTTCCAGGCTTTTATAAACTGCGCCCAGGCAAAAGGATTGAACACAGAGATGGGTTGGGTTTGACCGTAATAATATAGCCTGTCCACCTGTTGATTCATATAATTGCGATAATTCATACTTCCATCCATAGGCATTTGACGGGCCCGTTCACGCATCTCCATCTTAGCCAGATTCCTTTGCGCAATGGTCAGTTCATCATCAGGGACGTTGTTGTAAACAAATGCCTGCTTAAACTGCTCGGGAGTGGGCCAGGGATAAATAACGGTTTCACGAAGCAAAATAGTATCATTGGTCATAATTTGTACCATTGAATAGTGACTTCCCTTTAAAGTGTCGGGTATATGATATTGACCACCTTTAAAACCAACTGCTGAAAATTGCACGGTTTCACCTTTGCGGGCAACCAGCGAGAAGAAACCATAATAATCGGAAATTGTTCCCCGGTTTTGACCTTTAATGCGAATGTTAACATAAGGAACCGGATGAAGACTATCACTGGTGATAACCAGTCCGGAAAATTGAACCAGGTCAGCTTCTTTTTGCTGGGCTTTGATCCCAGGCAAAAAAATCATAAGCAAGAAAAACAGACTCAAAGATACTTTCATCGCAGGGCAAAGATACTATTTATACCTTTTGCATCAGGCAATACCTACTTCATATAGCACCAAAAAAAATACTGTTGCCGGTAAGCAACAGTATTTTTTAACTATCGTTTAATCTTCTACCGGATTTACCGGACAAGAAAACCTTTGGCACGGGCATCCTTAAGACAGGCCATAATTCCCCGCTTATTGATGTGCCGTATTCCATCGGCAGAAACCTTCAGCGTAATCCAACGATCCTCTTCAGGGATGTAAAATTTCTTGGTTTGAAGATTAGGATAAAACCTACGTTTGGTTTTTATATTTGAATGGGAAACCTTGTTTCCTACCATCATTCCTTTACCGGTAATTTCGCAAACTCTTGACATGACAAAGGGCGTTCAGTGATTTTTAAATTTCGGTTTGCAAAGAACGTGATAATTTTAGAATTATCCAATCTTTTTTAAATAAAAAATAAACGGAACACCTGATTAGAATTTTATCCAGTGATGAGTTCCTTAACTTCACTGCATTCCGCTATGAATGATAGGCATTTATATATTTTTATTGAGGGAGATTATTCGGTTTCAGCCTGAATAAAACAGCTAACCTGGACTATTCATAAACTTATAAAATTATGAATAAAGTTCAGGTTAGTCTCGTCATAGATACAGTTTAACTTTTAAAAAAAAGTTATTACTGTATCTTAGACGTTGTCGGAGACAAGGAAAATTCGTGAATTTTCCAGGCTAAAACAATGACCAGCAGGAGGTGTGCTTTTACTAGGTATATTAGACAAAGCACTGGAATAAAGATCGAAAAGGATATATAAGAAGCAACAGCAACAGTATTGCTTTTTAAACAAAGCTTCTATTTGACTTTTTTAAAAACAATCATAATAAAAATCCCCGAGGCCCCACTCCTATTTATTACCTATTTATTACCTCTTTATTAACTCAATAAAAAAATAGTGGACATTTACGTCCATTATTCATTTTAAATTGTTATCTTTGTAGTAAAATCAAGATTTTATGTTTTCAAAAGCATGTGAATACGGCATCAGGGCATCGGTTTTTCTGGTGGCACAATCCAATAGGGGTAAAAAGACCGGTCTCAAAGAACTGGCCAAAGCCATTGATTCTCCCGAAGCCTATACTTCTAAAATATTGCAGCAACTTGCACGCAACAACGTTATTGTTTCTGAAAAAGGGCCAACCGGTGGCTTTTCAATCGATAAATTGGATATTGAAACCCTGAAACTCAGCTCAGTGGTAATGGCCATTGACGGAGACGAGATTTACCGGGGCTGTGGACTGGGATTTCATCATTGCGATGAAGATCAGCCTTGCCCCATTCACCATCAGTTTAAAGCCATAAGAAACGACTTGAAAAAGATGCTCGAAACCACTACTTTGCTTGAATTATCAAAGGATATTAGCAATGGAATCTCCTTTTTAAAACGCTGACAGAAAAATCAAACACAATGAAAAGCTACATAAACCCAATTACCGGCGACAGCGCCCTCGAAATGAAAAAGCACCTCACGCTTGACGATGATCGCATCCGCAAGATGCTCAATATCAAACTAAAGGTTTTTAATAAAGAACTCACGCCCGAACAGGCCCGAAAACTGGTAAATGAAACTTTTACCCGGGTTTCGGCCGAAGAGTTCGCTTATGGCGAACAACATTTATATGATGCCGGCATAACCGATGAAATTATGGCCGAAGGTATGGACGATATCATCGATGTTTTTAGGGATGTGCTTACGATCAATAAGTTGAATTTGCCATCGGGCCATCCTATTCAGACCTATGCCGATGAAGCGGCTGTTCTGGAAAATCTGGTGAATGAGATGGAGGCAAAGCTCAAGGGTAAATTCATTAAAAACGAGTGGCTGGAATTGTACGCTCAGCTCAGCCAGATAAATACCCATTTCAGCCGTAAGCAGCACCAGTTGTTTTCGGCTTTGGAACGCAAGGGCTTCGACCGGCCTTCAAAAATCATGTGGACTTTTGACGATAGGGTGCGCGATGCCATTAAGGATGCGTATGAATTGCTGCAGGCCGATAAGGATAAGTCCTTTGTAGAAGCCCAACCGCATGTAATTCACCTGGTGCGCGATATCCTGGTTAAGGAACGCGATGTACTTTATCCCACTTCGCTGAAACTCATAAGTGACGACGAGTTTGTTGCCATGCGCATCAGCGATGATGAAATTGGCTATTGTTTGATTGACAATCCTCCTCCTTACAAAGGTTCAGAGAAAAAGACAGAAGCCGGAGCGGCCAAAACATCCGCCGTAAGCGAAAAAGACTTGCTTAGTGACTTGAAAGCGGTGCTCGAAAAACATAGAATCTCAGGTGGCAATGCTCAGGATGCCTTGCTCGATGTAACCACCGGGAGAATAACCCTGGAGCAGATAAATTTGATTTATAAACACATGCAGGTTGATTTATCCTTTGTGGATGAAAACGATGAGGTTAGATTTTACACCGATACCAAGCACCGTATTTTCCCACGAAGTGCCGGCGTTATCGGCCGGAAGGTCCAAAACTGCCATCCACGCGAAAGCCTGGATTTGGTGGAAGGCGTCATCAATGCATTCCGTAAAGGAGAACAGGATACCGCAGAATTCTGGCTCGATAAGGGCGACAAATTTATCTATATCCTGTTTACTGCTTTGCGCGATGAGCAGGGTAATTACAAGGGAACCCTTGAATCTATGCAGGATGTTGCTCACATACGCAGCCTGAAAGGAAGCCGGCGGCTGTTGCAATGGGATAACGACAATCCCTCTAAAAGCAATTCAAACCAACCGTCGCACAGTAATGGTAACCGGCATGGCATCACTCCGAATACGATGATTGCTTCGCTGATTGAACAATATCCCACTTTAAAAGATTATATGGTTACCCTCTCTCCCGAGTTTGAAAAACTGAACAACCCAGCCATTTTCAATACCATGAAGGAAATTGCAACCCTCGAAGTGGTGAGTCAGGTAGGCGGGTTCGAAGTGGAAATGCTTATGAAGAAAATAATCAGTTTTATTGATAACCAATCTTAAATCACCATGGAACAGTACCTATTAAAAGTAACGTCGGTGGAAAAATCCACCCACGATGTGTTGCGAATCAGGATTGAAAAACCGCAGCAATTTCATTTTGAGCCCGGACAGGCAACCGAAATCGCGATAAATAAGAAAGATTGGGAGTTTGAACTCCGACCGTTTACTTTTACGTGTCTGCCTACCGACGATTATCTGGAATTTACCATCAAAACCTACCCTCAGCACAAGGGAGTAACCAATGAGCTTTTGAGCCTAAAGGCCGGCGATGAGCTGATTGTAGGCGAGCCCTGGGGTACCATTAACTACAAAGGGCCGGGTGTATTTATTGCAGGAGGGGCCGGAGTTACACCCTTTATTGCCATTTTCAGGCATTTGCACAGCAAAAATGAAATAGGCGGCAGCAAACTCATCTTTGCCAACAAAACAAGTGCTGACATCATCAATAAAGATGAATTCAGCAAAATGTTGGGTGAAAACTTTGTCAATATTCTGTCCGACGAAAAGGACGGCGGATATGCGCAGGGCTATATCAACCTCGATTTTCTGAAGAAGCACGCCGGTGATTCAGGCCAATACTACTATGTATGCGGACCCGATCCCATGATGGATGCGATGATTGATTATTTGCACCAATTGGGAGTGGATGATAAATTCATAGTTAAGGAGGAATTTTAACCCGAAAGGCCTAAAATTATCCTATTTACAGATTTTTATTTAAAACATAATAAAAGACATCAATATGCAAAAGGACATTTTTAACATCAAAAAACCATTAACTATTCAGGGGAAAACCTATAATTATTATAGCCTTCCCGAGTTGCAGAAGCAGGGACATGCCATTGATAAACTGCCCTTTTCCATCCGTATTCTGCTGGAAAATGCCTTGCGGAATTTTGATGATTTTTCGGTAACCCGCGAAAATATAGATACCCTTTTGCACTGGCAACCTAAAGGCACCGACAAGGACATCCCCTTTAAGCCGGCCAGGGTGTTGATGCAGGATTTTACCGGCGTACCTGCCGTGGTAGATATTGCGGCACTAAGAGCTGAAGTAGCGCGTAAAGGCAGAGACCCCGAAACCATCAATCCCCTAATCCCTGTTGATTTGGTGATTGACCACTCCGTGCAGGTCGATTATTTTGGAACGGCCTACTCATATAAACGCAACATTGACGAAGAGTACAAGCGCAATCAGGAACGCTATCAATTTTTGAAATGGGCGCAGAATTCCTTCGATAATTTTAGCGTGGTGCCTCCCGGAATGGGAATTTGCCATCAGGTTAACCTCGAATACCTTTCCAAAGGGGTGATTGAGCGCAATGGGGAGGTTTTTCCCGACACTTTGGTCGGAACCGATAGCCATACGCCCATGGTCAACGGAATTGGCGTAGTAGCCTGGGGAGTGGGTGGTATTGAAGCCGAAGCTGCCATATTGGGGCAGCCCAT
>JAVEQP010000158.1:0-5111 GCA_034007585.1 Lentimicrobium sp. | reverse complement strand
ATAACCGGTCTCTATATTATCTGCAGCGATCGCCCATTTTTTTTGATGGCTTACCTGACGGCTACTTTTGGTTTTACCACCTGCTTCAAGGATTAATTCGTTTACCAGAAAATCACCCTCGGTAGGATCATAAACTTCCAGACCGGCATTAAGCAGTTGATTGAGCAGAAAAGTTTCGCGTATATTTCCAATTTCGGGGTTCTTTTTTAGCGTATAAGCAAGATTGGTATTTTCAAGAAAGATTTTCTCTGGCTTTTGAAGGGTTGATATCCCTTTACCGGGTACACTAATCGTATTGAGCAATCCGGCATTCCGTAATTGGTAAATGTATTGATAAACTCTGTCACGGCTCAGATCAAGCTTCCTGGACAATGCCGCAATATTGGGCTTAAATGGTACCGATTCGGCAATAACGCCGAGCAGGTTTTTCACTTTTATAGCTGTTCCGGTGTTGTATGATTCTATGTATGCCAAATCGTTTTCCACTACGGTATTAATGATTCGGGCCAATTTAATCGGGTAGGTATCTTCCCCTTCAGAAATGATCGGTAAATAACCAAATTCAAGATATTTACGAAAAGCTGCCAGGGGACGGAAATCTTCCACAATATTCCGCGTAAGGCTAAGATGATTGTTCAAAATTTCATCAAGTGTCACAGGGTAGAAATCCAATTGTCCGGTAAATTTCAGATACTCCCGGAAGGACAACCCGGGAAGATTATAAGTAATCACCCTTCTGCTCAAATCCGCTTCTCCACGATAAATGTCCAGCGCCGATGATGCGGTAAATACAACGGTCATCTGAGGTATTCCATCATAAATGTTTTTCAGCTCCACTGACCATCTGGGATATTTATGCACTTCATCAATCAAAAGCGTTTTTCCACCCATTTTGTACCAATCCAACGCAGTTTCATAAAGGGAGTGATTATAGAACCAATGATGGTCCAGGGAAATATACAATACTTCTTCTGCCATGCCACAATCGAATTTAAAATGCTGTAGTAGTAGGGTTGTTTTTCCAGCACCTCTGGGCCCTTTAATGGCAATCATCCGCTGATTCCAATTTATCTGTGTATGAAGAAATCTGCGGAAAGTATTGTCAACCGCCTGGAGTAAAGTTTCCTGAAATTCAAATAGTTTTTCCATAATTGTAGTATTGATTCAACAAATATACGTACAATATGTCGAAATATATGTGCAATATATATTAATTAGTGTAGAGTTGAAACGACATTGCTGGATTTTTATCTCCATATAATCAGATTACACAGTTTATAAAGTGGGCGGGACTAAATTTTCTCGAAACAATTTCCTATCTTTATACGCCTCTGATCTACTTAAACATTGAAAACCATTATTCCAAACGGTTTCCGGCTATTCAGCCCTTTATTGGGCAGGCTATGGTTTTCGCTGATTTTTCTCCTCCTTTTCTATACCCTTACCGGCCAAAGCCTTTTGCCTAAAGAAACAATTTTTGTGAACTCCTATGGCCTGGAGGAGGGCCTTCGGCAAAGTATGGTGAGTGAAGTTGTTCAGGATGCCAACGGGCTCATCTGGATGGTTACCGGCGATGGGCTGCATTGTTTCGATGGTCATGAGTTTAAGGATTTCAGGGTGCCTTTTGAGGGTAACACCAACCATTCTGATAATACCATGCGTAATATTATTGTTAGCGGACCCAATGAACTGATCATCGCTTCTACTTCCTCTATATTGAAATTTAATACACTTACTGCAAATTTTACCATTATTTATCGCAAAGAAACAAGCTATCCAATACTGCTGAAAACACTTATAGAGAACAAACCTGTCCTCTGGTTGCAGGATAAAAGGTTGTGTCAGGTTATTGATAATAAAGCTGTTACCCTTATTTTAAAATTTAATGATACTGCACGACCTCCGAATAATTTCACTCCCGAACATTCAGTTTATCTGCCTTCCGGTGATCTTTTGCTGAGCAATGAAGAAGGATTTCTTCGTTTAAAACCTTGTAAAAATGATAAATCATGCTCGTTTACCGGCAGTTGGTTTGCAATGCCTACTATGCAATGCATGGCTTACGACCGCATCGGAAATGTGTTTATAGTTTTCGATGGGAAGATATGCAGATATGAAGAGACAGGTGATTTAATTGAGCTTTTTAACACCAAACTCAGAGGTCCTTTGAAATTGTTTATTGACAGCAGCAATAATTTCTGGATTATTCAACATGATTATAACCGGATATTCTCCTATGCACATAAGGAACTGAAGGAAATTTTAATAAAACCCCGAAACGGATTTGTAGCAGATACTATTGTACCCAATGCGTTGTCCATATTTGAAGATCAAAATCACAATCTGTGGATGGGAACCGATAATTATGGAGTACTGATATATTCTCCCACAAATTTGCGGTTCGATGTTGCCAGGATAGGATTTACAAGATGTTTAGCCTGGTTTGATCAAAGAGTATGGGCTGGAACTTTCAACAATGGATTGTGGCAACTTTCTGACGACCTTTCAAATACGCGAAGAATAAGACCAGACTATTTTACCAATGACAACTACTTATTTGACTTTTTTGCAGATAAAAATGAGCATCTCTGGATTGCATCGCGCCAGGGCCTTGATGTGATTAACAAAAATGGTGTTCTCATTTATCATCGTAATTTTGAATGTTATAAAGCAAAGTTCTTTTTGTATGCCGAAGGTTCCCTTGGTCTATCACATGATGATATATTAGATGTATATAGCCTTAACGGGAAGCCAGAAATCATCAAATCAATTCCTTTTACACCCATTTCTACCAGTTTGAAAGTAAATAACGACCGATGGTTCGGAAATGTCATCGGGTTGTATCAAAGCTATACCAGGTCACACCCGATTTCAAATACGATATTCGATTCAAATAACATGATAGCCCTCGGTCAGATTTATGATTTGATTTATCATGAGGGTAAAATATGGGCCGCAACAGGCAATGGCATACAACTATTTAACCTTTCGGGAGGGAAATTACCACTTCCAGCCTATCTTGAAGAAATTCGGAATGAGGTAATTTATGCGCTGGTTCCCGACGGAGAAGGGAAAATATGGTTTACTGGCAATCGGGGAATTGGATGCGTGCTGGAAGATAAAAAGCATCTTCTGTATTTCGATTCAGGGAACAACCTTCAATCGAAGGAATTTAATAGCAACGCATTTTGTCGTTCTCCGGAAGGGAAAATTTATTTTGGAGGTATTCGGGGAATTAATGGTTTTGATCCCCAACTTATCAACCATCGAAAGGTGGGGCCTGGGGTGCATTTATTATCGCTTTCGGTCGCCGATACCCTGTTTACAAGAGGAATACCCCCAGAAAATATCAGCTTGCACCTGAACCGCCGGACTCCAAACATCAGCGGATGGGTTTTTTCTACAGATTATACCAATCCCAGGAGGCAACTGTTTTCTTTTTACCTGGAGGGATATCAGCAGGAATGGAGCAAACCATCAACTGATGCTCACTTTAACTATCGCGACCTGCCTCCCGGCAAATACAGACTATATGCCAAAACGGCTGATTTATGGTATAACTGGAGCGAACCGGTTGAATTACTTTCAATTTCACTGAAACCTCCTTTCTGGCGAACGCCCTGGTTTATTTTTCTACTCATAACAATTATTGCTACGTGTACTGCTATAATTGTAAAAAGGGTGAATTCTGCGCGCTACCGCCAACGTATAAAAACGCTTGAGCAGGAAGGGGCCATTGAAAAGGAACGCCTGCGCATCTCCAAGGACATGCATGATGAAGTTGGCGCTAGCCTTACCAGGATTTCTATCCTGAGTGAACTGGCCAGGAAACAGAAAAACGATCCGGAGAAAGCGGAAAGGGTTATTGGCCAAATTTCTGAAATAGCTGGCAACGTGGTGGATGAAATGAGTGAAATCATCTGGGCAATGAATCCTAAGAACGATCTTTTGGATAGATTTGCTGCATACATTCGGGAATATGCATCAACTTATCTGGAAACTTCACAGATTGAAGTCCACTTTCATTTTCCGGCAGAAATCCCTGCTGTCGCTATGTCGGCGGAATTGCGCAGAAACCTCTTCCTTACGGTGAAGGAAGCACTTCATAATATTGTAAAACATGCCCGGGCAACGGAAGTGGACATTTCCCTGAAAGTTGAAAACCAAAAGCTGGAGATCATCCTGAAAGATAATGGACAGGGTTTTGAGCCTGATCATATTTCAAATAAGGGCAATGGATTACAAAATATGCCTAAAAGACTGGCTGAATGCAATGGAAGTTATCACTTAGTTTCCTCTCCCGGCAAAGGGACAGAAATAAGGCTGATTTGCGGGATGAAAAACTGAGCATTTCAGCAACAATATCATTCAAACATTGAATTTATTTCGGTAACCATTGTCTTTTTATACTACTAAATGGTGATATGAAAATACTGTCCATAGCTGTACCTTTGCGTTGCAAAAAAGATGTAACATGCCAGAGCCTATACATGTAATGATAGTTGAAGATGATGAAGCCATTCGTGACGCTTTGCGGATGCTCATCAACGGTTCGGAAGGTTTCCTTTGTCCGGTAGCCTGTGCTTCAGCAGAGGATGCTTTGATGGAGATACCTCAACATCAGCCACAGGTGGTATTGATGGATATCAATCTTCCGGGGATGAATGGCATTGAATGTGTGGTTTATATAAAGAATACCTGGCCTGAAATTCAGGTGATGATGCTGACCGTATTCGATAATCCGGAAGATATTTTCAAGTCGCTAACGGCAGGAGCTACAGGCTATTTGTTGAAAAAAACGCCGCCTGCCAGATTGCTCGAAGCCATCAGTGAGCTGGTGGCCGGCGGTTCGCCCATGAGCGGGGAAATCGCCCGAAAAGTGGTACAAACCTTTGCCCGCCCGCTATTGCTCCCACAGCCCGGGACAGGACTAACAGCCCGCGAAGAAGAAATTCTCTCTTATCTTTCCAAAGGATTCCTTTACAAGGAAATTGCCGCTGAACTTTTCATCAGTATTGAAACGGTGCGAACTCACATCCGTAAAATTTATCAAAAGCTCCAGGTGCGCACAAGGACAGAGGCACTGCTAAAGTGTATGAGGGGGTAGGGTT
>JAVEQP010000061.1:2244-25120 GCA_034007585.1 Lentimicrobium sp. | reverse complement strand
AAAAGGGACGGGGAGAAGGGGTGAATGGGAGAAGGGGAGATAGGGAGATGGGGAGACTTGAAGGACAAGGAGACGGGGCGACGGGGAGACAAGAGGAACCAAAACCCAAAACCCAGAACCCGGAACTCAAAACCCAAAACCAATAACCAAAGACCAAAGACCAAAGACCACTTGTCTCGGGAGAGCGAAGCGATAACGAGAAAGACCAAAATCCAAAGTCCCTCGTCCCCAAAATAAACACAAATCAAAAATTAAAACTCAAAAAAAATGAACCAAAACACAAAGAAACTACAAGATCAGGGCGTTAGTTTATGGATGGATAATATTTCACGTCAAATGATTGATGATAAGGTGCTTGAACGCTATATCAATGAGTTCTCCATAACCGGGCTTACCTCCAATCCTTCCATATTTGATAAGGCCATCGGGCAAACCGACTATTACGATTCGGCCATTGCCGGACTCAACAAGCCTGAACTGAATGATGAAGCTCTCTTTTTCGAACTTGCCATTGAAGACATTCAGCGAGCGGCCGATTTGTTTCTGCCGGCATTTCACAGAACCAATGGCCTGGACGGTTTTGTTTCCATTGAAGTTTCGCCACTCCTGGCCTATGACACAGAAAGTACGCTAAAATCTGCCAAAGAAATTCACCGGAAAGTAAACCGCCCCAACGCTTTTATTAAAATACCGGGAACGCCTGAAGGAGTTCCGGCCATTGAAGCAGCCATTGCCGAAGGCATTCCGATCAATGTAACGCTGCTTTTTTCAGCCGAACAGTACGAGGCTTCGGCCATGGCCTATCTGAGGGGTATTGAAACCAGGATTAAGAAAGGCCTCAATGCCGATGTAAGATCGGTGGCCTCGCTTTTTGTGAGTCGCTGGGATAAAGCAGTTGAAGATAAGGCTCCAGATAATCTCAAAAACAAGCTGGGTATTGCCGTAGCGCAGAAAACGTATGTGGCCTACCTTGAATTTTTGAAATCTCCGCGGGTACAACGGATCATGAACTTTGGCACTTCACCGCAACGTTTACTCTGGGCCAGCACCGGCACCAAGGACCCGAAGGCATCGGATGTTCTGTATATTAAAAATCTGATCGCGCCTTATACCATCAATACCATCCCGGATAAAACCTTAATGGCTTTTGCTGATCATGGTGAAATTGGTGCATCTTTGCCTGAAAATACCACTGCTGCGGACAAAATTATCAAACAATATGCGGATATTTCAGTAGATTACACTCAATTAGCGGAGCAGCTTCAAAAAGAAGGTGCAGAAGCATTCAATAAATCATGGAATAATCTGATAAACAGCATTTCCCAAAAAAGAAGCCAACTATAATATTGATAAAAATGGAAACCTCACTTACCCGTTCTGAAGCCTGGAAAGCGCTTGAAAAGCACCATCAGGAAATAAAGAATACGACCATCAAAACATGGTTTGAAACAGACAAAAACCGGGGTCGGGAGCTTATGGTTAAAGATGTTGGGATTTATTTTGATTATTCCAAACACCGGATCACAAGCGAAACCCTTGAATTGCTGCTTAATCTGGCAACATCAAGGAATCTTGAAGCCCGGCGTAAAGCCATGTTTAGCGGCGAAAAGATAAACACCACGGAAGACCGGGCAGTGCTGCATACCGCTTTGCGCGCACCAAAAGGAGCCACCATACTGGTAGATGGCCACAATGTGGTGCCCGATGTACATGCGGTGCTGGATAAAATGGCTGCGTTTGCCAAAAAAATCAGAAGCGGAGCATGGAAAGGTCATACCGGAAAGCCCATTAAAAATATAGTAAACATCGGCATAGGCGGTTCAGACCTGGGGCCGGTAATGGCTTATGAAGCGCTTAAATTTTACAGTCAGCGTGGGCTAAACTTTCTTTTTGTCTCCAATGTGGATGGCAGCGATTTTTCGGAGGCGGTTCATGGTTTAAAAGCAGATGAAACCCTTTTCATTATTTCATCCAAAACATTCACCACCCTCGAAACCATGACCAATGCCCAATCAGCACGCAAGTGGGCCCTGGAGCAATTGCATGATGATGAAGCGATAGCCAAACATTTTGTAGCTGTTTCGACCAATGAAGAAGGCGTGAGCAAATTTGGCATTGATACGCAGAATATGTTTGAGTTCTGGGACTGGGTCGGGGGCCGGTATTCCATGACCTCAGCCATTGGGCTCTCCACCATGATTGCCATCGGTCCGGAGCGTTACCATGAAATGTTGAGCGGATTCCATCAAATGGATGAACATTTCCGCAGCGCGCCTCTGCATAAAAACATCCCGGTGATTCTGGGACTGCTGGGCATTTGGTACAACAACTTTTTTGATGCACAGACCCAGGCAGTTTTTCCTTATGACAATTATCTGAAACGTTTTCCGGCTTATTTGCAACAGCTCACTATGGAGAGCAATGGAAAGCACATTACGCTCGGCGGAACGAAAACCGATTACCAGACCGGTCCGGTGTACTGGGGAGAGCCCGGCACCAATGGGCAACACTCCTTTTATCAGTTGATTCATCAGGGAACTAAAATGATACCGTGTGATTTTATCGGATTTAAGGGATCGTTGAATAATTTACCACCTCATCAGGATTACCTGATTGCCAATATGATTGCTCAGGGAGAAGCCCTTGCTTTTGGAAAAACGGCCGGGGAAGTGCGGGCAGAAGGCGTGCCGGAGGAACTGGTTCCACACAAAACGTTTGAAGGCAATCGGCCCTCTTCCACCTTTTTTCTGGATAAATTAACGCCGGAGAACCTGGGGAAACTGGTCGCCATGTACGAACATAGTGTCTTTGTTCAGGGTGTGATCTGGGACATCAATTCCTTTGATCAGATGGGCGTGGAACTGGGTAAGAAACTGGCTCAAAATATTATCCCCGAATTACAACACAAGGATAAAGCACTGAAACATGACAGCTCGACCAATGCGTTGATTGAGTTTTATAGAGGGTGAGGAAGGATTTGTTGATTTGTTGATTTGTTGATTTGTTGAGTTGTTGAGATGTTGTTAAAAATCCGCAATCTTCATATCCGCACATCATCACATCATCACATCTGCAATCCGCAATCCGAATGTGTTGTTTAATTGTTTTTCTTTGTTGTCCGATTAAAACATTTTTTTTAAAATGCCATCCCACATTCAGAAACTCGTAAGCGAAGGTGAACATCAGCAGCTCGATTTTAAGTTTGGAGTAACCGATTCCAAAAAGATTGCACGCTCGCTGGCCGCATTTGCCAATACCGATGGCGGCCGTTTGCTGCTTGGGGTGAAGGACAATGGAGCCATTGCCGGAGTGAGGTCAGATGAGGAATTTTATATGATTGAAGCCGGTGCCAGCCTGTATTGTCGTCCTGAAGTACATTTTGAAATGAAGGAGTGGGAGGAGGCCGGCCGCACAGTGCTGGAGATAATTATACCGAAAAGTGAGGAAGGGCCCCATTCTGCACCGGATAAAGAGGGGAAATATCGCGTATATGTGCGGGTAAACGATCAGAATTTCCCGGCAAACGGAGTGTTACGTAAGGTGTGGAAAAAGCAGGCCTCTGCTCAGGGTGTTTATATTGAATATGGTCCCGTAGCCCGGATGTTACTTGCTTATCTCGAAGTGAATGAAAGCATTACCATCAATATCTTCCGGAAACTTACGAACTTTTCCATGCCCAAATGCGAACATATCCTTGCTGATTTTATCGTACTGAATATTATCCGGCTCAATTATTCTGAAAGCGGAGTGTACTATACGCTTCATCCTGATTTTAATCCCAATAGTCCAATGCCATGAAGCGGATAGGTTTATTATCAGATACCCATGGTTCACTGCCTGAAAAAGCAACGGATTTTTTCGCCTCTTGCGATGAGATTTGGCATGCGGGTGATATTGGAAATCTGGAGACTGCGAAAACATTGAGTGGAATAAAGCCATTAAGAGCGGTTTATGGCAACATTGATGGTGGGGATGTCCGATCGTTCTATCCTGAATATCAATTGTTTGATTGTGAATCGGTGAAAGTGCTGATATTGCATATTGGAGGATATCCGGGCAGATATTCTTCACGTGCTGTGAATCTTATCAAAACTCATCGCCCTGCGCTGTTTATTTCGGGTCATTCACATATTTTAAAGGTGATCTACGACAATAAAAACCAATTGTTGCATATGAATCCCGGTGCGGCAGGCAAACAGGGGTTTCATCAGGTAATTACCCTGCTGAGGTTTTCAATAGAGGGTAAAGACATTAAGGAACTCGAAATACTCGAGCTTAAACGGCATTAGGTTAGCGGAGCCGATCTACGGAACGCACCAGCTTTTCATCTTTAAGTATGGCGCGGTTGGCCAAAATGAGCATAATAAGGCAAATTAGCGGGAAATAAATGCCGGCGTCTCCCGAATAATCGGCTGAGGTATTCAGGGTTTTGCCTATCAGCGAGGCATACACAAAAAAGATTAATCCCACCAAAATTACATTCATCAGAATAGATAGTTTAACCAGCCGCATCTGCTGACGTCTCTTTTTGAACAAAAAGATGGAAATAAGAATGACCAGCACAATGATACCGTTGAAGATGCCCAGCGGCATGACCAGCCCTTTCTGAAACAAATTGGCTTCCATAGGTCCTTGCAATTCAAGTTTATATATGAAAAACTTGTAGTAAGCCAGTTCTGACCAAAAACTTGCCACCGGAAAGAAATAAAGTGCCACCAAAGCTATTGCTGCGACGATCAAGAACAGGGTTTGTTTCCTTTGTATCATAGAGAGACATTTTTTGCAAAGATACGAACTCAATCTGTTTCGTAAACACAACTCCCGGTAAAGGGGAATACAAACCGGGAAAATAATAACTTTGCAGGCATAATTTCCAAAATTATACCTTTTGTCGCCACGCCACTTTTCGCCCGCTGTGATTTTCAAAATCATTTTGTTCCTGAATGCATGCATGTTTGTGTTTGGTTTGTGGCATCGTGCTCCTGATATAGATGATGCCTGGATTGGCGAACCGGTATGGTGGATGTACAAGGTGGGTTATGCAAAATCAGAGCTTATGCATGGGGTCACCAGTCAGGAAGTGCGGAGCCTTGTGCATCATAAACTCTTTTCTCTTAATGGATTGGTGTCAGTAAAACTTTTTGGTTTTTCGTTATACAGCTTAAAAGCAGTGAGCCTGGTCTGGTTTGTGGTTTTTTGCGTTGTTTTATACCGGTATATGCTTAAAAAGTTTAACAAAGATCTGGCCTTATTTGTGCTGATGCTCTTTACCATCAATGCATTTGTATTCCAGTATGGTTTTGTATTTCGGCCGGAAATCATGGTTATGACGCTGGGTTTTATTTCCTGGATTTTTCTGGAGCGCACTTTAAAGTATAGCAGCAAGCGGCACCTTGCTGTATTGCTATCGGGTCTTTTTGCCGGTCTGGCCGCTTCAGGCCACTTAAATGGGATGATATTTATGGGGGCAGGAGGTTTGTTGCTTTTATGGAATAAGCGTTGGATAGGCAGTTTGATTTTTGCTGCCGGAAGCCTTGCCGGATTTGCCGTTTATTTTTACGATTTCACCCCAGAGTTCGGCTTTAATTACTGGCTGATGCAAATCAATAACTCCCCGGCCTTGTTTCACTCTAAAGTATTGCCGAAATCTTTTTCATTTTTGGCCAAACTCTGGCGTGAACATTTACGCTTTTTTCACAGTCCCCGCGAAATAGCTTTAAGCCTGATGGTGATTTTTGTACTTGTAAGCGGTTACAAATTACTTTATAAATCACTTAAACAGGAAATGCGATACCTGATGCTACTTGCCATACTGCTTGCATTACTGGCAGTGCATAGTACGGGCAAGTATCTCTTGCTGTATATGCCTCATCTGCTTATTATTGCCGGTTTGGCACTTCAGCAGCTTTATCATTTCAGAAAGAAAAATGTGCCTTTGATAGGCCGTTTCAGCAGCAGACAAGCCTGGCCATGGGGATTGGCTCTGGCCATCGTTTACATTGGCATTAATGTGGGCTGGAATATTGTGACTGCAAGTGATAAATGGAATTCGCAGATAAATCGTGAACTCTCTCTTAAGTTTACCGGCGATGAAGCAGCAAAGATGAAAGTGGTCGCACCTATGCACTTTATTTTCAATGAGATTAAACACTACGATCGCATTCAGGCCGATTTGAGTTTTGGTGATCTTGAGAAAACCGGCATTGATATTTCGGGGGCTGAGTTTATAGATTTGCTGAACTTCTATGAGATTAACAGACTCTACCTTACCCCGGAATATGAAACGAAATTTGAAATTAACAATCTGCCACCACTGGGTAGCGGGCAGGAAGCTGTTACCAGGTTGGGTGAATTTAACGGCCTGAGTATTTATAAATACAATGGAACAAAATGAGAACGATACAAAACCTGATCTGGGATTTTAACGGTACCCTGCTCAACGATCTGGACCTGTGCCTCAACAGCATCAACAGCCTGCTTGATAAGAGAAACCTTCTACCGTTGGACAAGCCCAGGTATCATGATATTTTTACTTTTCCCATAAAGGATTATTACAGCAGTGCCGGTTTCGATTTTGAGCGGGAATCTTTTGAAGAGGTCGCCATAGAGTTTATTGATCTGTTTTTATCAGGATTGCCCAAAGTACAGTTACATAGTGAGGTAATCCCTTCTCTTGATTTTTTTCGACAAAACGGGTTCAGGCAGATCATACTTTCAGCCATGCAGCAGGATGAACTGAAGCGCATTATTGAACTACATCAGATTGAAAGTTATTTTGAAGGAATTTTTGGGATAAATGATCATTATGCCAATGGTAAAACCGATGTAGCCATTCACGCGATGCAACAATGTGGATTCCTGGCTGAAAGAACCTGTCTTTTGGGCGATACATTGCATGATGCCGAAGTGGCAAAGTACCTTGGAACTGATTGCATCCTTATAGCAGATGGACATCAGTCGGCAGAAAGGCTGGCAACCTCAGGTTTCAGGGTTATTAAATCGCTCGGAGAGATTCATCACTGCTTTTGATCTGCTTTCTTTGACTGTGTGCAGACTAATGCCCTGCTACAGCAGGTTTTTTTGTACTTTTGAGCACTAATGTCCGGGTCAATGGCGCTAAACGATGCAGTTCACATACTTTTCCTTACCAAATGGTATCCTACGGCTGCAGATCCCATGCTTGGATTATTTGTTAAAAAACATGCCCTGGCGGCCACCGCAGCAGGATACCGGGTAACTGTTGTCTATCTGACTCATCTTCAGCATCCGGAAGGAAAACAGCAGGAATTTTATACTGAAGGCTTTCTGACAGAGCACATCTATTATTTGGCTGAATCCAGTGGCATTAAGCGAACTTTCCAACTGCTCCGGACCTGGGAAAGGGCCATGCGGGCTGTGCTCACGCATCAGGGCAAGCCTGACATTATTCATGCACATATACTTACCCGACACGGGTTTCTGGCCTGGTGGCTGGGTGTGGGCTGGCATATTCCCTTTGTAGTTACGGAACATTGGTCGCGTTATTATCCGGAGAATTTTCAGTTTACCGGAGCTTTCCGCAAACGACTTACCCGGTGGACAGTGAAGAAGGCTGCAGCAGTTACTGTCGTTTCTCACCGTTTGGTCCGGGCCATGCATGCCCAGAAACTGGATTTTAATCCGTTGATCCTGCCCAATGTGGTGGACAATAAACTTTTTAAACCATCCACACATAAAAGTGATCCCAAAACCATTGTCAGTATTACCTGTTTTGAGGAGAAATCCAAGAATCTTAATCTATTGTTGCGTGCATTTAAAAAGCTGCATCAACGCCATCCCGAAGTTAAACTTCAGTTGATAGGAGACGGGGCCGACCTGGCCTGGACCAAAGAGCGGGCGGAATTACTGGGATTACAGGATGCTGTAATCTTTTCAGGCATGCTGCAGAGGGAAGCCCTGGCCGATGCGCTGAGCGGGGCCACCTGTCTAACCATTAGCAGCAACTATGAAACCTTTGCCATTGTTGCCTTTGAGGCATTGTCCTGCGGGGTTCCCGTAGTCGCTACCGATGTGGCAGACCTTACGTTGCATGTTAAACCCGAATGGGGCGAAATCGTACCCCTGGGCGACGAAGATGCGCTTTTTGAAAAACTGCTTAAGGTTTTAGAAAATCCACTTGCCTGGCCGGAAGCCGATATGCACGCTTACGTGGATGCTCATTTTAGTGAAAAAGTAGTCGCTCAGATCATGGACCAATTGTATACCAATGTGTTAAAAGTGAAACGATGAGCGGGGCACCTCCTGAAAGGAAACTGAAATTTACGCTGATGTGCAACGGGCCACAACTTCAGCAATGGCAGCGGGAAGCCCTGCAGTTGATCCTGGATGAAGGGTACGCTTCATTGGAACTTATTGTAATACCGGCTGAAAATAATCCATCAAAGCTTAGTTGGATTAAAAAGATTATTCACTATTCGTGGGAAAAGTTGCTGTTTAAAAAATACTATCAATACTTTTTTCGACCGCCGGTATTTAAAACGGTCGCCTTTAACGATATTTCAGCCAATATTCCCGTTATTCGTAGTACTATCATCCATAAAGGGAAATACAGCGAATATTTCAGCGAAAGCGATATCCTATTGATTAAATCCTATAGGCCTGATTTTATATTGAAGTTTGGATTTGGAATTTTGAGGGGCGACATTCTGGATTGCACACCTTACGGCATTTGGTCTTTTCATCATGGTGATGAGCAGAAATTCCGGGGAGTACCCCCCGCTTTTTGGGAAATTGCGAAAAAGAAAAAAGTAACCGCAGCCATATTACAGCGCCTTACTGAAAAACTGGATGGCGGCCTGATTTTGCGAAAAGGATACTTTCCTACCATTTCCCATTCATGGAAAGCCAACCTGGAACAGACCATACGTTTATCTGTTTCCTGGCCGGCAGATGTTTGCCGCGAAATTGCAACTCTTCATTCATTCCCGGCAAACGAAGCTGGCTTAACGACAACGGCTCCGGTTTATAAAATGCCCGGTAACCTGACCATGATACGCTTTCTGCTCCAGAGCCTGGGCAACCGCATTCAATTCCATTTGCATGAAATTTTCAGGGCAGAGAAATGGCAAACCGGTTTGATTAAAATGCAGGCATCGGAATTACTGGCATCTGCAAATTATAAAATTGATTTATCATCTGTAACCTGGATTGGTGCCAGGGAAAAGTACCGCTATTTTGCCGATGGTTTTTCGATAAAAGAAAAAGAGCACTTGCTGCTACTTTATGAGGATTATTCCTATCAGCAGCGGAAAGCACATATTTCTGCTTCCTGGTTCAATGTAAAAGAGGGAAGCGTAAGTGAAGCAATGACGGCTTTAAGCGAGCCCTGGCATTTGTCATATCCTTTCCTGTTTACGCACGAAAACAAAATTTATTGCATTCCTGAATCTTTGGGTCATGGTTCGGTGGAGCTTTATGAGTTAAAGGTTAGTACGGGCCGGTTGGAACGTATGCGCACCCTTGTTCCGGGATTGGCTGCAGCAGATCCAAGCCTGATTTATCACCATCAACGCTGGTATCTCTTTTTTACCCCGGCTTATGCCACAAATGTAGAATTGCACCTTTGGCATGCCGATTTCCTCGAGGGCCCATTTGTACCTCACCTGCTCAGTCCTGTAAAGGCCGACATCCGCAATGCACGGCCAGCGGGAACGTTTTTTAAAATCGATGACAAGCTTTACCGTCCCGCTCAGGATTGTTCACAAACTTACGGTGGCAGGGTGGTAATCAATGAAATAATAGCCTTGTCGGCAACCACCTTTGTTGAAACTCCGGTGGCTACCCTTGAACCGCCGGCCGGTTATAGCGGCATGCATACCCTGAGCTTTGCGGGTGACTATTTGTATTTTGATGTTAAGAAATTTGTTTTCATACCCTCATCGGCACTTTTTCAGTTAAAAAAGCGGCTGAGGTTAGTAAAACCGGCTAAAGGGATACATTCGGTATGATCAGCAAGCTCATTTCAACCACCGCTGCCCGTTTATTGATTGCCCTGGGTAATCTGGCCATCCTTATCATTGCCACGCGCTATATCGGGGCTGCAGGCATTGGAACGGTTTCCCTGCTTATTCTTGGTATCAGCATCAATCAGATGGTGAGTTCCTTTGTCGGGGGCAGCGTTTTGGTTTACCTTGTTCCCCGGCATGCATTGTTGCCTTTGCTTCTGCCCTCTGGGATTTGGGCAATATTTGTCTCATTTACAGGATCATTGCTGCTTAAGCTCTTTGGTCTGGTGCCTGCTGAACTCTTTGTCCACCTGATAGGGTTATCACTGTTGCAGGCCGGCCTCACCATCAGTCAGAATGTATTGCTGGGTAAAGAAAAAGTGCTCCATTTTAATGCCATTGCGCTTCTGCAAACCATCACTATGTTATTAACGATTCTAACGCTTATGGCCGGATGGCACCACCACACGGTGATGGCCTATGTAACGGGGTTATATGCATCCTTTAGCCTTGCAATGCTGAGTAGCTCGTTGTTGATGTTGCGTTATGTGAAAAAGGCGAAACTTATTGAACCGGGACTGATACGTCAGCTTTTTCGCTTTGGTGGTTATCTGCAATCGGCCAGCCTGATGCAACTGTTTAACTATCGGCTGAGCTATTACATCATCGAAAAAACCTTCAACCGGGCTACCCTCGGACTGTTTTCTATCGGGGTGCAGGTGGCTGAAAGTTTATGGATAGTATCGCGCAGCATTGCCATGGTGCAATATTCCCGCATTTCAAACTCAAGCGATGCTGTCGCCAACAGCAAACTAACCATTGATTTTATAAAACTCACCGCAATCATCACCTTGTCCATGCTGATGGTACTCCTGATTTTACCCTCCTCATTTTTCACCTTCATTTTTAGCAGTGGGTTTGAACATGTAACCGCAGTGCTGCTCAGTCTTTCCCCCGGCATACTCGCGGTGGCTATTTCAAATATGTTCAGTCATTATTTTTCAGGAAGTGGTCAGCCCTGGCACAATACCATTTCATCAGGTATAGGTCTGGTTTTTACGGTAATACTGGGATTCACCCTGATTCCGATCATGGGTGTTACGGGTGCCGGCCTTACAGCTTCCGTGGCCTATTCGGCTGGAATGATTTATCAATTCGTTATTTTTAAACGGGCTACCGGTACCCGCATCCGCAATTTTATTCCCCGCCCCGGGGAGGTGAGCGCTGCCTGGACCATGCTCAGACGTTCGATATCGATTAAAGATAAAAGACCGCAACAATAAATTTTTGTTCGGCATGGGTATAAATGGTAATTTTGCCTTATTATAATTTATTTTATGCGAGGCAGGCGGATTTTTATTTTTTGGATGATGGCAGTATTAATGCTATCCCGCGTTTATGGGCAGGAGGGGGTATTGCCGGTAATGGATAGCTTGTGCGCTACCGCTGAAGAATATAAATTGTTCCAGCTTATCAATGATCACCGTCGCATTCACAACGCGCCTCAGTTGCCGCTAAGCCGGTCGCTGAGTTATGTGGCCCGGGTTCATGCTATGGATTTAACCCGTTACCGTCCCGATTTTGGTGAGTGCAACCTTCACAGCTGGTCTGGGAATGGAGAATGGACTGCCTGCTGTTATGCCACGGACAGTGATCGCATCAAATGCATGACCGAAAAGCCACGCCAACTCACCAATTACAAGTTTAAGGCCTGGGAAATGGTCTATGAAGCCGGGGAACCCGCCCGGGCAGTGGATGCCCTTGACCTGTGGATTGCCATAGGAGTTACCAACGACTATCTGCTGAATACCGGTAAATGGACAAAATCCTGGAAAGCAATGGGCATTGCCATCTATGGTGAATATGCCATGGTATGGTTTGGCGAAGGCAACGATCCGGAACCCGATTATTTTGTATGTGATCTGCCCGGACTGAATCTGGCAAAGCTTAACGATACCGGCCAGCCTGAATTAACGACGGTGCCTGCTCCGGGAACAGAGCTTAAAATGTATCACGTTATAACCGGGAGCCTTAACAGCCTTGAGAAAGCCAACCGTGAGGTAAGCCGGCTCAGGGCAATGGGTTATAACGATGCCCGCTTTTTGATTTCCGGTTCCCACTTCAGAATATCATTGAAGGCCTTTAAAACTGAAGCTGAAGCTCAGAATGAACTCAATACACTGCAAAGTCTTTTTCCCGGTACCTGGGTGCTTAAACCTATCCAACCTTAAGGCTGTTCACTTGCTTTTGTTGATAAACCTGTTGATAATCTGTTATAAATCTAATGTTGCCGGGCCGCTAAAGTCAAAGGATTCAGCTATCTTTGCACCCATATGGAAGAATTAGAATATCAACAAAGCGATCCCGGTCTATATTCTGACGATACCGTGGTTACCCTCGACTGGAAGGAGCATATCCGGTTGCGTCCGGGCATGTATATTGGCAAGCTGGGCGATGGCTCGTCTCAGGATGATGGCATTTACGTATTGATAAAAGAGATTGTTGACAATGGCATTGATGAGTTTGTAATGGGCAATGGCCGTACCATAGAAGTGGCCATTAAAGATCAGAAGGTGAGCATCCGTGACTATGGCCGGGGCATGCCGCTTGGAAAGGTAATTGATTGTGTATCAAAGATAAATACCGGTGCCAAATACGATTCTAAGGTTTTTAAAAAGGCTGTCGGACTGAATGGGGTGGGAGCCAAGGCGGTGAACGCACTTTCAAGTTTTTTCTGCGCTCAGAGTATACGCGAAGGGAAAACCAAGGTGGTGGAATTTTGTCGGGGTACATTGACCCTTGAGCACCCGGAAGAACCCAGTAATTTGCGCAGCGGTACCCTTATCACGTTTATTCCTGATGAAGATATATTCGGACATTATCATTTTTTATCTGAATATATTGAGCAAATGCTCTGGAATTATGTATTCCTGAATAACGGGCTTACCATCTGGTTTAACGGCATCCGCATGCAGGCAAAGAATGGGCTGCTCGATCTGCTTGCGCGTAACATCAACGGCAACAGCACAGCTTATCCCATTATTCAAATTAAAGAAGACGATTTTGAATGTGCCTTTACCCATAGCGAACGACAATATGGCGAAGAGTATTATTCTTTTGTAAACGGTCAGCATACTACGCAGGGCGGGACACATCAGGCCGCTTTTCGGGAAGTTTTGGTAAAGACAGTGCGTGAATTTTTTAAGAAGGATTTTGATCCCAACGACATCAAGCAATCCCTGGTGGCGGCCATCAGTCTCAAGGTGCAGGAGCCGGTGTTTGAATCCCAAACCAAAACCAAGCTGGGCTCCATGCATATGGAACCCGACGGTCAGACCGTTCGTAACTATATAAGTGATATTCTTAAAAGACAGCTCGACAACTACCTGCACATGAATAGCGAGGTAGCTGAGGCCATGCTCAGAAAAATAACGCAGAGCGAAAAGGAGCGCAAGGAGTTTGCCAACATCAAAAAGCTGGCGCGCGAAAGCGTTAAAAAAGTCAGCCTTCACAATAAAAAGTTGCGCGATTGTCGCATTCACTACAATAGCAGCGATTCCAGGCGGCTGAATACCACCTTGTTTATAACGGAGGGTGATTCTGCCAGCGGTTCCATCACAAAGTCGAGGGATGTAAACACTCAGGCCGTGTTCAGCCTCAAAGGCAAGCCATTGAATAGTTACGGACTTAGCAAAAGGGTGGTTTATGAAAATGCGGAATTTAACCTGCTTCAAAGTGCCATAAATATGGAAGATGGAGTGGAAAATCTGCGATATAACAACATTGTGCTCGCTACCGATGCCGATGTGGACGGTATGCACATCCGATTGCTGCTGCTTACCTTTTTTCTGCAGTTTTATCCCGATGTGGTTAAGGCCGGACATCTCTATATTCTGCAAACCCCACTTTTCAGGGTAAGGAATAAAAAGAAAACCATTTATTGTTATTCTGAAGAAGAACGCCAGGCAGCGGTTGCAGCACTGGGGCCTTCACCTGAAATCACGCGCTTTAAAGGGCTGGGTGAAATATCACCCGATGAATTCAGGAACTTTATTGGCGATTCCATGCGACTGGATCCTGTTATTTTGCGCAAGTCAGCCGAAATTCCCCAAATTTTGGAATTCTATATGGGGCGCAATACACCCGACCGTCAGACCTTTATTGTGGATAATCTTCGGTTGGAAGAAGATCTCGTTCTTAGTGAATAAACCGCAATTTTACAGGTACTTTAGCCCGTTATTTGCTGATTTTGCTGAACGCTTTTCCTAAATTCTTAACAATATCTGTGGGAAGCATGGCTTCCTGCCCAAGGGCTTTGGCGGCCAGATCGCCCGCTTTTCCATGCAGCCAGGTGCCCAGCAGACAGGCTTCCCCAGGGGTATATCCCGAAGCCAGCAGGCCCGTAATTATTCCGGTAAGTACATCACCGCTGCCCCCGGTAGCCATGCCGGGATTGCCGGTTGGATTAAAATACACATTCCCCGAAGGTGTGGCGGTAGCTGTATAAGCGCCTTTCAGCACCACATGTAATTTATACCTGATGGCAAATGCCTTTAACAATTCAAGGCGGGCAAAAGGATCGGATGTTTTTCCCGCCAGACGGTCAAATTCGCCCGGATGAGGGGTAAGGATGGTTCCCGCCGGCAGAAAAGATATCCAGGTCTTGTTTTCAGACAATATATTTAGCGCATCCGCATCTAAAATCAGTGGTACCCGGGTTTGCTGAATCAATAATTTAAGCATGGCCTGAGTCTCAGCTTCCATGCCCAGTCCTGGTCCTGCAGCAATCACACTATAAGGGCCAAGATCAGGAAGTTCACTCAGGTAGTTGTCCTCTTTATCCACCGATACCATCGCTTCGGGCACGGCGGTTTGCATAATGCCAAAGCCATTGGCCGAAAGATGTGTGGTGAGCAAGCCTACCCCGGATCTCAGACAGGCCCTGGCTGCCATTACGGCTGCGCCATATTTTCCAGTGCTTCCGGCAAGAAGCAGGGCGTGGCCGAAATTTCCCTTGTGGGCAAACTGTGAACGGGGACGATAAAGATTTTTGCAATCATTAATCTCAACGAGCGCATGGTGAGTTTCACAAGCTTTGATAAAGCCCTGGTGCAGGCCAATGCCAAGCACCTGCCATTCACCGGTAAAAGCGTCATTGCCCGGCAATACAAACGAGAGTTTGGGCAACTGAAAGGTAAGGGTATAATCTGCCTGCACCACGGCAGATTCCAGATGGGTGGGTTTGTCGGCAAATAAGCCCGAGGGCACATCAATGGCGATAATCAATGCCTGGCAAGCGTTGATTTGATTGATTACATCCGCATATAAGCCCTCCGGTTCGCGATTAAGTCCGGAGCCAAAAATGGCATCTACCACTACGTCAAATCCTTCAAAATCAATCTGAGGGTCATGTGCCGTTACATTGGTAATGATAAGGCCGGGAAGCTCAGCCAGGAAATTAAAGTTTTCTTCAAAATCAGTGGAACCTGCGCCTGTATGGTCTATAATGGTTACTTCAGTGTCGTAGTCAGCTTCAAAAAGCATACGTGCCAGCGCCAGTCCATCCCCTCCATTGTTGCCCGTTCCGCACACTACTTTAATCCTGGAAGATTTCTTCAGCCTTTTGGTCATCCATCTGAAGCATGCTTTCGCAGCTCGTTCCATCAGGTTGATGGATTCAATGGGTTCATGCCGGATGGTGTAGGCATCCGTTTCTCTGATTTTTTCGACCGGAAGAATTTTGAGTGCGCACATGATGACCTTTCTGTTTAATGAACTACCGTTGATTAAATCCCTGTTGTATTCAGATTGCCCAGGCTTACGGTTACTATTTTGTTTTGAGTTAAATCGTCGTTGTTGATAAGACTCAGGCTAACCTGAAGGTGTAGGTTGTAAATGCTGATGTCCATTTCCTTGGCTTTGATTTTTCCAATTTTTAGTATATCGGAATTGATGATGCCTTCCTGCCGGGAAGGTTCTCTTCCAAATATCTTATCGGATGAGGTAGCCAGCAGTAGCTGATTGTAGTCACTGAATTCGTGGATGTGTGACACATCATCTATGGTGAGTACCTGGAGGTTTTCAATGCCATCAATGTTTACCGTAAACCAGCGGTGAACATGTTCATCAATCAGGCAGCGGTTCAGGATATCGCGTGAAAGTATTCGGGCGTTATTGATGATGGCTCTGCCATAATGATTTTCGTTGTAAGTGTAAACTCTGTCGTGAGTAATGGCATATCGGGTACTGATGCCGCCAATAATTTTTCGCAACCTTGGGAAAAAGTGAAAGGCATTGTAAATGCGGAGGACAATGGCGTAATTGCTCGCGAAAAGCAAGGAATGCAGGGGCGTATCGAAGATAAAGAATCCCCCATCACCGGTGCTGATAAACAGCTTTTCTATCCTTTCGTGATTGTAATACTGAAAGATAAACGGATGATTTTCCAGACACAGGTCAATGGTAGTGTTGATCATGGTTTTAAACAAAAACGGAATCAACATTTGTTCAAATTCCCCATAGGAACTGTATTGAAAAATATCCAGGCCCAGTACCGACTTCCTGGAACAATTTTCCATACCAAGTATGGAATCAAGTTCTTTTCTGAGTTCACTCTCGTCAGGTACAACATTGGTTTTTTCGAAGATTACCCGGTTGTCGTGCTTCAGGAGTATCTCGCGGATTTGTTTGTGATCAAGGGTTTTTATCATGATGTGGTCATTGTTTTTGAAGCAATAAAATGGTTGAGTAAAGTAACCAGCCAGTATTTTTCGTCGGACCGGCATCGTTCGCCAAAGCCAAAAGCTTCTTTGTTATAAATAATGGCCGGATAAGTCCCCCGGCGGGTAATGCCGGCCAATGTCTTATAGGTTCCCTCTACCAGGCTGATGGCCTCAATCTTTCGGATGTCGAAGCTGGCATGGGCAGTTTTGCCCCCCGTTTTTTTTAGCA
Source organism: Lentimicrobium sp. (assembly GCA_034007585.1). Taxonomy (GTDB): domain Bacteria; phylum Bacteroidota; class Bacteroidia; order Bacteroidales; family Lentimicrobiaceae; genus Lentimicrobium. The sequence continues at coordinate 8,186 of JAVEQP010000061.1, read as the reverse complement.
GTAGGAGTTCGTTGTTGCTCATTTCCAGGGTTTGTGATGAAAAAATCATCCGGCCTGAAAGTACAAGGATAGTTATGGCCAGCGCCCAAAAGGGCACCGAGGCCAGCAACCATATCATCCCAAACTGCATTAACAATATACTCCATACAATAATCATAAACATCCAGAAAACAATGAATAACAGGGTGAAAGACCCTCTTAATGAGAGACCTTCCCGCGGGATGTGAACCGACATTCTGCCGGCATCATCGGTTAGCAGTTTTATTTTGCTTTTTGCGGGGCGGTCCGGAAGGTCAGGTGTTGCAATCATAGGCTTTGGGATAGGAATGAAAGGTAAAAATAGTAAATAAAGACATCAGATGGGCGACTTTATTTTATATCCGCCTTTATGAATGCTGATTTCACGGACTGTTCCAGATTTCCCAGGACAATTGTGCCTGCTTGTGCAGCATATCCAATCCATTGATTGTCCGTGCACCTTTTTCTTTGCCACGCTTCATGAAAAGGGTTTCCGGTGGGTTATAAACCAGATCGAATAAAAAATGATTCGCATTTATCCATTGCCAGGGCAGGGGAGGGCAGGAGCCTGTGTCAGGGAAGGTCCCTAAAGGGGTAGCATTTACGATAAGTGTCGTTTGATGAAGCAATTCACTGCTCAGATCGGAGTATAAAATTGTGCCCGGACACTGTTTGTGGCGGCTTACCATCCTGAACTCCCATCCCAGTTGTTGAAGCGCGGTGCCCACTGCAGCGGCAGCTCCGCCTGTGCCCATAATCAGCGCCAATCCTGACGGCGGACCTGCTTTTTCGGTAACTTCCGACTCAAAGGCAGGGGCATCGGTGTTGTAGCCTTCAAGCAATAATTTTCCTGCCTGCCTTTGAATTTTTACCGTGTTCACTGCACCTGTCTGCGCCGCAATCGGCGAAAGGGCATGCAGAAAAGGGATAATCTCTTTTTTATAGGGAAAGGTTACATTTACCCCGAACAACAACTGATCAGCAGCGACGATAGCCAGGAAATCTTCAATATGCCCCATCGGGAACAACATATATTCGGCAGCAATATTTTCCGTACTAAATTTTCGGGTAAAATATTGTTGCGAAAATGAATGTTCCAGGCTTTTCCCAATCAGGCCATATCTTTTCATCTTCACTGTTTGCCCGTGTCGGCTTGCTTTTCGAGAAACCAGATGCTGGCAATGCCAAGCAGCATAATAAAAATGGCTATAAAAAAGGAGGCATCATAAGCCGGAGGTAATGCAATAGCATATCGTGAAACGATGGGTGCACCATTTTTAAGTATGGGCGTCCCTGCTGCATCAAGCATAAAAAGCGTTTCTTTCCAGGGCCAGATGATGCCAAGAGAACCCAGAATAAATCCTGTGAGTAATGCAATGGTCTGATCGCGGAAACGCTTGAATATCCACGAAAGTAAATAGGAAAAACCCAACAGACCAATGGCAGCGCCGATTAGGACAGGCAGCAAAATGTCGAACCTTAGGTTGTTTATGGCATCAATGGCTACCAGTTGGTAATTGCCCATCAGAATAAGAATAAAGGATCCTGAAATTCCCGGTAATATCATGCTGCAAACGGCGGCAATCCCACATAGCAGCAAATAAAAGGTATTGCTGTTTTCAGTAGCCGGATTCATAAAACTAATTACTATGGCAATGGCCGCACCCATTACAAGCAGGAATACCGCTATAAAATTCCATTTTTCAACGGTTCTTCCCACGAAATATACAGAAGCAAGGATAAGCCCAAAGAAGAAAGACCAGATATATATGGGATATTGCTGAAAAAGAAAGTCAAAAATGCGGGCAAGGCTGATGAGGGCAACTCCCACCCCGGCAAAAAGGACGATTAGAAAGACAAGATCCGTATGGCGGGCAAATTCCCGGAACTTACCGGCAAACAATAGTTTAATTGCCGTAAGATTAAAGGATTTTATGGCATTAATCAAGCGTTCAAATATTCCGGTAATGAGTGCTATGGTGCCACCCGAAACACCGGGAATGATGTTGGCAGTACCCATAGCTATTCCCTTTAAAAACAGGTTAAGGTAAAATTTCATAGTGGGTAAAAGGTTGGAGCGGTAAACAGAAGTAGTATTGGCTCAGGCTTAACATGTAAATGACTTCAAAATTCAAGCAAATGTAATTGGAACCTGGTATTGAATTCCAGATCCGGCTCATACTGATAAATGAAAAGCCTATTTTCTTGTAAAATCTTCAGATTGGTGAAGGTGAATTGCTTAAGTTCCTGATTCATGCCTATGTGTACAAGATATACGGCTTTACGGCAAAGTAATTCCGGATGTTGATCCAGCCTGTTCAACCCCTGATCCAAAATTTCAATGGCTTTTCTGTATTGCTGTTGCTCATCAAACAGCGCCGAATAATCCAGGTAGATTGAGATATCTTCGGGATTGTATTTCAGTGATCTTTCATAGGAGACAATGGCTTCGGAGATAAAGCCTGCACTTTGCTGGCTAAATGCCATGGACAACAGGTAGTCACTATTTTCAGGGTCAATTTTCAGGCCTTTGCGGATATACCGTATGGCCGCCTGGAAATTTTCCTTGCTGTTGTAACACTCACCCATGGCAACCCAGGCATCGGCAAGGCTCTCATCAAGGTTCAATGCTTTTCTGAAATAATTGATGGCCTTATCAAATTCCTCCATCTTTTCATAACATTCGCCTATATAGTAGAAGGTAAGGGCTTCCGGTTCCTCATGCTCAAAAGTTTCCAGGTATGATTTGATGGCAAGCGAGTATTTTTCTATGGCAACAAATGCATTGGCTTTGTTAAAATAAGCCGACGAAAAGGCGGGTTCGATAGCTATAGCAAAATCAAATGCTTCAATGGCCTTTTCATATAGCTCAATATTGTTGTATGCTATGCCAAGGTTAAACCAGGCAAATTGCGAGTAAGGATGCTTATCGGTAAACCCTGAAAAATAGCTGATGGCTTCTTCCGGTTGGTTGGTAATTTCAAAGCAAAAAGCTATTTCAAAGATAATGGTTTCATTGTCGGGCTCAATAAAGAGTACCTTTTTCAGATATTCTATAGATTTTTCATAATTGCCCAGATTTTCGTACTCAAATGCAATGTTGGAGTATATATTGGCAAGGTCTTCATCGTCTCTGATGGCCTTGTTGTATTCTTCAATGGCGTCAGCATAGCGTTTCATCTGACTGTAAATAGCACCTTTGGTAAAGAAAACCTCGCTGTTGTGGGGGTCAAGGTCTTCAACCTTCGACAATACCCTGAGTGCTTTTTCGGCCTTGTTTGACGAAACCAGTAACTGTGCCTGTCTGATAAGTAAATCTGTATTGCCGGGATACTGCTCCATAGCATAACCCATTACCTGACTACACTTTTTAAGGTTATTGATAAAAAGATAGTGATCAATCAGATCTTCGTATTCTTCAATGTCGAAAAACAAGGCGGTGCCATTCACGATCATGCTGTCGAATCGGGTCGATAGCCGGTCAATGTATTCATCCGCATTGCGATCATCAAAAAAGTCATTCATCATAGTCAGAATCTTCGACGGTTCCAGAATTTGCAAAATTAAGCATTTTAAACCGAAAGAGTGCATTTTTTAATACACTTCTCCCTGCTAAAGTTCGGAATAATATTAGTACATTTATCCCATAAAATAAAGTGTTTTATCGGAAAGTTATTTACATTGCTTTGTTGATAAGTTATATTCGCAGTAATTCAATGAATTGGCCTATTTTTGTAGTCCTATAATATACATACAATGACGTTAATAAAGAGTATTTCAGGGATTCGGGGTACCATTGGCGGCAAGCCCGGTGAGGGCTTAAGTCCTGTTGATATTGTAAAGTACACTGCTGCCTTTGCTACCATACTGAAGCAGCAATCACCTGAGAAAAATAGTGTAGTGGTAGGCCGTGATGCCCGTGTTTCGGGTCAAATAGTAAGCCAGTTGGTTATTTCCACTCTGGCAGCCATGGGTCTTAATGTTACTGATATCGGGCTGGCTGCTACACCCACTGTTGAGATGGCAGTTACCGATCTGAATGCTGGCGGAGGCATTATTGTTACTGCCAGTCATAACCCCTGGCAATGGAATGCGCTGAAGTTGCTCAATGAAAAAGGGGAATTTATTTCCGGTGAAACCGGTGAGGAACTGTTGAATATCGCTGATGCAGAAGATTTCACCTTCGCAGAAGTGGATAAGCTGGGTCAAATATCTTATGATGACACTCAGTTGCGCAAGCACATCGAAAAGATTCTGAATTTGCCTTATGTAAATTCATTTGCAATAAAAATGGCTAAATTCAGGGTAGCGGTTGATGCCGTGAATTCAGTGGGTGGTATTGCTATCCCATTGCTGTTGAAGTCATTGGGCGTTGAAATGATTGACGAGTTGCATTGCGAACCTACCGGCAGGTTCGCCCACAATCCTGAACCTATTCCTGAACATTTGTCAGAAATATCGAAACTGGTCGAAAAAAACAAGGCTCATGTAGGGGTTGTAGTTGACCCGGATGTTGACCGATTGGCCATTATTTGCGAGGATGGTGGGTTCTTCGGCGAAGAATACACCCTGGTAGCTGTGGCTGACTATGTACTTTCCATAGGTAAGGGAAATACGGTATCCAATTTGTCGAGCACTCAGGCTTTGCGCGATGTTACTCAGAAAGCGGGCTGTGAATACTTCTCTTCGGCAGTGGGCGAGGTAAATGTAGTGGCCAAAATGAAGGAAGTAGATGCCGTTATCGGTGGCGAAGGCAATGGAGGCGTTATTCTGCCCGAGTTGCATTATGGCCGGGATGCTCTGGTTGGTATTGCTATTTTCCTATCGATGCTGGCCGAATCAGGCAAGCGTTGTACTGCGTTGCGCAACACCTTCCCGGATTATTTTGTTTCTAAAAATAAAATCCAGATCTCTGATGATATGGATGTAGATAAGATACTGGCCGCGGTAGCCGAAAAGTATAAAAATCATCCATTGAATACCATTGACGGGGTTAAAATTGAATTTGACAAAGAGTGGGTACACCTGCGTCGTTCCAACACTGAAGCCATCATCCGCATATACTCTGAAAGTGATTCGATGGTGAAGGCTGAAGTGCTTGCCGGTAAATTGCTCAATGATATCAAGGATATTTTGAGGGCAGGATAGAGGAAGTGGTGACAGCATAAAAAATATTGATACATTTGTTCCCGGCAGGTTTATTAAAGTCATCCTATTAAAGTTCGCAATATGCCTAAAAAAAAGCGCAGGAAAATAAAGTTTAAAGCCGTTAGTTTTAAACTGACTTCATCGCAGAAAGCCAAAGTGGATGCCTTTTGCAAGGAAAACGGCACCACTCCTGTAACTATGTATAAGAAGGCTATTCTAATCTATCTGGAACACAAGGGCTATGGGAATTACAAACCGTCGATGCATCCCGAAGAGCATAAAAATCAGATGAGTATTTTTGATTTTATTGAGTAGGGTTAAGTAGGGATGGCATTTTGTATCGAAATTCCTGCTTCTATTTGTATGACAAGGGGAAGATACGACTGGGCGACTGGGCGACGGGACGACTGGGGCGACGGGGCGAAAAGGCGAATGGGCGATGGAGCGATGGGGCGACGGGACGACTGGGGCGACGGGACGACAAGGAGATGGGGCGAAAAGGCGAATGGGCGATGGAGCGATGGGGCGACGGGACGACTGGGGCGACGGGACGACAAGGAGATGGGGCGAAAAGGCGAATGGGCGATGGAGCGATGGGGCGACTGAGGCGATGAGGGGACAGGGAGACGGGGTGACTGGGTGACGGAATTTCTTCCCAAAGCTTCAAGGCAAAAGACTAAAAAACAAATTGAGCATAGCGAAATCCCGAGAGCGTAGCGATTCGGGAGACCAATAGTTCAAAACCCACCCTCCTGAATTGTTTTACCGCTAATTTC
>JAVEQP010000061.1:0-2144 GCA_034007585.1 Lentimicrobium sp. | reverse complement strand
AGAACCCAGAACCCAGAACCCAGAACCCAGAACCCAGAACCCAGAACCCAGAACCCAGAACCCAGAACCCAGAACCCAGAACCCAGAACCCAGAACCCAGAACCCAGAACCCAGAACCCAGAACCCAGAACCAAGAACCAAGAACCAAGAACCAAGAACCCAGAACCCAGAACTTCCTACTTCTCCTTAATTTCCCACTCTCCGATTATTCATCACAACACATCAACACATCAGCATATCAGCACATCCCGATCCGCCTAAGGCGGACGGACACGCAACGCATCAACCGCTCACTGCTCACTGCTCACCGATCACCGATCACAGATCACAGATCACCGATCACCGATCACAGATCACAGATCACAGATCAAAGCGCATTATGATACGGCACCCGGTTTAGTATGGAACGTCCGAGGGTGATTTCATCGGCATATTGCAACTCATCGCCAATGGCGACACCCCTTGACAGGGTGGACAGTTTTACATCTTTGTGATGCTCATTCATTCTCTTATAGATATAAAAGCTGGTGGTATCGCCTTCGGTGGTAGCCGGAAGTGCCATAATCAGTTCGGCGGTGTTTTCGGCATGCAGACGGTTTATCAATGAATCAATATTCAGTTCACCCGGTCCAATGCCATCCATGGGCGAGATTACCCCACCCAGCACATGGTATAAACCGCGGTATTGCATGGTGTTCTCAACGGCCATCACATCTCTCAGGTCTTCTACCACACAAAGCAGGGTTTGATCGCGGCGAAGGTCTTTGCAGATGTTGCAGAGTTCATCGTCAGAGAGGTTGTGGCAGCGCTTGCAATATTTCACCTGGCTGCGAAGATTGATGATGGCATTGCCCAGAGCGAGGGCTTTTTGCTCATCCTGACGCAAAAGATGCAAGGCCAGCCTGATGGCAGTTCGCCGGCCAATACCTGGCAGGCGGGTAAGTTCGTTTACTGTGTTTTCGAGCAGTCGGGAAGAATAATTGCTGTTCATGCGAGATTGTCGGTTGGTTTAAGCCCGGTTTTATATATTTTTGTACAAAAGTAATTAAAATGGTGTGCTTTTTGTTTTATTAATTAGATATAAATGAGTATTTAAAAGCTAAATAGATTGATAATGAAATACATAATCTTACTTCTGTGCTTTTTGTCAACCATTACACCGCTGAGCCTGAGCGCTCAGGATAGTCTGAACCAGATGGATGAAAATGGTCGCAGACAGGGAGCCTGGCAAAAGACCGATCCCCTGGGAAGGTTGATTTATAAAGGTAATTTCGAAAATGACAAACCACAGGGTACATTTATTTATTTTGATACCACCGGAAAGGTAAAGGCTGAAACCCGATATTCAGCCAATGGAAATGAGGCTTTTACCACCAGCTATTATCCCAATGGGCGAAAAATGTCAGAAGGTCTGTATCTGAATGAAAAACGTGAGGGAGAATGGAAATTCTTTAATCAGGATACTATACTTATTTCAGAGGAGCACTATGAAAACGGACAGGGAGTGGGCGTATGGAAAAATTTCTATCAGAATGGCGCCTTACTCGAAGAGATAACCTATAAAAACGGCGTGAAGGACGGTCCCTGGAAACAATATTACTATGACGGACCCTTAAAATTGTCGGCAAAGTACATTAATGGGAAACTTGAGGAATTGGCCACTTTTTATCATCCCAATGGGCGGGTAATGATTTCGGGTCCTTACAAAAGTCACCGCAAGGATGGCGTCTGGATGTATATGGACGACAAAGGGGTAGCCGAAAAGAAAGAAGTATGGGCCGATGGCTTCCTTATGGCCGAAGAATATTACAACAAGGAGCTGGAACGGATGGTGAAGGAGGAGAAGTGATTTTTAGAGGTTGATTTGTTGATGTGTTGATTTGTTGATTTGTTGATTTGCTGATGTGCTGATTTGCTGATGTGCTGATTTGCTGATTTGTTGAGTGATCAGTTAACGGCGTGGGTTTAATCCGCAATCATAAATTCTCCTTGTCCAGATACTACTCAATAAGCTTAAAATCAGTCTGCAACACATCGCGTGAGTTGCCGCCCACGAAAATGGTAAAGGCGCCTGGTTCTGCTACAAATTCAAGGTTGCTGTTGTAAAATTTCAGGTCTTCTATATCAATGGTGAATTCCACCTG
>JAVEQP010000157.1:0-5263 GCA_034007585.1 Lentimicrobium sp. | reverse complement strand
AAACCAGTGAAGTGAATAAATTCTTTTATGTACATGAATTTTAATTGGCCTCTATCGTCTAAAAATTAAACCTTCGTGTCTTCGCGTCATTGCGTGGGGGATATTTTTCCCTACTTTTGTCTTAAATGAAGACAGACAAAAAATCAATACTGCTCGCCCTGTTGGCGGTACTTTTCTGGTCCACCATAGGTTCGGCCTTTAAGCTTACGCTTGATTTTTTGAATTATACTCAGATACTCCTTTTTGCCAGCTTCGTTGCGGTGGTCTTCTTAGGCAGCATGCTTTTAATAAATGGACGTTGGGCAGGTTTAAAACAGCTTACCTTAAAAGAAGTTGGTCTTTCGGCAGTGATGGGCTTACTGAACCCGTTTGCCTATTATCTAATCCTGCTTAAAGCTTATTCTCTCTTGCAGGCCCAGGAAGCGGTGGCGCTTAATTATATCTGGCCTATGATTCTGGTATTGCTTTCCATTCCGGTTTTAAAACAGCGCATAACTCTCCTGAATATTTTTGCGCTCATCATCAGTTTTTTCGGCACTCTGGTTATTGCCACGGGAGGCAGGTTAAGCACCCTCACTTTTACAAATCCTCTGGGAACGGGCCTGGCGCTGGTCAGTGCTTTATTTTGGGCATCTTACTGGCTGCTGAATATGAAGGACAAACGCGAAACCACTGAAAAACTGTTCCTTAATTTTGGGTTCGGCTTTTTCTATGCCCTGATCTACACAATAGTCACGAAACAATGGATATGGCCGGGATTTGAAGGTAGTTTGGGTGTAATTTACATCGGCCTTTTCGAGATGGGCATCACCTTTGTCATCTGGCTGAAAGCACTGAAATATGCTGAAAACACGGCCAAAGTCAGCAATCTGGTTTACCTCTCCCCTTTTATATCTTTGTTCTTCGTTAACATTTTTGTGGGAGAAAAAATACTGTGGTCAACCATTGCAGGCTTGTCATTAATTATTGGAGGAATTTTATTGCAACATGTCCCATCCATCTTTCGACAAAAGCCGGTTTAGAGATATTTGCTGATGGTACGCAGCAACTCAGAAGGGCGTATGGGCTTGGAAAGGTAATCATCGCACCCAGCGGCCTGGCTTTTCTCTTTTTCCCCTTTCATGGCATAAGCGGTTTGAGCAATAACCGGCAATGTAGGCTTAAGCACTTTAATTTTTCCCGTAGCGGTATATCCATCAATACCATCCAGTTGTACATCCATCAACACCAGATCGATGGGTTTGTCCAACTGCACTAATTCCAGGGCTTCTTCGGCAGTACGTGTCCAGATAATATTTATTTTCGACTTACGCAATGTGGCAGCCAAAAACTGGTAATTAGATTCTACATCTTCAACGATAAGAACCGTTTTTCCATCCCAGATCCCGGTGGTTGCAGAAATATTGTCAATGACCTGATTTGCCATAAAAATTTGATGAATTACTTAGGTAGTGAGCAAAAAAAGAAAACGTGAGGTTTCATTTCTTTCAGGTTGGCTATCTGATGGGGTTAAAACTTAAAAAAATATATTGCAATGGGACAAATATACAATAATTTAATTCAACGGTACTATATCATTTATCAACAACTTTGCAACGGTGATGTTAAAAGAGGAACAAAGTGAAATGCGTATCTTTGCAGCGATGAATACGAAACGAATTGCTTTCCAGACCTTTGGTTGCAAATTGAACTTTGCAGAGACTTCGGCCATTGCCCGAAGATTTACCGAAGCCGGCTATACAGAAGAGGATTTCAGGCGCGAGGCTGATATCTATGTCATTCATTCCTGCTCGGTAACCGCTCATGCTGAAAAGAAAACACGTGCGGCAGTTCGACAGGCACTGAGACGCAATCCCAAAGCTTCGGTTGCTGTGATTGGCTGTTATGCCCAGTTGCGGCCAGATGAATTAAAAAATTCAGGGGTAGAAATTGTATTGGGAAACAATGAAAAGTATCAGTTGCTGGAAGTGGTATCGGGTAAGCAATATCATGAAAATGCTGTTTCTGATGAGACCCTCCTGACCAGCCGGCATTTTGAACCCGGGTATTCAATCAGCGATCGCACCCGTTCCTTTTTTAAGGTTCAGGATGGTTGTGACTATTTTTGTACCTATTGCGCAATTCCCTATGCCAGAGGTCGCAGCCGAAGCGCTACCATTGCTGAAACACTTGAGGTGGCGCAGAAAGTAGCCGACAGTGAAATAAAAGAAATGGTACTCACCGGCGTAAATATTGGTGATTTCGGTCATGGCCGGGATGAAAGCTTTTTCGATTTATTAAAACAACTGGAGCAGTTAAAAGGCATTAATCGCATCCGTATTTCCTCAGTAGAGCCGGAGTTGTTGTCCGATGAAATCATTGAACTGGTGGCAAAATCGGAAAAATTCATGCCGCATTTTCACCTTCCCCTGCAATCTGGTTCCGACCGTATTTTGGCACTGATGAAACGTAAATACCAGCGTAGTGTTTTTGAGCAAAGGGTGAATAAAATTAAAACCCTCCTGCCACATGCATGCATTGCAGCTGATATAATTACCGGTTTCCCGGATGAAAGAGAGGAGGATTTTGAAGATGGGTATAAATTCATAAAAAGCCTGCCCATCTCCTATCTGCATGTATTTACTTACTCATCCAGGCCGGGAACAAAAGCCGCCATCATGGCGGGTCAGCTTCCGGAGAAGATTAAACAGGAACGCAGCCGGAAGCTTCACACCCTGTCCGACCAGTTGAAAAGTAATTTTTACCAACAGCATACAGGGAGTGAACAGGAGGTCTTGTGGGAATCCGATCAGCAGGATGGATACATGCATGGCTTCACCGGAAATTACATTCGTTGCCGCAAGTCTTTCGATGCTTCCTCCATCAATAAAATTGAAAAGGTAATATTGACCACCCTACACAATAATGAAGTTTTTGACACAATAACTTCCATTTAATCTGATAAAAAGAACGCATTATGAGTACTATAAATTATTCAGCAATCGTTGAGCAGGTTCGTCATATAGCCTCAAAAGCAGGAAAGTACATACAGGAGGAATCGGTAAAATTCAGGCAATCGGATATAGAACTAAAAGGAGAACACGACTATGTTACTTACGTCGATAAAAATGCTGAAGCACTGATTGTTGAAGGATTAAGGCCACTGATTTCCGGCGCCGGCTTCATCACCGAAGAAGACACTGCGAGTCATCAGAATGAGTATTTCAAATGGATAATTGATCCACTTGACGGCACCACCAATTTCATTCACGGCATACCTTTGTATTGCGTCAGCATCGCACTGATGGAGGGGAACGAAGTGGTGGTTGGCGTGGTTTACGAGATAAATCTTGATGAATGCTTTTATGCCTGGAAAGGTGGCGAAGCCCGGCTCAATGGCGAAAAAATCAGCGTAAGCAAAAATACAGATTTTGATACGGCCTTACTGGCGACCGGTTTCCCTTACTACGACTATGGCCGTTTAGATGCCTACCTAAAAGTATTTGAATACCTGATGAGGCATACAGCCGGATTGCGCCGCCTGGGCTCTGCTGCTGCCGATCTGGCGTATGTGGCCTGTGGAAGATTTGAAGGTTTTTATGAGTACGGACTGAATGCCTGGGATGTTGCTGCAGGAGCATTCATCGTGGAAATGGCCGGTGGCAAAGTGACCGGTTTTACGGGAGAACGCAATTTTGTATTTGGCCGCGAATTGCTGGCAGGAAACACATCGGGACATAACGGCCTGCTTAAGGTGATGCAACAATTTTTTTAGTGAAACGAATAAAACAACACCCTAATCTTCGTTTTTTATCGAATGTTTCCCGGTGAAGCTGATGGCACCTTTTGATTTATGCCGTATCTTCGCATTCCATTCAATATAATCTCTATGAAATCGCTTTATTTATTGCTACTGACCTGCCTGGGGTTTGGATTTATCAATCCGACCACAGCTCAGCAGGACACTTCAGATAAAAAACCCGGAATTATTTACCAGTTCGACATTCGCGAGGAAATAGCTCCACCGGTCTGGCACCGCACTCAAAAAGCACTGAAGGAAGCGAAAAAGATGAATGCATCCATCATTCTCATTCATATGAACACCTATGGCGGTATGGTTGAAACAGCCGACTCCATCCGCACCGCAATTTTAAAATCAACCATACCGGTATGGGTTTATATTGACAACAATGCAGCTTCAGCAGGTGCATTGATATCCATAGCCTGCGACAGTATTTATATGCGCGAAGGGGCCAATATAGGTGCGGCCACCGTGGTAAATCAAACCGGCGAAGCCATGCCGGATAAATACCAGTCATACATGCGCTCAACCATGCGTTCCACTGCCGAAGCTACCGGTCGTGATCCGGACATTGCCCAGGGTATGGTGGATCCGCGGGTTTACATCCCGGGAATTACCGATAGCAATCAGGTGATAACATTTACCGCAAGTGAAGCAATCAAATACAATTATTGCAATGCTCAGGTGAATAGCGTAGCCGATATCCTGAAAATAACAGGCAAGCAGGATTATACCATTGTAAAGCAAAAGCTTACTGCTACCGACCATATTATTGGATTTTTGACTAAACCACTCATCAGCGGCTTGCTCATTATGCTTATTATTGGCGGTATTTATTTTGAATTGCAAACTCCGGGCATTGGCTTTCCGCTGGGGGCTGCAGTTTTTGGAGCACTGTTATATTTCGCCCCGCTCTATGTGGAAGGTCTGGCAGCCAATTGGGAAATTTTAATCTTTATCGTGGGACTGGTTTTACTTGCCATAGAAATATTTGCCATACCGGGCTTTGGGGTGGCGGGTATTTCCGGAATCATACTAATAGTAACCGGTCTAACGCTCAGCATGATAGACAATATAGGATTCGATTTTACCGGCGTTCAACTCAATGGGCTGGCTGAAGCGTTTTTTATTGTTATCATCGCTTCATTCCTTTCCATAATCGGATCGTTTTACCTGACCCGAAAGCTCTTTGGTACAAGTACGATATTCGGAAACCTTGCTCTTATGGCTACCCAGCCCCAGTCCGAAGGTTACATATCTTCAGATAGTCACTATACCGAAATGTTGGGTCAAACCGGCGAAACCCATACCATTCTTCGCCCGGCAGGCAAAGTGATTATCAACGGGCAGATGTTTGATGCTGTGGCCCAGTCCGGATATATCGACAGAGGAGAAGCAGTCCGCATCGTCAAATATGAAAATGCACAGCTTATTGTGCGGAAAGTGTGATAGAGTAAGGGAAGGATCAATTTCTAAATTCTA
>JAVEQP010000060.1:18992-25703 GCA_034007585.1 Lentimicrobium sp. | reverse complement strand
AAAGTTATAAAGCTATTTAATGACCCTCATTATAACAATTACAGCATTGAAGGAATAGCTGAAACCTGTGGATTCAATTCACGCTCTACTTTTGTGGCTTCTTTTAAACGATTCAGCGGAAAGTTGCCTTCCACCTATCGAAGTTCCGTACGTGCAAAAATGAAAAAGTAACTACCTCTAAGTTATTCTACTTCTTCCGTTTGTTATAGAACCCAGGGCAACCGAACTCAGCGCATGCTCCGGTGAGGTTTCATTTCCACGGCTTGGGGTAGTGTCAGCCCAAGTCCATTCCTTTCTCTCCGAATTTTAAAAAAAATAGTGCAAGCTCAGGCTGTTTCAGCCTATATTCTATAAACGGCACAATTATTTATTGTATGCAGGGTTGAAGTATATTTGAAACCATTCAACATAAAAATTAAATTAATCCCCAACAATAAAAACAAAACGTTATGAATTTAGACTTTCAGAGTGCACTTAGTCAGGTTATTGAAAAAATTGATTCGTGGTGGGAAACTTTCATAAGTATGATACCGAATATGGGGGTAGCCATTTTGTTACTCATTGTATTTGTAGTACTCGCCAAACTTGCAGCCAAAACTTTCAAAAAAATATTCACAAAAACTTCTGAAAACAAGGCATTAACTTCGCTTTTCACAACGATAATAAAATATACAATTATAGGTATTGGATTATTTATCATATTAAGCGTGTTAAAGTTAGACAAGGCAGTAACCTCAATTCTCGCCGGTGTGGGAATACTGGGTTTGGCTTTAGGATTTGCCTTTCAGGATATTGCTGCCAATTTTGTATCGGGGATTATCCTGGCTTTCCGCACACCCTTTTCCATAGGTGATATCATAAAAGTAAATGACATCATGGGCACCGCCATGGCAACCAATTTAAGAACAACGATTGTAAAGACATTCACCGGTCAGGAAGTTTTTGTTCCCAACAAGGACGTGCTGCAAAATCCAATCATCAACTACACGGTACTAGGAAAACGCAGAATTGACATCGGCGTAGGGATTTCCTATGGCGACGACCTGGATAAAGTACAAGCCATTACCCTGGAAACCATAAAAAAGATAGATGGGGTAATTGATCTGGACAATACGGTATTCGATTATGAGGAATTCGGAGGCAGCTCTATCAACTTCAACATCCGGTTTTGGATCAGCTATCCGGGTGAACCGGGTTATTTTAAGGTAAAAACGGATGCCATTAAAGCCATTAAAAAGGCCTTTGATGAAAACGACATTATGATTCCATTTCCCATTCGTACATTGGATTTCGGCATTCGGGGCGGCGAACCACTTTCGTCAATGAAAATGAATATACACAACGCAATGAACGGGAATGTGGAGAAAGAAGTGGTAAAAAACAGTTCAACCAGCTAATTATTTTCTCACATGTGCTTCAAAACATTTCACATTTGTCGTATATTCGCATGCTGAAACGTGAAATTGTACAATATACACTAAGTACAAGCAATATCCACCTTAATAAGCTTTGCAAAAATGGATTATTCAACAGATAAACGCGTGGTAATGACGCTGGATGCCGGCGGTACCAATTTTGTTTTCGCTGCTGTACAGGCAGGAAATGAAATTATCAATCCCATTTCTATTCCCGCCAATGGCGAGACCCTTGAAATTGTACTGAATAAGATTATACAGGGCTTTAATGAAGTAAAAGCAAAGCTGAATGTGAATCCGGTAGCCATCAGCTTTTGTTTCCCTGGCCCCGCTGAATATGAGCTGGGCATCATTGGCAATCTGGAGAACATACCAACTTTCAGAGGCGGTGTCGCCCTGGGTCCTATGCTTGAGGAGAAATTTAACATTCCTGTTTTTATTAACAACGATGGCGATTTATTTGCTTATGGAGAAGCCATAGCAGGCTTGTTGCCCGATATTAACAATCGTATAAAAGACAGTAAGAGCCCTAAATTTTACCAGAATTTGTTTGGAGTAACCTTTGGTACAGGCTATGGTGGAGGCATTGTGAGTCGTGGACAACTGTTCATGGGCGACAATTCGGCCCAGGGCGAAATAAACCGCATGCGCAATAAACTGCATGCCAATGCTTCTGTTGAAGAAAATGTGAGCATCCGTGGCGTTAGACGTATTTATTGCCGTGATGCCGGTATTGACCCGACTGTATGTCCGGAACCCCGTGAGATTTTCGAAATCGGTATGGGTAAGCGTGAAGGCCACAAACAGGCCGCCATTACTGCCTTTCACCGGCTGGCCGAAGTGGCCGGTGATTCCATTGCCAACGCAATAACCTTGGTTGATGGACTGGTTGTAATTGGTGGCGGACTGGCTGGCGCCTATCCCCTATTCCTGCAACATCTGGTTGACGAGATGAACACCAATTTCACCACCATGGTGGGCACTTCCGTTGATCGTATGGAAATTAAAGCCTTTAACCTTGAAGATGAAAGGGAATTTGCCCTGTTTTACGAAGGTGATACCCGCGAAATAAAAGTCCCCTTCAGTGACCGACGCATACAATACGACCCCATGAAACGGATTGGAGTAGGAATTAGCCGGTTAGGAACTTCACGCGCTGTTTCTGTTGGCGCTTATGCTTACGCCTTAAATAAGCTCGATAGCTGAGCAGACCTTGACTGACTTTTAAAAAGACCTTTGAAGCACTTTTCACAGGTCTTTTTTTGTCCGCGCTAATCCGCTTAAATATTAACTTTAGGAAGAAATTAAAGGGGCATTCTGCTCAGGTTTGCTTTCCTTTCTTAACTTTGTCCCTTTATCATAAACGACAATTCATTATGATTCGATTTTTTAAGGGCGCTGGCCTATACGCGTTAGCATGCAGCCATGAGCCCGATGCGAATGAGATAGAAAAACTGAGCTGGCTATTCGGGGGTGCCCAAAATATTGAAGCCCGGTCATTATCGGGCTTTTTTATTGGACCACGCCGGGAGATGATTACGCCCTGGAGTACCAATGCGGTTGAGATAACACTGAATATGTGCCTTACAGGCATTATCCGGATTGAACAATTTAATGAAGTTAAGGATGCAAACGCAGTTTACGATCCCATGTTGGATCAACTTTATCAGGGGCTCGATCAGCAGTTATTTACTATTGACCGACATCCGGAACCACCACGACACATTGATGATATTGAAGCATATAATTTGAGTGAAGGCCTGGCGCTTTCACCCGATGAAATTGGTTACCTCCGGGAACTCTCGCAACGCCTCGGACGCCCCCTCACCGACAGTGAAGTCTTTGGCTTTTCGCAGGTAAACTCGGAGCATTGCAGACATAAAATATTTAACGGCACCTTTATTATTGATGGCGTTGAAAAACCACACAGTTTATTTTCACTCATTCGTGAAACCTCAAAACAACACCCAAATTTTATAGTTTCGGCATACAAGGACAATGTGGCTTTTGTCAAAGGACCGGTAATTCAGCAATTCGCGCCATTAACACAGCATCAGCCCGACTATTTCGTTGAAAAACCCATAAAATCGGTGATTTCCCTAAAGGCGGAAACCCACAATTTTCCCACTACGGTGGAACCTTTTAATGGCGCTGCCACCGGCAGTGGTGGTGAAATCCGCGATCGCATGGCCGGAGGCAAAGGCTCCATGCCACTGGCCGGGACCGCAGTATATATGACTGCATATCCCCGTTTGGGTGAAAACCATCCGTGGGAATCGGTTATGGCTCCGCGAAAGTGGTTGTATCATTCTCCGGGAGAATTGCTTATAAAGGCATCGGACGGTGCCAGTGATTTTGGAAATAAGTTTGGGCAACCCCTCATTTGTGGAAGCGTACTTACTTTTGAACAGTCAATGGGCGAACGTGCCTATGCCTATGATAAGGTCATAATGCAGGCCGGAGGTGTGGGATATGCCCGGGAGAAGGATAGCCTTAAAGATGAACCGGTTCCCGGTGACCAGGTGGTAGTGATGGGGGGCGACAATTACCGCATCGGTATGGGTGGCGGTGCCGTTTCGTCGGTGGCTACCGGCCAATTGAGCAATCGCATTGAGTTAAACGCAGTACAGCGCTCAAATCCCGAGATGCAGAAGCGGGTGTACAACGTCATCAGGGCTATGGCCGAGATGGAGGAAAATCCGGTAATTTCCATCCACGATCACGGTGCAGGCGGCCACCTCAACTCCCTGTCTGAACTGGTGGAAGTTACAGGCGGAAGCATCAGCATTGATAAGCTTCCCCTGGGAGATCCTACCCTCTCAGACCGGGAAATTATCGGCAACGAATCACAGGAACGCATGGGACTGATTATGCACAAAGATAAGCTTCACCTTCTGGAAGAAGTGGCTGCACGCGAACGTGCCCCGCTTTTTGTTGTGGGCGAAACCACTGACGATCAGAAACTTACCTTCATAAATACCCAAACCGGTCAAAAAGTCATAGACCTTAATCTGTTGGACCTTTTTGGCAAACCGCCGCAAACCGTATTAAAAGACAGCACTGAAAATTTAGAACTTCAGGAACAGCACTATGATGCCGGCAAAATTCAGCACTATGTGAGCGAAGTATTGCAACTGGAAGCGGTAGCCTGCAAAGACTGGCTCACCAACAAAGTGGATCGTTCGGTTACCGGTCGCGTTGCCATGCAGCAAACAGCCGGCCCAATTCAGCTTCCGCTCAATAACCTGGGCGTAATGGCGCTAGACTATACAGGCACCACCGGCATAGCTACTTCTTTGGGACATGCGCCTGCAGCGGGTCTGATAAATGCCGCCGCAGGAGCCCAACTCTCCATTGCCAAAGCCCTCACCAATCTGGTATGGGCACCGCTTACTCATGGACTAAAGGGCGTTTCACTGAGCGCCAACTGGATGTGGCCCTGCCGTAATTCGGGTGAAGATGCACGTCTTTATCAGGCAGTGAAAGCCGCTTCGGCATTTGCCATTGCGCTGGGCATCAATATTCCAACAGGAAAAGACTCCCTGTCTATGACGCAGCGGTACCCTGATGGAGAAAAAGTTATGGCACCGGGAACCGTGATTATTACCGCAGTAGCCGAAGTGGCTGATGTTAAAAGGGCCATCAGTCCTGTGTTGAAGCCGGAGTTTACTTCCTCTCTCGTTTATCTCGATTTTTCCAACGCGCCCTTCAGTACGGGAGGTAGCAGCTTCGGACAAATGTTGGGCCAAAGCGGCACGGATACACCCATGATAAGTGATGCGGGCTATTTTGCCCGTGCATTTGAAGCAGTGCAGGTCTTAATCAATGAGCAGGTTGTCATTGCAGGTCATGATATTTCAGCCGGCGGGATGATTACGAGCCTGCTTGAGATGCTTTTCGCCCAGCCCGGCATCGGATTAGATCTGGACCTTTCGTCCTTTAAGGAGTCAGACCTTATTAAACTACTTTTCAGTGAAAATCCGGGAGTATTGTTGCAGGTCAATGACCTGGACTATACACTGGTAATGCTTCATGAGAAAGGATTAAGTTACCATTTACTTGGGAAACCTTCTTTCCAGCGAAGCCTGCTACTCAGACATCAAAACGAAACGCATACTTTTGAGATTGATTCACTGCGTGACCAATGGTATAAAACGTCCTATCTACTTGACAAAGAGCAGCGGGGTGAAACACTGGCTGCTGAAAGATATAAAAATTATAAGAATCAGATTCTTGAATATAATTTTGGAGATGACTTTACAGGCACGCTGAAATCTTATGAATTAAGCCTTGAACGCAAGCAAAGAAGTGGTGTCCGGGCAGCAATTATCCGTGAAAAAGGGGTAAATGGTGACCGTGAAATGGCCTGGGCGCTGCATTTGGCGGGCTTCGATATTAAAGATGTGCACATGACCGACCTCATTGCCGGCAGGGAGACCCTTGACGATGTGAATATGATAGCATTTGTGGGAGGATTCAGCAATTCAGATGTGCTGGGTTCGGCCAAAGGCTGGGCAGGGGCCTTCCTTTATAATCCTGAAGCCAAAGCAGCCCTTGAGCGTTTCTATGCCCGCCCAAACACCTTGAGCCTGGGGGTGTGCAATGGTTGCCAGCTTATGGTTGAGCTGGGATTGATTTATCCCGGACGGAAAGAAAAGCCACGCATGCTGCACAATGCCTCCCAAAAGTTTGAATCGGCCTTTGTAAATGTCGATATCCTGCCAAACAATAATATAATGTTAAAAAGTCTGGTAGGGCAACGCCTCGGCATCTGGGTTGCGCATGGTGAAGGTAAATTTCAGCTTCCCGGCGATGAAGGTGATTATATGATTCCAATAAAATACAGCTACACTGCTTATCCCGGTAACCCCAACGGTTCAGACTTTGATACTGCCGCCATCTGCTCAAAGGATGGACGGCATCTGGCCATCATGCCGCACCTCGAACGCTCCCTCTATCCCTGGAACTGGTCTTATTATCCCAATGAACGAACCGATGATGAAGTTTCACCCTGGATTGAGGCATTTGTGAATGCGAGAAAATGGATTGAGGAAGGAGACGCGAAGTAGGGACGAGGGACGGTTCATTCAATCGGAGTTTCTGCTTCTTTTTAGGAAACAAGGGGACCTGGAGACAAGGAGACAAGGAGAAGGGGAGAAGGGGAGAATGGGGGAAGGGGAGACAAGGGGAGAGAGAATTTCTAATTTCCAAAGTCTAAAGACTAAAATAATACTCAGAACCAAGAACCACGAACCCAGAACCAGAAATCCAAAACCTCTAACTTCTAACTTCTAAC
>JAVEQP010000060.1:0-18892 GCA_034007585.1 Lentimicrobium sp. | reverse complement strand
AACTTCTAACGCGGACGAGGGACGCTGAAAGGGACGAGGGACGGTTAAAAAGGACAAAGAGACATGGGGACGGGACTAAAGACTAAAGACCAAAGACCAAAGACTAAAATAATACTCAGAACCAAGAACCACGAACCCAGAACCAGAAATCCAAAACCTCTAACTTCTAACTTCTAACCTCTAACTTCTAACCTCTAACCTCCAACTTCCAACTTCTAAAGACCAAAGACTAAAGACCAAAGACCAAAGACTAATATAATACCCAGAACCAAGAACTCAGAACCAAGAACTCACCTCTCACTACTCACTTCTAAACAGGGACGGGGGTCGCTGAAAGGGACGAGGGACGGTTAAAAAGGACAAGGAGACATGGGGACTTGGGGACAAGGGGATGGGGGCGGAAGAATTTCTAATTTCTAACCTCCAACCTCTAACTTCTAACTTCCAACTTCTAACACGGACGAGGGACGCTGAAAGGGACGAGGGACGGTTAAAAAGGAAAAAGAGACATGGGGACGGGACTAAAGACTAAAGACCAAAGACCAAAGACTAAAATAATACTCAGAACCAAGAACCACGAACCCAGAACAAGAAATCCAAAACCTCTAACTTCTAACTTCTAACCTCTAACCTCCAACTTCTAAAGACCAAAGACCAAAGACTAAAATAATACTCAGAACCAAAAACCCAGAACCAAGAACTCACCTCTCACCTCTCACTACTCACTTCTAAAAAGGGACGAGGGACGGTTAAAAAGGACAAGGAGACATGGGGACGGGACTAAAGACTAAAGACCAAAGACCAAAGACTAAAGACTAAAATAAACCCAGAACCACGAACTCCACTTTACAACTCAACATCTCAACAAATCAACAAATCAACAATACCTTAAATCTGTTTTACAAATCGGGCATGCTTAACCTCATTCCCATCACTGGCTTTAAGAATATAAACCCCCGCGGGAATTGCCGACACATTTAACTGAGAACCAATATCCGCTGAAAACCTGCCAATAAATTGTCCGGTAATGCTGTAGATTTCATAAACGGCAGATTCATTACTCCTTTGCATATTGGCTATGGTAATGTTATCCCTTGCCGGATTTGGGTAGATGACTAAATTATCTCCTTGCTGTGGCCTGTTTTCAGGGATAAAAGTAACCGTGAAACTTAGCGCATCAGCGCAACCGGCTTCGGTTTCCACGGTTATGGTAAAGTTGTTTTCACCTTCCTTAAGCATTGAATCCTCTATGCGCAGGGAACTACCGGTAATTTCGCCTATTGATGAAAGCTGGTAATTACTCCCATTAACCTGGGGCAACAGAAATTCAAGTGATTCATTGGCATAAATCAGTGTATCCCTGATGGCAGGCAATTCGGGAAGGGAATGGAGTTGAATCCTGATTTCCTTATATAAAGGCTGACAAACATCATTCTGATATACTGCAAGTTGAACGGTGGCTTCGCCGGCCTGAATTTCTGCATCAGTAGGATAATAAATCGTTTGTTCAGCCGCTGCGTCCTCAAACTGGCCTCCTATTTGGGATTTCCATACCAAATGAGACTGTCCTTCCACCGCTGCATCAAGATTAATTGCTGTTGAGGCACATACGGCTACATCCTGAGTAAATACAGCAAGTGACTTTTTTTCGGGAAGATATATATTGTCAAGCCAGGCGGCATCAGCTCCTGAACTGCCTGTATCATCTTTTGAAAACACCCATTCAATACGGTGCGCACCCGGTTCTATTTGATAAATGGCTTCTGTCCAGGGCAGTTCTCCACTCCAGGCATCCACCACTTCATTGTCAATCAGCAGCATCAGCTTGTCGCAATTAAGCTGAGAGGAGGTTTTAACCCTGAAAGAGAGTAAGTCGCAAGTGGCAGTTACACACTCATAGGCCAGCAGGCTGCTTCCCGAATGATCAATATTGCCTGAACGAAGACTGTATCGACCTTCAAAGGAATCACTTTCATCAGGATACCATTGATTGTCACCACTGTTCATCCAGTTGCTGCGGGGGAAGCCGGCCTGCTCAAAATCTTCATCCGGCTTGCTGATGGTTGTAAAATCAAATATGGCGCTTTGGCTGCTGCCATTGTTATGATGAGAAATAACTTTCCAGTAATAATTGGTAAGGTATTGCAGGGGCAGATCAGGCTGCCACTCCGTTGCAAAGGTGATCATTCCATGGTCCCAGGGACCGGCCGGGTTGTTGCTGATGAATACCTCATAAAAAGCGGGCGTGATACCTTCAGCAGTTTCCCACTTTAAGGAGGTATAAGCCGAAATCTTTTTTGAATGGTTAAGCGGCAAGGGCTCACTGGCTACCGCAGGCGATGTCACCACTCTGATAATTGCTGTATAAGGAAGATGGTTGTAGGCAGTGATTGTTAACAAAACCTCATCCATCTGTTCTATGCCCTGAAGCGGTATAATGGCCATGCCGTCGATTGCATTGGCTGCACCGAGTAGTTTTCCCTGGTACACGATGCTGGCCAATGCATTATCAACAGGCACATTCACTACAAACCCGCTGGCGTCGGCACCTGTGGCCTCAGCGTGGTGGGCTTCAATCTTTTGGGGCGGTGAGTTACGCATCATCAGCGAAGGATCACCAAACAGGTTCCAGGTATCGGTTACCCTGAAACCGCCTTCCCCGTATTTATCGTTCATCCGCATACAGGCAGCCATGGAAATACCACCAAAAGTGCGAGTTGTCACTCCGGGCTTCTTCCCGGCAAGTATGGCGGCTATTTCATCCTGGGCGGCCATGGGCGGAAACCAGCTTTGCCTGCCGGTGGACATCATTGCAGCTACCGCCCCGGTGGGTTCCTCGGGAGTACCGGCCTTAAGCCAGTTGGCGGCAAAGCAGTTTGCTTCCTTGAAATTGCCATTGTCGCAACCTGCTGACCAGATGACCGGCCAGGTGTCCGTATTGAGAAGCTTTTTAATATTATTACTGTTGAATCCCGAGGTAAACCATCCGTTGGAAGTGCCGTGGCCGATATACATGGCTGTACCCAACCCTGTATTAAATGCCTGTTCTATTTCAGTGGCAACAGGATTGCCCGGCTGGTCGCTTCCACCCTGACTTCCATCAAAAAACTCTGAAACAGCCATACTACAATTTTGCTGCAACTGTTGGCCAATGATACGTAGGTGTTCAAAATCCTTTTCACCATTGTCGCCCGGACCCAGTTCGCTGGCTATACCTGCAAAAACACTGGTTTTCTCAAAACCTGAAAGTCCCTTTTCATAATTTAGACTTCGCGAAAGCATAATCTTCAACTCCCGGGCATCCTTTGCCGGCATTCGTCCGGTAATGATTTCCGGATAATGATCGTTTCCTTCGATAAATCCATACATATTGTCACCCATACCATTGGAATTGGTGAGGGAAGGCACCTTAGCCACATCACCGGCCAGCAAAAGATAGGAAAGTCCAGCACCATAATAAAGCTCGTTTACTTTCTGCTGAATGTTCCCTGCTTCGGGTGCCTCTTCCGCAGTGATTATCGTACACTTAATCCCGCATTGTGCTTTCCATTGTACAAATTCATCAAACAGCGGCACAAAAGCGGCAGGCGTTACAATCAGCATTCCGGACCCTTCGGCAACCGGCACATAACGCTCATTGGTAATTCCATTTACAAAATGCTCAACAGCATATTCAGCCATACTGCCTTTTGCGGTGCGCGAATTCTCAGCCAATTCATTTATTCCCGTCTCATCACTGAATTGCAATTCAAGTTCCAGGTGATGACAGACACGCAAAATATGGTTCAGAGGATGATATTTCAGGGGATAAACCATCAGAGTCTGACCGCGGACACCACCCAGGACATATGGATCACCGGCTTTTGCCAATGCCAGCGGATAAAACATATCGTTAGCATAAGCAAGACTGGAAGGCATAGGATTGTGCCATCCGGGCAGGTTTGAAAATTGAGGATCACCTTTTGAAGGTGCTATCACCATGTCACTTACTTCGGTATATTCAGCCTTCAATACTTTAAGCGTGCTTGTCCCTGTTCCAGGAATTTGAATACTCACGGCGAGGTGCTGCACGTCAGGAAAGCCGGCTTCTGTTTGATTTACACCATCGGAAAGTTGTATGGCATAGCTGCCATTATTATCCTGCAATTTGTAGAATCCGGGAATGTCAATAGTTAAAACAATGCTTCCCGGTCTGGTTTCGGTAGCAATGGTTACTTCGCCGGAAGTTGTATTTTTCAGGGGAACCCATTGGGCAAACAGGGAAGTGACCGTAAAAAGTATGGATAAGCAGAAAGTAAATATAGTCTTCATAATAAAAAGTATTGATGGCGAATGGCCTTAGTCAATACCTGTTCCGTTTTGAAGAATAAATCGCGTTGGTATAGCTCAATACAGTTTTAACATTCTGATTAAGTGAATTTTAACTCATAATTAGTGATGACATATTTTCAATACCAAAAAATTAAAGAGAATAATAATCTTTGAAAGCACACGTAAATACGCACAGTTGTGCGCTTTTACAGTTGATCTTTATATCATAAAGAAAAAATCAAAACCTGTAAGGTATTTCTAAAAATACTCAAACGCAAAATAGTTGAACCCCGCTGGGGTTCAATACGCAACTTACCCTGCACCCCCAATTCCACTCACTTTCATGCTGGCGCATTCACGTGAGTTTCATTGGGGGTTATTCATAGTGGCACTCCTACGGAGTGGAGCAATCACAAAATGGTTATATCCTGTGGGATTGTGCAACCCCAGCGGGGTTAAACTATGAATAACCCCCGGTAATTTTCAATTGCCGCAGGCAATGGCAAACTACCGGGGGTAGAAACGGAAAAATCAAACTCCAACCCCAGAGGGGTTGAACTAAACACTATTAAAACCAGGCTCAGGCCAGACTCAGGAAAGCTACTTTCTTAATCCTGCTCCTTCATAATCTTTATGCCGAATTTCCTCATCCGCCGAATCAGCGAATCCCTTGAAATACCAAGCATCCGTGCCGCCATTACCTGATTATAACCACAATCGTTCAGTGCCTGAAGTATCAGGTTTTGTTCCTGTTCTTCGAGATTAAAGACTATCGTTTTGGTCGTTTGATTGTGTATGTGCCCGTTCAATTGAAAATCAATGGGACTGAGGGTTTGGGTATTGCAGAAAATCATGGCTTTTTCCACCATGTTGCGCAATTCCCTCACATTGCCCGGGAAGTCATAGCCTTTAAGACTTTCAACAAGCTGAGCATTGATTTTAGGCAGCGGTTTATTCAGTTTTATCGCAAAATGAT
This sequence comes from Lentimicrobium sp., assembly GCA_034007585.1. GTDB lineage: Bacteria > Bacteroidota > Bacteroidia > Bacteroidales > Lentimicrobiaceae > Lentimicrobium. The sequence continues at coordinate 13,605 of JAVEQP010000060.1, read as the reverse complement.
TTACGAAATATTGGAGCAAAGGTTCAATGTCTTCGGGCCTCTCACGCAGGGGCGGGATGTGAATGGTAAGGGTATTAAGCCGGTGATAGAGGTCAAGGCGGAATTGCCTGCTCTCTATCAGGCTTTCCACCTGATGGTTGGTGGCTGCGATAATGCGGAAATCAACCTGAATTTCCTCACTCCCTCCTACCCTCTTTATGGTTTTCTCTTCAATGGCCCGGAGTAATTTGGCCTGTAACGCAAAAGGCATGTCGGCAATTTCATCCAGAAAAAGCGTGCCTTTGTTGGCCATTTCAAAATAGCCCTTTTTATCACTGATGGCTCCGGTAAATGAGCCTTTCACGTGTCCAAAAAATTCACTTTCGAGCAGGGAATCACTCACTGCGCTGCTGTTTACAGCGCAGAAAGGCTCTTTATGCTGCTTACTTGCATAATGGATTACCCGGGCCACAATCTCCTTTCCAGTTCCACTTTCTCCGGTTACCAGCACATTGGTTGAGGGATAGCGGGCGGCAGTATTGGCCAGGTCGAGTACCTTACGTATGGCAGGGCTTTCACCGATAAAGGTGCGGTCAATCATACGCTCCAGTTCACCTGAAATGAGTGAATGCCGATCCTGAATTTCACAAAACTCACGATAGAGCTTCAGGTATTTTTCGGTCCGTTCTATAGAGAGTTGAATATCAACGTGCCTGAACGGCTTTCTGAGATAATCAATGGCGCCATCACGCATGGCCTGAATCACCGTATCCATATCGCCATGACCTGAAATGATGATAACTTCCATTGCCGGATAGAGTTTACGTACCTGCTTCAGTATATCGAGGCCACTCATGCCCGGCAGCCGTATGTCAAGAATCATCAAGTCATAAGGCCGCCGCCTCAGGCTTTCAAAACCCTCGCCGGGAGTGCTGGCCGTATAAACTTCAAAATCACGCAATTGCAGAAATTCCATGAGCTCCGCAGTAAAGTCGGTTTCATCGTCCAGAATCAACACCCGAAGTTTAGTCTTATTCATAATCAGGCATTTAAAGTTTCAATATTGGATTTAACATAGAGCGGAAGCACAATCTCAGCCCGAGTCCCTTGCCCCGGCTCACTGTAAAAGTTGAGGCTTCCCTTATGGTCTTTGATGATACCATAGGAAATAGCCAGCCCCAGACCTGTACCTTTACCTGTTTCTTTGGTGGTATAGAACGGAGTGGTTAGATGGGCCATGTGGGCCGGATCAATACCTTTACCCGTATCCTCTACCTCAATAATTACGACAGCTTCCGTCCTCTTGCTGCTAATACTTATGCGGGCTTCTCCCGATGCTTTGGGGTTGGCATTTTTTTCTTCAATCGCATCCCGGGCGTTGGACAATAAATTCAGCATAACCTGCTCTATCTTATAGGTATTCCCTTGCACCATCACTTCCTCATCGGGTGACAAGTTTGTAATAAATTCAATCCCGTGGGTGCGGTATTGCTCATTTACCAATGAAAGCGCATTGTTTATGGATTCATTTACACTGAACAGGGTAGGAATATAGTCATCATTACTCCGTGAAAAGGTACGTACATGATCGATAATGTTACGCATGCGGTCAATGCTATCGAATAGCTTTCTCGACTTTTCCTTAATATAGGCGGCGTCAGCTTTACCTGAATCTATCGCGGTAATCAGGTTGTCAATACCAAAAGCAATGGTATTCAGGGGTTGATTTATTTCGTGGGCTATACCGGTAGCCATTTCACCTATGCCGACCATACGCTCATTGTGTATGAGATGTTTTTCCATTTCACGTTCGGCTGAAATATCGGTACAAAACACAATCATATCACCGCCGGGAAGGATTGTACTGCCGGCTTTAATGGTCTTTTTATAGGTCTCAGTCTGAACATAAAATTCACCCGAACACTGGTTTCCCCGGGTAAATTCATTAAAACAGGTGGCTATACCTGTCATATTGAATGGCAATTGAGGCTTCAATAAATGAATACCGCTGAGTGTAGCAGCCGGAATTTCAAATATATCCGCAGCAGCAGGATTGCAATCCTTTATTTTTCCCGACGGATCAATGACCAGAATGCCGTCCGGAGCATTTTGTATATAACTTCTATAGTTTTCCTCACTGAGTTCGAGTGCCCGACGGGTGTTACTGCGCTCCAGCGCATTGCCTGCAATGGTGCCAAAAACCACAAATGACCGAAGATCATTTTCGGTCCGGTCTGCCAATCCTGAACAATCAGAAAGTATGAGACAACCTGCGATTTCATCTGCCAAATTTACGGGTATGGCTAAAGAAAACGGATCAGGGGAGTTAAAGCCCTCCTGCAGAGGCTTCCAGGGACCATTAATACCCGTTAAACTCAGCAATAAATTATCGCCCCGCTGTTTATTTAACCGGAATACTTTTAACAAGTGGCCCCTGGCTTCATCAATTATGTGTGGTTGATAGGGCTGGTGAAGAACTTCACCCGATACAGTCATATTTATCATATCCGGGATAAAGCCAAGCATCGAGGCTGTTGAAGCATTGCTTAGGGCAATGAGATCACGCAACATAAATTCAATAGAACTTTCGATATCAAAGTTGCCTGAAAATCTGGCCGAAGCCAGGGAAACTGCTTTCTCGAAACTATACTTTATCTGAAGGAAAGCTTCAGCCTGTTTGTATTTTACTACACTTTCATTGAGTGCTGTACTTTTAAGCTGTATTTCCTTGTTTTGTTGATATAGTTTCGTAAAAATGCGCACTTTGCTAAGCAAAATATCGTTCTGAAATGGTTTGGTGAGGTAATCTACCGCACCCACCTCATAGCCCCGTTTTATGCTTTGTTGATCGTAAAGGATGGCTGAAATAAAAATAATCGGGGTATGTATATTCATACTATCCTGCCTTATCTTTTCGGCCAGTTGATACCCACTTAAAACCGGCATGGAAACATCGAGCAAAATGAGGGCAAATTCATGTTCAGCCGCCAACTCAAGGGCTTTAATCCCGGCAGTGGCAGTATATACTGAAACATTCTCCCTGCGAAGCAAAGTTTCGAGTAATATCAGGTTGACTTCAATATCGTCAACGATAAGGATTTTGGGTACGCCTGTTACCAATTCAGTCTAAATTTAAGGGTAATAAAACCTTGATTTACCTGCCTGTAGATATAAAGTTACCCATTAATGGCAATTTAATCAAAAGGTAACCTATAAAATGCAAAAAAAGGCCTGCCACTTACAGCAAGCCTTTTTTTTACCAATTTTTCCGCTCCTTATTTAACAATAAGTTTGCGTACAAGTTTACCATTGGCAGTGTCCATTTTCAGGAAATAAACGCCACTATTGAGATTAACGTTGAATTTTTCCTGATGTTTGGTCTGATTAATTACAAACCTGCCGGTATAAACATTTTCGCCTACCGCGTTTACGATGCTTATGTTGACTTCTCCGGCAGGAGCATTGTTGATTTCAAGTGCAAATTCACCATTGTTCGGGTTTGGATAGATGGAGATACCCAACTGGCTTTCCATTTCACTAAGACCGGTACAAGCCTCTACTGTAACCGTAACAGAAGCTGTTCCCTGACAACCCTTATCATCAGTAACCACCAAATCGTAAGTCGTTGTATTTAGCCCCTGCTGATCTCCACTGATGGTGAGCGTTTCACCTGTTTCTCCGTTGGACCATTCATAGCTGGTATAACCGCTTTCTGCAGGTATGGTGATGATGTGGTTGATGCAAATGGTTGTATCGCTAATCAGCACAGGTTCAGGAGAATCAATAAGTACATTGTACTCAACCGAAGCCGAGCAGGTGGAAACAGGATCAAGCTGAACCAGGTTTACAATGCCGCTGCCGTTTCCGAACCAGTTTACAGTAATACTATTGGTGCCGGCACCTTCGGTAACTTCACCTCCGGTAACCAACCATTCGTAAATATTTCCTTCAACAACGGCAGAAGTGTAAACAAGACCGGTGCTGTTGGCGCAAACTACCTCTTCTCCACTAATTACAGGCATTGGGGCCAGAGCTACCATTACTTCAAACGTGGCAGCCGCCTGACAACCATATTCATTGGTTTCATTCATGCTGAGCATTCCTGTTCCGGCTTCATCCCAGGTAACATTTACTGATGGACCTTGTGTACCTTCAATAATAGTTCCGCCGGTTACTTCCCAGAGGTATGCATTTTCAGCCGTGGAGGCGGTATAGATATTACCAGATGAAAATTGGCAAACTTCATTTTCTCCTGCAATTACAGGAAGTGGCAATGGCCTGATGTACACAATTACTTCGCTACTCACCGGTTCGCAAACATCATTGGAAACAGTAAGCGTAAGGGTTACCATACCGGCATCAATATCTTCTTCACCAGGAATATATCGGGGATTAACCAGGGCTGGATCATCAAAAGTACCAGTTCCGTTAGTAGCCCACATCAATTCGGTATAGTTTTCGGCAGTAGCATCAACCGCACTATAGCCTGCATCGGCACATATTCCATTGTCATCGCCTGCAAAAACCTGAGGTGCCAGCCTGATGGAAAGCATCATATAATCGGTAGAATCATTTACATCCGGATTTAAAGCGGTAAGAGAAAGCATCACTTCACCAGCCAGAATATCTTCATCGCCGGGGGTATAAATGGGATCCAATATAGTCGCATCATTGAAGGTACCTGTTCCGGAAGTTTCCCACAGCAAATCAATATAATTCACGGCTTGACCATTTAACTGATGTTCAAGTCCTTCGCAAATCAATGCATCTTCACCGGCCACAGAAGAAGTAACCATAGGAACGACTTCAAAACCACCATAATAACGATTACAATTGGGACGGGTAACTACCACTTTTACCCGTGTTCCAACTTCCTGGGGAGGGATAGTAATGGTAATGGTATTTATGAAACCAGTAGTGCCGGTACCCAATATCTGACCATTTGCCGTGAGGGTTACTTTTGAGCTGGGCGTTGCAGTAATTACAACCTCAGTCTGGCCTTCATAAATGGTTGGTTCATACTGTGCAGTAAGCGTTTGAGGAACTTCAGTACATACAGTAAGGAAAGCATCGCCATGATGATGGAAAAGGTTGTAGGTTACTTCCTTGTTGCTGGTATTGTATGGCCAGTTTGATTGTCGGAGGAAATATTTGCCGGCAGCATTACCAAAAGCAGGCAATACCCCGCGTTCAACAGGCGTTGAACCATATTGTGGCATAAAGTTGGGCCACATATTGTCCATCAGCCCCCATACATAGACATCATTCACAAATGAATAGGACACTTCAGAAGCCGCGGTGAGGCCAAGGGCACCCGCCGGCTGACTATTATAGGTATAGCGGTGAAATTTCTCTGTGAAGCTTTCACTGTTCCAGTTATATTTACCGGTAAGGCAATTGATGGAAAGTACAAAACAAAGGTCAGTATTGGTGAGTCCGTTTATGTTGCTGTTGGTGTAAGAAGGCTCGCCCCAGCCGGTTTCCATTCCGTGGTCGCGGTGCATCAGCATAAATGAACCTTCGTTCAGTGCATTGTTGATCATGGTGGCATTACCATTCCTCCAGTTGCCCAATTCTGAAGGCGAAGCTGGGATATAACCCAGGCCATTGGGACCAAAAACGCCAACTACAGTATTGGTATTGGTGGCTGTTGACCAAATATTTCCCGGGTTGCCCTGATACACTTCGTTGATGCGCACGGGAGTTTTGCCCAGAGTGTTTTTCCAGAAGCCACCCACTACTTCAGAACAGATCTGAAACCAGCGTTCGGTTTGCCACCCAAGGGCAGTAACCGGACGGGCATAGAAAGTCGGATTGGTTGGTGGGGTACGCTCATATTTTATAAAACGACCAACCATAGATTCCAGTTGGCTGGCATTCTGTGCTGTAATACGAGCAAAAATAATGTCGGGCATGGAGTTACCGCTTACGTCGGCCAGAATATTGTCGGAAACACAGTAACCATCCCATATGGGTGAAGTAATAAAGTTGGCATTGTTTGATCCGTAATCACCAAGCAGCAATACGGCTGTGGGTGGAATGTCCCAGGTGTTGTAAGCGTTGTTGATGTATTGTTCCAGGGTGGAAGGATTAACGTTAGTCCCAATTTCTGAAAGAGCTACAATCCCTGTATAAATTCCTTCTTCCATGCGGAAAGTTTTGATAGAATCGGCCCATTGCATAAAAATCGGGTCATTGGGCACAATAATCAGGTAATCGTAACCGGTGCTGCGCTCATAGGAGCGGGCGCGCTGTGAATAATCAATTTCGGGCAGTGACTGATAATTGAAAATGGCATCGGACATCAGTTCATCCCACCAGGGGCTGCGATATTTGTCGGTGCCGAAAGTACGGCTGCCTCCTTCAAAGGTAATGTTGACTTCAAGGTCACGGTAAACGATCAGTTCTTTGGTTACCGGATTGTATTGATAAGGTTGAATGCCGAGCATGGCTACATCAACACCCCTGATCTGAGTAAAATCACCTAAAGTAACCGGCTGGGCAGGATAAAAAGCATCCTGAGCATAAATTTCACTGTTTTTTTCAAAATGCAACGGGCTCTGATCGGTATCCAGCGGGATAACCGGTGCAGGGGCCATTTCGATATTGTAAAAACGCTCCGTACGCATATTTACAATTTCTACCACAGCGGTTGCTCCGTTTGGAATGGCTATGTAGCGCGAAAATCCGGGCAAATCGGGTGCACCGGCTTCGTTTTGCAACAATGATTCGGAAAACGAGATGCCGGTCATGGACTCACCGTTCACTTCACGGTTTTCGAAACTAAAATCCCGAATGGAGAAATTCAGGTTTAAACCATCGGAGCGTTGCTGGTTTATACTTAAACCCTGCTTGCCCCAACTGTCAGAATACTGATGGTTGTCAGCCTGTACATTGCTGAAAGTGAATACCGCCATACAAGCAGCAAGACCAAAAGCAATTCCCTTAAGCCTTAAATACGCTGGTAAAATTGTTCTCATTGTGTCAATTTGATGATTAAGTAAAATTTTTTACGTAGAGAGGTAAATAATAAGCTGATAATGAACCTCGTCCACTAAACATCGCAAAAATAGTTAAAATTTAAAATGATTCTATGTAAAAGATAATTTTATCCTAATTTAGAAACACTTTAAATAAAAATCTTCTGATGCGATTGATTCCTCAAACGGCTTGTTCATTAACAGCCAAAAAACTGCCTGGTAGTAATCTCCACATTGTACCCTTTCCCATTTATGATAAACATGAATGTATTACCTTACGATAAGCTTCTGCGTTTCGGTGTGCTGAGCAGAACGTAGTATGCAAAGGTAAAGTCCACTGCTCAATGATTCCAGCCGTAAGCTAAGTTTTGAATCCGGGCGCAGACCGGTTTCGTGCATCAGTATCCGCCCCGAAAGATCGGTAAGAATTAGCTCGGCAGCGCCTGAAAACCGGTTTCCGATGCTGATTTCCACTTTATCATCCGCAGGATTGGGCAACAATTGCATTCCCCGGTCTGTTGCCAACGGTTTTTCAATACCCACAGACATATCCAAAGCCGGAAAAACAATATAATCAATCCAGGCCGCATCGCTGCCGGCAGTAGTAGAGACATCTTTTACATAACTCCATTTCAACTGATGGTTTCCAGAAGTGACTGGGTAGCTTACCCGCTTCCAGTCTGTGTCACCCGACCATTCACCCCTCAGTGCATCATCAATAAAAAAGATGAGTTTATCGTAATCCTTCTCCGAGGAGGTTTTCAGATAAAATGAGATGCTGTCGTTTCTAACCACGCTGATGTTGAGGGAAAGGTCTGAACGCTGATTGTTGGGAATCGCCCCGGATTGGGCTGCAAACATTCCCTGTTGCACGTGCAGTCCGTTTACTGTCCATGGAATGACGCTGTGGGTCCAGGGCATTTGAGTAAAACCACCCGACTCAAAATCTTCGATGATCTGACCCAGGGTATAACTAAATGTTTTCTGTAATATCAGTTGAGTGGAATTTTGCGGAAAGAGACTTAGCGTGAAATCTATAACCGTTCCCATGGGAGCCTGTTCATCTGCCAGAAAACTGCTGAAGATCATGGGAATACTTTCGCCGGCATCCAATGCATCCAGGTTTATGGTGAGCGTTGCAGGAGAAATCCAATTGCTGCTGCAGCTTAAAGTTGCCTCCAAAGCCTGGCTAATGGAATGGCCGACATTGTTCAATGGAATGGCGATATCAAACTCCTCACCCGGATCGGGAATATTGTTGCCGTTGTCCGAAAGCACCGCTTCGCCGGCTTGTAATACCGGGGCATTGGCGGTAAGCTGAAAAGCAGAGAGCCAGGTATCACCGGCTACCGCAGAAATCGTAAATTCAACAATCTCCTGGTCGGGGATTTCATTACTCAGTTCTACGGCAAAGCCCTGATCCACGGTAACCTGTTGGCCGGAAGCAATGTTACCATAAGGTGCGGTGGCATCAACAATGGTTACATTTGGGTTGGTGGTGGTAAGCGTTGCCATTACATCCGACGCATCAGCCAGGCCAATATTTTTAAGGGTAATGGTCAGGCTCATGGTCTCGCCATTGTCAGGTTGGCCGTTGCCATTGCCCTGCGTATCATCAATCTGATGGGCATTGTACACTACATAAGCAGAATTTCCGCTTGTAAAGCTTACCGGAAAATATTGTGGCAGGCAGTTGTAGCCAGAAACCACCAGTTGGGCATCACCGGGTTCTGTGATAACCGGATCAAGGGTAACGGTTGCCTGGCCATTGGAAGCGCATATTCCGGTTCCGTAAAGTTCATCATTCATCAGCAAAGCCACGGTTAATCCGGATGCTCCCTGTCCGCCTGAAGTCACGGTTACATTAAACTGGGAGGTTCCGGTGGTAAGTGTTTCCGGGTATTCAACCGAAATATTTATGGGTTCATCGGTCCAAACTGCCATCATGGGGTCACCCAAAACATTACAATCGTAAAAGCACCAGCGCAGGGCACCTTCTTCCCACTGTCCGGGTGCATTTACCCAGGGAGCGGTGGCAATTTTCGACTGGGAATGGGCGCGGCCAATGCGGTTGAGGCTGTCGGCAAACAGAGCATTCATAAATTCACGGTGCAGGTGTTGTGAAGGACCTTCGGTTTGCCCCTCGTTAAACCAGCCGTAGCGTGAATTTCCCACAAAAGCGGAAGCAAAATTATCGATGGTAACCATTTTCTCACCAATACAATCGCTTACATCAAAGGCTCCACAAATACAGCCATGGGTATAAACTACCGGAAAATTATGCGAAACGCCATCCACACCGAAAAAATTGAGGTTGGTAATGTCACCATCATTGAGTTTCATAACGTAATTGCTGTTTGCATGGCCTACATGATGTATAAAGTTGCGTCCGGCATTGATGGTATTTATCAGATCAATTTTACCCCAAACGCCATTTTCATCATAAAGGCGGGTAAAATTATGGTCTTCGGGAATGCCGGTAGTCGTATATCCATTGTCATTGTGGGTGCCGATAAGCAATTCGAGGTAATCGGAGCCCCAGGTATCCGGGCCGCTGTATAGGTGTTCGCCGGCCAGCAGCGGGTTGCGCAACTCTCCGGTTACCGGTTGGTTTTGATAAAGCGTGGTTTTATTCAACATGGCAGCCAGCTCATAGGCACTGCTGAAAGACATGCGCCCCACCGAAATTTCAGGCAGCAGATCATCCTCGCCAATCTCGCCCCAGCGACTGTTTCCGTTGGTATTCCAATTTCCGTCAAGGGCGGCATAGTAGAGGTCGGAAGGAATGTCATCATCTTCATAGGTGGTGGAAGATTGCACCGTACAATAAAATCCGCGATAAGGCACATGTTCCACATCTCCGGCAAGTACCACATGTTCGATGCCATGTTGCTGATACTCCTGAATGATATAGTTGCGGATTTTCTCCGGTATATCCTGTCCGTTCATGGAACCAATGCTTTCGATGGTGGCAAATTGCGATTTCAAACCACGTGGAAGGTAAAGCTGCCTTAGCGCTTCAAGCGGCTGAACAAATGACTCCCGCGTAATGATGAGAATCTGATACTCATTGCTACGGTTGCGGGAATTTGAAGTATAGGCAGCAAGGGCTTCCGGGTTTTGCACCGATTGGATGATGCTCTGCTGAATTTTTTCAGCAGTACGCAGGTTAAGCAAGGCTGCTTCGGCTTTGGCCGATGGTTGGGTTTCAATGGTAATCCGCACTTTGCCATAATAACTCACTGTTCCTGAAGCAGGGATGTACTTAACAGGCGTAAAAACGGTATGAGCCAAAGCATGGCCATTCATATATCGCGTACTCAGGTGGCCGGCGGGGGTAGCCGGATAAACTTCATTCAACTGATAAACTGTCTCATTCCATGCCCTTACGGGAGAAAGTGAAGCCGATAACGGGCGGGAATATTGTGCCGGCTGCAACTTATAAAACCCCGGCATTTCGGTTTCATCAAAACCTTCAATGCTTAGGCTGATGGCTTCCTGGCCCGGAGGAAGCAACAGATTGATGGCCTGATAGGGCAAAAGTGGCTCTCCGGCTACTCCCTGCTGAGTGGTAGATTCAAATTCAATGGCCTGTTCAGCAGCCATTTGCTTCACCACCGGAGCTTTAAAATAATAGGTTTTTTCAATGGTTGTCTGGGCAGCGCCGGTCAGGAAGAGACCAAGCAGAACAAGGGTAAAAATCTTTTTCATTGAGCTGAGTTATAGGCAGGTTAAAACACAAAAGTAGCATAAATATTTTTGCAGATGACAAATGACCGCTTTCAAAGCCTCAGTTTCCGGCAATTACAAGCCTGCCGGTAGAGGTTTGTCCCGTTTCATCCATGCTCACCACAAAATAAAGCCCCGGCCTGAGGTGAGCCACTTCTAATTTTATTTCACCGGCAGCATTGGCTTTTGGATCTTTTATGCTGGAAAGCACTTTACCCTGCACATTGCAAATGCTTATGGATGCAGGCAGTTCAGAATCTCTTATTTTTAAAACCACCGATCCCGTCGCGGGATTCGGGAAAAGCATGAGTTCTTTGCGCAATGTGCGCCAATCTGTGCTTTCCATCCAGTCCATGATCAGGTCAAGATTCAGGTGCTGACCGGGCAAAAGATAAACCGGGTAATAAAGATAACCAAACATACTCCAGTGTACTTCCAGGTTAACCCACCCTGTATCTGCCACAATCCGGTAATATGCGCTATCGTCAGAATAAACCACCTGGTCGCCGAAACGTATTTCCGCTCCGGGGGCTTTTTCTACCAGGTATACCCAGTCTATATAGGTATATCCTTCAATGGTTCCAGTGGAATCAATAGCTGGTGGCCTAATGGTATAGCCAATGGCATCCAGATCAAATCCGGCATCCGGCACCTGACTTTGCCCCACACCGGAATCTTTAATTTTAAGGTATCTGGCCTGAGGCAGGCCGGTGGGTTCCAGTTCAAAAACTTCATTGCCGGTCCCATGTCCCATCAGTATCCAGGGCCCGTCGGGAGTGGTACTGGCCATTACCATATAACCTTCAGGCGTATTGTCATTTTCAAAAACTTCAACTTCGGGGCCATCTCCCTGGGTGATGGTATCGCATAAATCAATGATGGCATACCCGTTTTTGCCCAGTGAATAACGAACTTCATCCGGAGGTCCCAACGCCCCCATGGTATTGCCTTCATCCTGTGGATTGTTGCCTGCAATATAGGTGGAGATGATTCTCCAGGCATAGCGACCTGCTTCTTCGGAAAGCGCAACATCCAGCGTAGTGGCCTGATTGTCCAGAACCACTACATTTTCAAAAATTCTTGTTTGATGTCCGGCTGCCACTACCCTTACGGTATAATTTCCCGCTGGTAAAAACTTATGGAAATCGCCCACCACCGGATCATTGGTAACGCACATAAAATCATCCACATAGATAAGTGCCGGGATGGGTTTACTGGTGATGGAATCCCGGACTACTCCCTGAATGCCGTAGCCGGCCATTTCCACCATTTTAAGCATTGATGGTTTGTTTTTCAGATAGATGGGAACTATTTGCGCGGCAGGCGGCTGTTTGCTGAGCGATAACTCTACCGACCAACTGATGCTGCCCATAGCGCCATATCCAAAATCCTTGGTACTGCCATTTATTGCATACATGCCATTGTAGCCCTGTCCGTAAGGAAGGTTGGCATAACCGGAAGTTTGGGCATACAATTGTGCCAGCATTTGATGATGTTGCGCATCACGGGTGGGCTGAGCGCGGTAACTCCAGGGATAACTGATGTATTCGGTGCCGCTGTGGTAACTGCAATGGATTACAAACTGATTGTCCATCAGCAATTTCCGGTAAGCTTTGGTTTCCGGTTGACTGAAAGGACCGGAACTGTTGCCCTCCCCATTCCACATATAGCCACAATCGCGATTGATGTCCACTCCGTTACCGTTGTAGCGTGTCATGTATTTTCTTCCGTAGGGATTCACACAATAGTAAATCCAGATTTCGCGGTTATTGATCAAATCTGTGATACCGGGATCATTGCCATAAGCATAGCATAAATCGCGAGCAAAGCGTATCAGGTTTTCCGGACCGCCCAATTCGTCTCCGTGAATGCCACCATCGAAAAGCACTTCGGCTTCATTCTCATCCAGGTGAACATTGTCACTTATTTTTAAAGCTTTCAGCTCATTCATACCCGTGGCAATACCCAAAGAAACCACCTTACAGATGTCAGGGAAATACTCCACCAGGCTATCGGCTATGGCATTCAACTGCGCCACGGTATAATACCCGTTGGGCACGCTACGTTCTCCCATGGCTGCTGACTTTGCATTTAAATCATCAACTTCAACTTCACATCGTATGCCCTGGCTTTGAAGATCAGCCAACTCTTCACCGGTAAGGTAGCAGCGCACAAACTCACCAGCAGGTTCTCCGTTCAGGTTCCTGACTTTTACAAAGTCGGCCTGAGTTTGGGTTGCTATATAAACCCTGACCTGCATTTCACCCTGCCGCCATGGCTGCTGTGCCGTAACTATAAAAACTGTTAAAATCAAGAAAACAAAGAGTAAATATTTGCGCATAAGAGGTGATTTTAAGATTGAGCCAAAGAGGGGGTAAACTTAAGAAATATTTGTGGTTGAATCCATTAGTTGTCAGGATTATTTTTCCCATTTTAATGTCACCCGTTCCTTGGTCTTTGGCTTTTGGTCTTTAGCTTTTTGTCTTTGGTCTTTCTCGTTATCGCTTCGCTCTCCCGAGACAAGTGGCTTTTGGTCTTTGGCTTTTGGTCTTTGGCTTTTGGTCTTTGGCTTTTGGTCTCCCGAATCGCTGCGCTCTCGGGATTTCGCTGCACTCAATTTGGCTTTTGGTCTTTGGCTTTTGGTCTTTGGTCTTTAGTCTCCCCATCCCCCCGTCCCCTTGTCCTTCAAGTCTCCCCATCTCCCTATCTCCCCTTCTCCCATTCACCCCTTCTCCCCGTCCCTTTTTGTCTTTGGTCTTTCTCGTTATCGCTTCGCTCTCCCGAGACAAGTGGCTTTTGGTCTTTGGCTTTTGGTCTTTGGCTTTTGGTCTCCCGAATCGCTGCGCTCTCGGGATTTCGCTGCACTCAATTTGGCTTTTGGTCTTTGGCTTTTGGTCTTTGGTCTTTAGTCTCCCCA
>JAVEQP010000156.1:0-5358 GCA_034007585.1 Lentimicrobium sp. | reverse complement strand
GCCGCCAGCTTCCTTCAGATTCCACCTCACGATGGACACCCTTGCCTTTGGCTAACACTCCCTACTGTGAAGCGTGTTCGGGACTTTCACCCTATAGCTGATATACATGCCTGACACACAAAAAAAGTCCGCTCTGACGGAAGCGAACTTTTGATTTCGTATGCATTACTGTGCTTTTTCAACTCACTTTCGTATAATCGAAATAATAATTGAAATCAGTGCAAAAACCAGCAGTATATGGATAAGATAACTGGCGGAATAAACGAAAAATCCGAAAATCCATCCAATAATAAGCACTACCGCAATAATATAAAGTAGTGATCTCATGGCTTAAAGATCATTAATTTCATCAATAAGCTCCTGACGGGCTCTGCCGGTTTTATTTTGAAGGCGACCCAATAATTCATCTTCCTTGCCTTCTGCAAAGGTAAGATCGTCATCTGTCAGTTCACCATATTTTTGTTTCAGTTTTCCTTTAAGAACATTCCAGTTCCCTTTGATTTGTAATTTATCCATTTTCCAAATTTTTAAGTGGTTAATATTTCTTTTTGATGAAGAATCGGGATAAGGTCCCTCCTCTTCTGCCAGTATATAGCTAAAGAACTATGCCATTTAGGGCTTAAAAATACAAACACTTGATTTTATGGATATTATATAATATTAAATACAATAAAGATTGTGGAATCTATCAAAATATGGGAAATCAAATCCCCATACTTAGCGTTTAAAGTATGGTCGATTTAAAACCACTAAATAGACTTTTCCACCAAAAATTAAAGATTGCTTTTTTTTTGTCCCGCTCTGTGTGTATTTCGCCTTGCTTAAAATTTTTATCTTCTGCAAGGTTATCCCTGGGCACAACCAATACATTAACAAGGGCACTCAAAAAATTTTTCTCAGAGTTATCACTCTTATCTATTAAATTTATTTTAAGATCCTGATATTGGAATGCCAGTTCTCCATCTGACACATCATTATTATAAACAAAATTAAAATCTAACCTTTTGAGATCTCCCGATGCTATTTCCGCTCCGGCACTTTGAGGCAAAATACTATTTAGAGATTTTAATGGCATCGCATGTAAAGCGCCTGTGGTTTTATAAGTCACTTCATAAGCCGGGTTTGGTATATCGAAGGATGCATTCAGATAACCTTTATCCATAAACATGGCAGAAGCCTGCATAAGAGTAGGAGCTTTTAAAAAATCGACTCTGTTACCCACATTGTAAATCTTCGCCTGTAATTGTTTAAATGTTACCTTCCCCTCGCTGAAGGAACCTTCTGCACGCTCGGCATATTCTACATCACCGGTATGCAATATCAGCGAATCTAGACTCAGACCCACAGGCAGGGATCGCAGTAGGGCATCCGGCAGTTTGGTATCTGGTTTATCAGGGAAGATACGCCTGCGATCCTTAAAGACCCGTGCTTTAAAACTTTCAATATGAAGCGCACCGGCCACCAGTGAAGTATCTGAAGTGATTTTATTAAAATCTACCGGCAACAAAATCAACTTCTCAAATGATAAATCAAGCCAGTCGCGCTGCAGTCCGGTTACCTCTCCAATTTCGTAACGGCCATAATTGGTAGTAAAATGTATTAAATCTATATTAATCCCCGAATCTTTAGTATCAAGTTCCAATTGATAAATATGCATACAGTACAAGCTGTCAAAAACGGCCATTTGGGCATACGGAACAGTCAAATTTATTTGATTGTATAAAAAAGGGATCCCTGATTTAATAGCTTCAGGCGCCCAACTTAACTTCGAACCTGAAAGACTTGCCTCAGCATAATATAAAGTATCCGGTTTACGTGCACTACCATCCATCCAAAGAAACCGATCTACCTCTATCGAAAGGTGACCTGTAGATAGGCTAAACTTTGTGGAAGACAAATCACTGGCCTGTCGCAGGGTATCGGATTGTACCGGCTTAAGAAAGGCATCAATACCAAGAATGGCAATGCTCCTGGCGGAAACATTACCATTCACAAGCTTAAACGGATTAATACCACTAGCTTTAAATTTTTCAATATACAACCTGGTTTCTGCTGAATCAGATCCCTTTATCAGAACATTATTCAAGGCAATGGACAGCGTAAACAGGTTTACACTGACCTCCACTGAGTCAAACTGATATCCGGAAATCTTCTGATTAAGAATCTTTTTTTCCAGATATGGTTCCAGTATCAATCCACCTATCCACAGCAAGAGTGCCAGAATAACCGGACCGATAAGAACACCAATAAGCAGTCTTGCCCCTTTCATAAGTTCAGTATTTAATAAAAGAACAATCCTCGCTTAAAACAGTTCAACTAAGCTTTTCCCTTTCCGGCGAAACCTATGACTGCCCCAATCAAAACAAACAATCCACTGATGATTATTGGTGTCCAGTTCGCTTTACTTAAGGCTATGTCCAGCCCGAATAAACTTATGGTTTCAGTATCATTAATGGCCTGAATGCCAAAAACGATTATACCAATAACACCAACAACAAATAAAATAATTCCTGCAATTTTCATAACGGTAATTTTTAAAAGTTTCCGAAGAGGCGTTAAAAACTTTGCCAAAAAATATAAACAGATGAATTACTGATATTTACGCTAATTTTTCAACTTTCAGCCTGAGCCATAACTGTATATAAACCTCCCACAGTCTGAGGTACTCCTTCCCCGAATTTAAAAATATTATTTTCAACAATCAATACGAAACATAGGAATGTTGCTTACCTTTGCTAATAAATAATTTACAATGCTAAGGCCATATAATATACCTATTCTTCACAATTAATAGCATAATTTATGTTTTCGGACCCCACTCAGATTAATCAGCATCTTGCGCAGTTATCCGGAAATATTGAAGCACTCATCGCGCAAACCGATGAATCGCCCGGGGACTTACAAAAAATTGAACAATGCTTGAAGAATCATCTCGAGCGGATAAGGCTCAACCGGCTTAGCTCTGATAGCAGTATATTTTCCCCGCTTAAAGAGGTAAATGAACGGTACGATGGCATCATTATTTTTGATAAAACTTTAAAAGTATTGCACTATGTTGCCCCCCGCAATTATTTTTACGGGCAGAACTTTAGTTCTTCCGCTTCCCTAAGCATGAGCGATTTTTTATATCAGGATGACTTGAATGTTTTGAATGATATTCTGAATTCAGCAGGCAATCTTCCAGCAAACGCCCAGAGCGAGTTGACTTTTAAAAGCGGCACGGGCAGCAGTATTAAAGGGCTGATGACCCTTAAATCATCCGGTATCGATGACAATGATAATAACTTTACGGCATTGTTGAGATTTCCGGGAAATCATGAACAACTGTTTACCACCTATCAGGCTACCATTCTCGACAATTTGCCCGGCATGGATGTTTATTTATTTGACCGGGATTACAGATTTATTATTGCAGGGGGGCGCGAAAAAGAAAGACATGGTAATGCCAACGACTATTTTGTAGGCAAGACCTTTTTTGAAGTGTTGGATAAGAAGAGCCAGCGTAGTCTTTTCCCGTTTTACAATAAGGCATTAAGTGGAATACATACCGAAGGTGAAGTTCGGTTCAATGATCAGGTTTATTATATTGTAGCCAAACCCATTCATGAAAATGGAATTGAACCTATTGCTGGTCTGCTGATTGCTCAAAATGTAACCAGCGATAAACTCCTGGAACAACAACTGCGCAAACGTAAAGAGGAAGCTCAACACGCAGATCAGGCAAAGTCAATCTTTATCGCCAATCTCAGCCACGAAATACGTACACCCCTCAATGCCATTATTGGGTTTATCGAACAGCTAGGAAAAACCGGGCTCAATCAGAATCAGCTTGACTTACTATCCATTATTCAAAAAGCCTCTGACCATTTGCTTTACCTTGTAAACGAAGTGGTTTTTCTCTTTAAACTGGGCATGGGTAAAATTTACATTGAGCGTGTGCCCTTTTCAGTTAATGAACTACTGGAAGAAGTTTACAACCTGATGTCTCCCAAAGCGTTAGAAAAGAATCTCAAGCTATCCACCTTCAGTGATAATTGCCCGGTAACCTTAATTGGAGATCCATACAGGATAAAACAAATCCTGATGAACCTGTTGGCCAATGCCATAAAGTTCTCGGATGAGGGTGAAATAAAACTCAGATGTCAGCATAAGCGCAATAAAAAAAACAGGGTTGAAGTTACGTTTAGCGTATCAGATACCGGGCCAGGCATTGCAAAAGAAGATTTGCCAAATATTTTTGATGTATTCGAACAGGGAACGGTACTTACCCAGCATTCTAAATCAGGGGCGGGTCTTGGATTGGGCATTTGCCAGCGCCTCACGACTTTATTGGAAGGTGATATCTCGGTGAAGAGCAAAATAAACTACGGCAGTGAATTCAAAGTTAAATTACCATTTGAAATCTTTAATGGAAATCTTGAAGTTTTAAAATCTAAAAATTTTTCTATTGAAGATGACTTACTGGCGGGAAAGACACTATTGCTGGCAGATGATGATGAGCATAACCTTATGCTGGGTGAAATGATCCTCAAAAGCTGGGGGGTAAAATACACCTTGGTTACCAATGGGTGTGATGCTTTAGAAGCCGCCTTAAATACCTCATTCGATTTACTATTGCTCGACATTCAAATGCCTTGTAAGAATGGCTTAGACGTTATAACAGCCATCCGTAACACCCCACAGCATCTGAATCAAACCACACCTGCAGTATCACTGACTGCCAATATACTAAAGAGTGACATTAACAAATATCTGAAAGCCGGATTTAATGATTATCTCACCAAGCCTTATAAAGAAGAAGAACTCTACAACAAACTGTGTTCAGTACTTTATCTGAAAAATAACGAACCCTTACAAAAGCAAATTATTGAAGCACCACAGCCCAAACAAAAAATTGATCTGAGCGAACTCCGACGAACAGCACGGGGCGATAAAATGTTTATTAAAAACATGCTTCAAAACTTCATTTTGCAAGCCAATAGCCTCGTAGAGGCCTTCGACCAATCCGCTGTCACTAAAAACTGGAATATTGCTGGAGAAAAGGCCCACAAAGCAATTCCTGCTTTTCGGTACTTTGGCTTGAACGAGGTAGTAGAGTCTTTGAGAACCATTGAAAACAACACACTGCGTATGCATCATCCCGATATTGCTGCTTCGGAAGCCAGAAAAATTGAAAATAAAATCCGGCAAACTATTGTACAATCAAAAAAACTATTGAGTGAAATGTAATTTTTAAGAGAAATATTTTCAAAAATAAAAATGAAGGTTTCTGCGAAAAGCATCAGGATATTAATGCAAACACAGTATAAATTTCATTTTTTGACCCTCAGGTAAATTAAAATTGCTATTTTTAACATT
>JAVEQP010000059.1:24112-26352 GCA_034007585.1 Lentimicrobium sp. | reverse complement strand
AATTTCCGAAAATTTAATGGCCATATTTTTTACATTCTTGTAAATATTATGGCCGTATTATAATCCGGGGGATGGTATCGCAGATTTTATTCATCATTTCCAAGTTTATTTATCATTCCAATACTTTGCATCTCCATCTTCGAAAAAGCCACCCAGTTTTTACCCAAATCTTTCAGAGATGCTCCAATATGATAGACTATTTCGTTGTCAATTATCAAAAACCTGTCGTGGGATTTTTCGAATTTCTTTACTTCAATTTTGGGATATTGTTGGTTGTGTTTTTTAATATCTAATTCTATTTGTTTTGTTATTGTCTTGGTGTAAATTGTTGCGTTTACATCCTTTTCCCGTTTCGAAAGTAAAATTAAAACTGATTCATCAATATAATTGTCAATAAGCACGATTGACTTGTGAGCAGATTTAATCAAATCGCAAACTAAAACATAAGCATCAAAAACTTGCCCCTCGTAGAAAATGCCTTGATCGGCAGGTAGCGACGTATTTAGTTGAAATTTTATTTCGCCAAGTTCTTTTTTCATGGAGTGCATATCGTTTTCGATTCTATCAACACGTTGATTTATTGCATATCCTTTTAGTAGAAAATCTTTTAAAACATTGTTTGCCCAGATACGGAATTGTGTACCCTGAATAGATTTTACTCTGTATCCAACTGAAATTATAACATCCAGATTATAATACTTTGTTTTATATCTTTTCCCATCTGAGGCAGTAGTCAAGGAATACTTGACAACTGAATCCTGAGAAAGTTCTCCTTCCTTAAAAACATTATTAATATGCAAACTTATGTTTTGCTTTGTGGATTGAAAAAGTATTACCATTTGAGCTTGTGTCAGCCAAACAGTTTCATCCTCAATTCTGACCTCAATTTTAGTTGAAGTATTCTTGTTCTGGTATATGATAATTTCGTTCTTCATATATGTTTATACCGCAAAGAGGCGTTCCGGTTCGCCAAAAGGCAAATATAGCCCAATTTATCTTTTGAGAGTGTGCGAACCAAAGGATTAATTGCTCTTATCCCGTTGTACAGTATCTTATGATAAAGAAGCAAAAGCCAGTTATTATATTTCATTGGTATTTTATCATTAGATACTGTTCTACATGGATTTAGGGGAAACTGGATGGAATGGGCGGTAATGCGAGTTGGTCTTTAAACTGTTGGTGAGCTTTATCTATCAGAGTTGCTTGGGATGAAAGCGCGCGATCAGGGGCGCGGGATTCAAAGGCAAAGGATAAAATTTGATTCTAAATGCCATCATTTATTGTGGTCAAACCTTTGATTTCCATTATTTTGCTAAATCATCTTTAGCAATTTGCCAATATCCGCCTTTGTCAGGTCCTATACGTTTGATTTTCTTTTGGTCTTTCAGTTTTTTAAGTTGCATCTCAATTGTTCTGGTTGTTCGATGTGTCAATTGAGCAAGGTCGTCAATAGTGATATTTTTATTTTCTTGAATAAGTCTAATAATTTTCTCCGAAGTTTTCTCCGAAGTTTTCTCCGAAGTTTTTTTCGCTCTTGCAAAGCGAACACTAAACATACCCTCGGTCGAAAAATTGAGGTTCAGGTAATTTTGCATCCTTCATTAAACTCTTCATTCTATCAATTCCGGAACCAATTTGTTCAACAAGATGCATACGCGCAAAAAGACCAAAGATCAGAGGATTTCTTGAAAGACTTTTTTTTCCAAACTCTTCTTTAGAGATGGCACTTATTAAGCCACCCGGATTGCTGATTTCAATACGGTTGTGTAGAGGTAATGTTGCACAAAATGAGGGTTAGTCACCATTTTCAGGCGGTTGGCTTCGTCCCATTGCAGCTTGGTTGCTACTTCGTTGCGAACCGATTGTGTCAGGTTTCCGTTGTTGTCGTATTCGAAGTATTCTCTCGCGTCGTTCTGGTTGGTTATCTTCTCCAATCTGTGGGAGTTTGCCTCATGGGTATAGGTGTGGGCATAGGTGTTCAGTGCCGTCCCGAGCCCATTTTCACTGTGCACCTGCACCTTTTTGTTGATTTCACCTGTTGAACTGTACTCCATCTGTAAGGTATAATTGGCCTTTTTGTTGGGCAGTGTGTTTTTGCTGCCGGTAAATTTACCATCGGCGTAAGTAAGCCTGTTGAAATTGTAGTAACGGTACGAATGGACAAACCGCACCTCACCCTGCCCTCTCCTCAGGGAGAGGGTGAAGATAGCGGTTTTTGAGCTATTTTGAGCCATATAAAT
>JAVEQP010000059.1:0-24012 GCA_034007585.1 Lentimicrobium sp. | reverse complement strand
AGGAGAAGGGCGGGGGGATGAGGTGATTTGTGAGCCATTTAAATCCTTTTTTGAATATAAAGCTACGAAAATATAACAATTTAGCTCCCTTCTCCATTGGCGCCTGAGCGTAGCCGAAGGCAGGAGAAGGGCCGGGGGGATGAGGTGATCATTTTATTCCCAAATTTTATACAATTTTTGTGAGCTTTTAATTATCTGACCCTCATATAACAAGCACTTTGACCGTTTTCCTTAATTATACTCATTATAAATTAGGCCTCATAGGGTCAAATGCCGGGGATTTTTGGCTTTCCCATGCTTTAAAATCATAAATTTGCATTGCTTTTGGCTGATGCCTGGAGCTATTGTAATTGAGTGCATTAAACTAAAACTGACATGACAAAAAAGAAAAATTTCATTACCTGCGATGGGAATTATGCTGCTGCGCACGTCGCGTACATGTTTAGCGAGGTAGCTGCCATTTACCCCATAACCCCCTCCTCAACTATGGCCGAATATGTTGATGAATGGGCCGCCCACGGCAGAAAAAATATTTTTGGTGAAACGGTAAAGGT
The DNA here is from genome assembly GCA_034007585.1 of Lentimicrobium sp. Classification (GTDB taxonomy): domain Bacteria; phylum Bacteroidota; class Bacteroidia; order Bacteroidales; family Lentimicrobiaceae; genus Lentimicrobium. The sequence continues at coordinate 23,458 of JAVEQP010000059.1, read as the reverse complement.
TACTGAAATGCAATCAGAAGCCGGAGCCGCGGGAGCGGTGCATGGTTCCTTGCAGGCCGGGGCACTCACTACCACCTATACTGCCTCTCAGGGCTTGCTGTTGATGATTCCCAATATGTACAAAATAGCCGGTGAACTGTTGCCAGCCGTTTTTCATGTTTCCGCCCGTAGTATTGCCGCTCAGGCATTGTCTATATTTGGAGACCATTCGGATATATATGCCACCCGGCAAACTGGTTTCGCCATGCTTGCTACCGGCAGTGTGCAGGAAATATTCGATATTGCCGCGGTAGCTCACCTGGCTGCCATCAAGTCGCGCGTACCTTTCCTGCATTTCTTTGATGGTTTCCGCACTTCACATGAAATTCAAAAAGCGGAAGCGCCCACTACGGATCAACTGGCTCAATTTGTTGATCAGGTGGCACTTAAAGGATTCCGGGATCGCGCTTTAAGCCCGGACCACCCGGTAACCCGCGGTACTGCTCAGAATCCAGATATTTATTTCCAGTCGCGTGAAGCCGCCAATCCGTTCTATAATGCCCTTCCCGACATTGTGGAAGAGTATATGCAGCAGATGAATACGCTTACCGGACGGGAATACCATCCTTTTACCTATTACGGAGACCCGAAAGCGGAAAATGTATTGGTTGCCATGGGATCCATTACCGATACCATTAAAGAAGTAGTTGATCATCTCAATGCTCAGGGGCAAAAAACCGGATTGATATCAGTACACCTGTATCGTCCATTTTCAACCAAATATTTATTCAGGGTGATGCCAAAGAGTGTGAAACGCATCTGTGTGCTCGACCGCACCAAAGAACCGGGAGCAAACGGTGACCCCTTATACCTGGATATTCGTGAAGCTTTCTACGACATTGAAAACCGCCCCTTGATTATTGGCGGAAGATACGGGCTCAGTTCAAAAGACACTACGCCTGCCATGATTATCTCTGTTTTCAATAATCTAAGCAGTGGCGAACCCAAAAACCGGTTTACCCTCGGCATAGTTGATGATGTTACCTTTACCTCATTGCCCTTGCTTCCCGAAATAAACCTCTCTCCCAAAGGCGTTTTCCAGGGTAAGTTTTTTGGCATTGGTGCCGATGGAACAGTTGGTGCCAATAAAAACTCCATTAAGATCATTGGAGAAACCACCGATAAGTATTGTCAGGCTTACTTTGCCTACGACTCTAAGAAATCAGGCGGGGTAACCACCTCTCACCTGCGTTTCGGCGATCAGCCCATTCGTTCACCTTATCTGGTAAATACGCCTGATTTTGTTGCTTGTCACGTGTCGGCTTATCTTGAAAAGTATGATATGCTCCGGGGTCTTAAAAAAGGAGGTACCTTCCTGTTGAACAGCATTTGGGATGAGGAAGAAACCAGGCAGCGTCTGCCCGACCATATGAAAAAATTTCTGGCAGAAAATGAGATTAATTTTTATATCATAAATGCGACCAAAATTGCTGAGGAGATCGGCCTCGGTGGTCGTACAAACACCATAATGCAGGCCGCATTCTTCTATATTGCTGAAATCATACCCAATCAAATGGCCATTGATTACATGAAGAAGGCCATTATTAAAGACTTTGGACGTAAGGGTGAGGAAGTGGTGCGTATGAATCATGCGGCCATTGACAAGGGACAGGAGGTGCAAAAAGTGAGCATCCCTGAAGCCTGGAAGAAGATTAAATTGGTTGAACAAAAAGATGAAAGTGATGTGCCGGAATTCATCCGTAACATTATGGAACCCATCAATTCCATGAAAGGCGATCTGCTGCCGGTAAGTGCTTTTGCAGGCCGCGAAGACGGGACTTTTCCTGCCGGTACTACCGCTTATGAAAAGCGCGGCATCGCAGTGAATGTTCCGGAATGGATTCCTGAGAACTGCATTCAGTGTAATCAATGTGCCTATGTTTGCCCTCACGCTTGTATTCGTCCTTTCCTGATAAGTGAGGAAGAAATGCAGGTGCTTCCCGAAGGGACCCCTACGCTCAAAGCCATTCCAAAAACCTTTGCAGGCCTGCAGTACAGGATACAACTCAGCCCGCTCGATTGTACAGGTTGTAACAATTGTGTAGATGTTTGCCCTTCCAAAATCAAGTCACTTGTCATGGAATCATTGGAATCGCAAATGGAACAGGATAATTTATGGGACATTATTTCGAAGAATGTTACCTATAAAGATACCCTTGCGCCCAAAGAACAAAACGTAAAAAACAGTCAGTTTGCACAACCGCTGTTTGAATTTTCTGGCGCTTGCGCGGGATGTGGTGAAACGCCTTACATTAAGCTTGTTACCCAACTTTATGGTGACCGCATGATGGTGGCCAATGCTACCGGCTGTTCTTCCATTTATGGAGGATCAGCACCATCCACTCCATACACCACGGATGCCGAAGGTAAAGGTCCGGCCTGGGCCAATTCACTGTTCGAAGACAATGCCGAATATGGTTTTGGAATGGCTACTGCGGTGTCAAAATTGCGTAGTCGTATAGCTGAACGTATGCAATTGATAATGGCCAATGGATATTCCGATGGCTTGAAAGCGGCTTGTCAGCAATGGATTGATCAGAAAGATAATGCCGCCGGTTCCATTGAAGCAACCAACCGGGTACTTCCCTTGCTCGAAAATGAGAAGACCGAAATTACGGAAGAACTGTTGGGTTTGAAACAATATTTCGTTAAAAAATCTATCTGGATGTTTGGTGGCGACGGCTGGGCATATGACATCGGCTATGGCGGACTTGACCATGTGATTGCTTCAGGTGAAGATGTGAATATCTTAGTGCTTGATACTGAGGTGTATTCAAACACCGGTGGACAGGCTTCTAAAGCAACCCCGATTGGGGCAGTAGCTAAATTTGCTGCTTCAGGAAAGAAAATCCGGAAAAAAGACCTGGGTATGATGGCCATGTCTTATGGTTACGTATATGTAGCCCAGGTAGCTATGGGTGCCAACCAAACCCAGTATCTCAAAGCTTTGCGCGAAGCCGAAGCCTATCCCGGACCTTCACTTATCATTGCCTATTCACCCTGTATCAATCACGGTATCAGGGCAGGGATGGGATTTGCCCAGCAACAACAGGCCGATGCAGTGGCTGCCGGCTACTGGTCATTGTTCCGGTTTAATCCGCTGCTTGAAGCCGAAGGGAAAAACCCATTCCAACTAGACTCCAAAGAGCCTGACTTTGCTAAATTCCAGACATTCCTTGGAAGCGAAGTGCGCTACACTTCATTGAAAAAAGCCTTCCCCGCCGAAGCTAAAGTATTGTTTGATGCAGCGGAGGAAAATGCCAAATGGAGGTATTACAGCTATCGCAGAATGCAGGATATGGATTTTTCAATCAAATAATTTATTTATCTCACTGCGAATGGTTAATTTTGAGCCGGGAAATTTTTCCCGGCTTTTTTTATTTTAATGGCATGAAAAAATATACGCTTTGCCTCATAGGATTGATGCTGCTTTCAACTTCAGCCTGTAAAAGACAAACAGAAGAAAATACCATTCTCACTAACCGGGATACCATTTTTGTAACCGATACACTTTTGCAACAGAAGTTGCGTAATGAACATATGGTGCTGGCCACCCTATACCATCAGACGGCCGCTGAATATCGTGCCTTGTGTTATCAGGCGTTTAACATTGGCAGGCTAATGCTTGATAAGGACCTTGCCAATGCTGGTATTGAAAAACATCGTATCATCGTGCTTGACATTGATGAAACTGTGCTTGACAATAGTCCATTTCAGGCTAAATCCATTCTCGAAAGTACATCCTATCCTAAATACTGGAATGAGTGGTGTGAGCTTGCAAAGGCAGAACCACTCCCCGGGGCTATAGATTTTTTGAACTATGCCCGTAAAAACGGAGTAAGTATTTATTATGTTACCAACCGCAAAGAAGCTTTGAAAGAGGTTACAATCAAAAATCTTAAGGAAACAGGTTTCCCACTCGCTGACGGGGAGCATGTGATAATGCGCACGGCTGAAGCCAGCAAGGAAAGCCGGCGACTTGATCTGCTGAAAAAGTACCACATTTCTTTGTATTTCGGAGATAACCTGAACGATTTTGCCGAAACCTTTGAAGGGAAATCTGCAGAGAAAAGGTTACTGGCTGTAGATGACAATAAAGATGATTTTGGCACCCGTTTTATCGTGCTTCCCAATGCCATGTACGGAGACTGGGAGCTGGCTCTTTATGGGTATAATGGAGGTCAGTCTGACTCGGCACTATTCGACCTTAGACGAAAAAACCTGAGGCCGTTTTAAAACCTCAGGTCTCTTGCTGTAAGTCGGTTTGTTTCCGCTCTTAGTTGATATTCATCATAAAAGGTAGCCTGGCCTGAACGCCTTCCATCTTCGCAAAGGATTGAAGTTGCATCAGATAGGGATAGAGTATTCCAAGTTCCTTCTTTAGCTTATCAGCTCCCGGTTTACCCTGTAGTTCATTTATTATCTGGGTAAAGGGGTCAAGCTGTTCGGGAAGTGAAATCACACGGTAATCTGAAATTTGCGCTTTGCCGGCAGCAATGGCTATGGCCTTTTTCAATCCACCAAGTTCGTCAACCAGTCCTATTCCAATCCCATCGGTACCACTCCAGACTCTGCCTTGTCCGATACTGTCAACCCTTGCTTTGGATATATTACGTCCAAGGGAAACATGGGTGATGAAGGTATCGTAGATGCGTTCCACATCCCGGGTGATAACCATTTTCTCATAGTCGGTAAGTGGCCGGGTAACGGTCATATAATCAGCATGTTCATTGGTTTTTACGCGGTCAAAGGTAATGCCGAGTTTTTGGTCAAAAAACTTACTCATATCGGGTATTACACCAAACACACCAATAGAACCGGTCAGTGTGGTTGGATTGGCAAGAATGGTGTCTGCGGCGCAGGCAATATAATATCCACCGGAAGCAGCATAATCACCCATTGACACCACAACCGGTTTTACCCGGTGCGCAAGCTCAATTTCACGCAGTATCACATCTGAGGCAAGTGCACTCCCTCCCGGAGAATTTATCCGGAAGACAATGGCCTTAATGGTACTGTCATTTCTTGCCTTTCTTATGGCTCTTGAAATTCGCTCTGATCCGATGCTCATCTCATCGCCCTCACCTCCGTTTATTTCTCCGGTGGCATAAATTATGGCCACTTTCTCACCCGTGCGTTTGTATTTTTTTGAGGCAGCTTCCTTATATCGGTTGAGTTTTAACACCTCAACCTCCTTTTTGTCTTCCAGCCCCAGTTTTGTGCGCATCATATCAATCAACTGATCTTTAAATAAAGCGGTATCGGCCAGCCCATATCTTACGGCATCATTTGCATTTTGAATATACAATGAGTCAGCAAATAGTTGTAGGGATGAATTGTCGATTTTTCGCTGCAATGCAATACCATTGACCATGTGGTCCCAAATGCTCTGAATGTAAGTGAGCGTTTGTTCCTTATTGGCTTCGCTCATCCGGTCACTGATTAAGGGTTCGATGGCACTCTTAAATTTCCCGTGTCGAATAACCTGAGCGTTGATGTCCAGCTTGTCGATGAGACCTTTAAGAAACATCACCTCACCGTTAATACCTCTGAAATCAATGGTTCCCTGCGGGTTGACCACAATCTGGTCGGCGACTGAAGCCAGGTAATAGGCTTTTTGAGAAAAAACTTCGCCATACGCTATGATGAACTTTCCTGATTCCTTAAATTTTAGTAAAGCTTCTCTTATTTCTTCCAGGGTGGCCATACCTGAGTTTACATTACTCATGTCCATGTAAATGCCGCTAATGTTTTCGTCAGTAGAGGCGCGTTCCAATAAATCAATGGTTTCCAGTAATCCCGGGGTATTGGCGGCTTTTAGCATACCGGTACTGCTGAAAGAAAATAGTCCGGTAGGGGTCCGTTCAGGAACTGCATCCGCAAAATTAACCATCAATACCGTATTGGGTTTTATACTCACTTCCTCACTTTTGGTAACGGCCACAAGGGAAGCAATCATCACAAATCCTATAAATGAAATGATGATAATGGTGAGAATAAACCCAGCCATAGAGGCAAGCATGAATTTAAAAAATTGTTTCATAGGTGCTGATTTAGATGTACATACTTTAAACCAATTCCGTTTTCCTGGCGGAATGGGTTTCAAAGGTAGGGTTTTTTAGATATAATTTTTATAAAGCTTATGAAAAAGAATTTGGCTTCCTCGTGAAAATTGATCTTTTTCTGACTAAAGCTTGCTATTTTTGCCGGTAATGAAAAATGAAGTCTATTTATTGTTGGGCAGCAATCTTGGCAATCGTCAGGAGTATTTATACCTGGCAAGGGAAGCATTGTCACATATGGCGGGCGATATCGTTCAGGCTTCGGGCGTTTTTGAAACTGAAGCCTGGGGAAATGCCGCTGATGAGCCATTGTATCTCAATCAGGCGGTTTTGTTGTCAACAACCCATTCACCCGCCACACTCATCAGACAAACCCTGAAAATTGAAAGATGCCTTGGAAGACATCGGGGCGACGAACAATATGCGGCACGTACTATTGATATCGATATTATTTTCTTTAATCATATTATCCTGGATACATCATCACTGATACTTCCGCATCCCCGCATGCAGTTAAGACGATTTGTGCTTGAACCGCTGAATGAAATTGCTTCCGGCTTCGTGCATCCCGGTTTTAACCAGAGCATTACTGCTCTTTTACAAGTATGTGATGATCATCTTAACGTAAAAAGAATGGCAGCGTATAATGCAGCAAGTCAATCTGATACTGCTAAACTTTCTCTAATGGCATAATTCTGATTTAAATACCTGGACTTATTCTGTAAGCATGAACTACAATTTTATAGCCATTGAAGGAACCATAGGAGCCGGGAAAACTTCCCTGGCCACCAGGCTGGCTGCCCGACATCAAACCCGCCTGATTCTGGAACAGTTTGAGGACAATGACTTTTTGCCTAAGTTTTACCGCAACCCTGAGAAATATGCATTTCCACTCGAACTTTCCTTTCTGGCCAGCCGCTTTCAACAAATGAAAAGCGAAATGGCCTTAAGCGATTTGTTTAAACCGGTTACCATCTCAGATTACTTTATCAATAAGTCGTTGATTTTTGCCCGCAAAACGCTGGCTGATGATGAGTATGCCCTATATTCCAGGTTGTTTAGTATTATAAATCTGTCATTGCCTAAACCCGATCTTCTGGTTTATCTCTATCTGAATATTGATCGATTAAAAAATAATATTAAGCTTCGCGGTCGTCCTTATGAACAGGATATTGAAGCTCGGTATCTTGAAAAAATTCAGCAGGGCTATTTTGAATATATCCGTCAGCAAAGCGATATGCGAATTCTTATAGTTGATGCCAATGAGATAGATTTTGTTGCTTTTCCGCAGCATTTTGAACGTCTGGAACAACTCATAATGCAAGCCTGGCCGATAGGTATTCATACATTGAAACCCTAAAATATATTTAGCTTCTTGATGAAAATAGCCTAAAATGAACTATTTTTGACTGACTTAAAGTTTAGCTCCTTTTTAGGTCATTACCCTATGAATAATCTGCAAATTATTTTTTTATGTCTGGGCCTTTTGTTCATAATCATCCTGATTATGAAATTTTGGCAGTACCGCAGGCAGATACAGTTTTTGGGCGCTAAGACCATAAGATTAATGAACGAAAATGTTTCTCTTCATATAACCAAAGATGAACTAAAACTGGCAAGAGATCAGGCTGAAGAATCAGATCGTTTAAAAACGGCTTTTCTGGCCAACATGTCCCATGAAATACGGACACCGCTGAATGCCATTATGGGCTTTTCATCTCTTCTGCAGGACGATTCTATCAGTGAAACCGATAAACAGGAGTTTTATGATATCATTCATACCAATAGCAATCGGTTACTCGATCTGATAGACGAAATATTTGACATCGCTCAATTAGAATCGGGAATGGTCAGTCTGCAGAAAGAGCCGGTGCAGGTGAATGAGCTGCTGACCGGTCTGGTCACTTTTTTCAATATGGAAAAAGGTACATTAAATAAAGAGCATATTGCCATCCGTCTGAATCTTGCCAATAAAGACAGGCAGTTTACATTGATTACTGATGAACGTAAACTCAGACAAACCCTGACCAATCTGATTGAAAATGCACTAAAATATACCAACGAGGGAAGCATAGAAACGGGCTATGATTTTAAGGACCAGAAGCTCCGATTCTTCGTTCGCGATAGTGGTATTGGCTTCCCTCAGGAAAAACTCGATATATTGTTTCAACGCTTCAGGCAACACGATGAAAGCCAGACCCGGCAATATGGTGGCGTTGGACTCGGTCTTACCCTGTCTAAAAAATTTATAGAATTTATGGGTGGAGAGATGTGGGCAGAGTCTATTCCGGGAAAGGGCTCTACCTTCTTTTTCACAATACCCCATGAATCCTTAGAGTCATAAAAAAAAAGTCCATTCGGATAGGAATAGACTTTTTATAAAATAAAAAACTCAGATTTAGCTCTGGAAATCTTTAAGTGATTCCATTAATTTTTTACGTGTAAAGAAAATTCTGCTTTTAACCGTACCAATGGAAAGGTTGAGGTGCTCAGCAATTTCCTTGTACTTAAAACCTTCAGTATGCATTTCGAAGGGGGTACGCTGGTCAACCTCCAGCCTGGCAATACCTGCTCTAATCTCTTTGGTATTTATGGCTGATTCAGGGGAAACGAAATCTGATTTTCTTGGAATATTAAGGTAATATAGGTCTTCAGTGTTATCTACAATGGTGTTTGCCTTCTGGTTGCGGCGATAATTGTTGATAAAAGTATTTTTCATTATCGTGTAGGTCCAGGCTTTAAGATTGGTGTCCTCCGCAAATTTATCCTTGTGGGTTAAGGCTTTCAGATAAGTGTCCTGAATCAGGTCCTTGGCCTCCTCCCGGTTATTGGTTAAGGTGTTGGCAAAATAGGAAAGATTGTCATGAAGACTAATGAGCTTGTGGCTGAATTCTATTGCGGTCATGGTTACAGGCTTTAATAATTTGTAATTGTTCTAAAGTGTTTAACAAAAACAATGCAAAATTAAACATTTGCATAAGAAAAAATATAATTTATCAAGAAATGAAATCAGGAACCGAGAAAATATGATTTAAAGTATTGATAATTAATTTGATATAGCTCAAATGGATAAACTTAAATTTTGTTAAAAAAACCAACCTTAATTGTTAAACAAAAAGTTTACTGCCAATGTTCCCAAATTGGGACAATCACTGTCCTAAATTGGGAAAATTTGCCTTTTTATCTTATGTTTAATTTTCAACAGGTTAATAATTAATGAATTATATCAACATTAATCTAATTTACAGAAACAAAAAGTGAACCATTTTGGTACAAAATAATATCAGAAAGAACGCATGCCTTATTTAAATATTTTAATAAGCATTTTTAGTTCTTGAATATCAAATAATTATGTTTATAAGCTTTGTTTAAGTTTATCTATAATGGGTAAGAAATCATCAAGTTTTTTAATCACAGAAACATTGGCCGGATAATCCATTTCGCTCTCCAAAACCTGATAACCTGAAATAAATATCGTCTTATTGGGGAATGAATGTGCAATTTGTTCCACAAATTCCTCATATTTCTTTTGAGGCAGGGGAGTAGTAACGGAAGTAAAGAAGCAATCTATGCTCTGTTTTTGGATTACGGCATGAATATCTTCAAAAGGAACAGATTGGCCAAGATAGATAACCTTAAATCCGTTTTTTCGAATAATGTAATTATAGAATAGGAGTCCCAGTTCATGCCATTCATTGGAGGGAAGCCACATGAGAAAAGTTTTTGCTTCGTTTTTGGTCTGTAGAGATTGTCCGTCAATGGCTATGCTTAGTTTTTGTCTGATGAGGTAGGAAACAAAATGTTCCTGGGCAGGATAAATAGTTCCAATCTGCCAGAGGACGCCAACTTTATCAAAAAATGGGTACAACACTTTGGTGACCGTTTCATCGAATCCCATTTTAATAATGGTAGATGCCAGTATTTTTTCAAAGCGCAATTCATCAAAATCGATCATGGCCAGAATGAGGTGTTCAATCTGATTGCTGCTATCGTAGGCAGCTTCTGAAATGTCAATGATGCGTTCATGAATTTCATCCGTATCCATAGTAACAATATTGGATATTTTAAGTCCATTTCTATTGAGGATAGATACGTTCAACAACTTTCTGAGGTCGTGGTCGGAGTAGAATCTTATATTGGTTGTAGTGCGTTCGGGAGATATCAGTCCGTAACGTTTTTCCCAGATACGTATGGTGTGGGCTTTAATTCCCGTTAACTTCTCCAAATCTTTGATAGAGTATTTAACCATGGGTTGAGACGTGGCGGTATGCATTTTCTTGTTTAGTGTTGTACTGTTTACCGATAAACAGTAATGGAGGCAAAATGTTTTTGCCTCCATTTAAATGATTGTGATTATAAATGATATTTATCTTAATATGAATGTGCTAAGGCAATTTGATTAAAAGGTACCATTTTTCGCTATTTGAATTACCTGCTCCAAACCTTCAACAAAACTTCCGCCTGCAGTGGCAATGTGGGGCTGACCACCGCCTCCGCCTTTGATTTCACGCGCCAGCGTTTTAATTAAAACGGCTGCATTGTATTTCCCTTTTTGAGCCAATTCGTCAGAAAGGGCAACCACAATACCCGGTTTTCCTTCATGTAATGAGGCCAGTACGATTAAAAAATCGATGCCTGCATTTTTAATCTTAAAAGCAAGATTTTTTGCTGCATCAGGTTCCATATGTACCAGGGAAGCCACCAGTCGGTAGCCTTCTTTTTGAATGGCTTCCTGCATCAGTTGCTGTGATACATTTTCTATTTTTTCATTGAGCAGTTGTTCTGTTTGTTGTTTAAGCTTTTGATTTTCTTCAAGAATATTTTTGACTCCCCTCAACACGTCTGCAGGATTCTTAACCATCTCTTTTATCTGCCCAAGCACATTCAACTGATCGTTAAAGTATTGCTCGGCCCGGTCGGCGGTGATGGCTTCAATGCGCCTGACTCCGGCAGCTATGGCAGATTCCGATACGATTTTAAAGCAACCAATCTGTCCGGTGGCTTGCACATGGGTACCTCCACACAGTTCGATGGACGGTCCAAAGCGGATGGTCCTTACCGAATCGCCATATTTTTCGCCGAAAAGAGCGAGGGCTCCCTGTTTCAGGGCTTCATCCACAGGTGTTTCACGATGTTCATCCAGAAGGTTGTTTTCCCGGATGAGGACATTTACCTGATTTTCAATCTGTGAAAGTTCTTCCTCGCTAAGTTTCTGAAAATGAGAAAAATCGAATCGGAGATAATCGGGATGAACATAGGACCCTTTCTGTTCCACATGATTACCCAATGTTTGCCTCAGTGCATGATGTAGCAGATGGGTGGCAGAGTGGTTGTTGGCGGTGCGTTGCCGCGATGCAGCAGAAACTTCTGCCTGTACATCAGCATTCAGATTGGCGGGCAGCTTAGCAGTCAGGTGTATGATGAGGTTGTTTTCTTTTAGGGTATCCAGTACTTCAATGGCTTCACCTTCGGATTTTAACATTCCTTTGTCTCCAACCTGTCCTCCCGATTCAGCATAAAAGGGCGTTTCGGACAGAACGATCTGATACAGAGTTTTGCCTTTGCTGTTCACCTGCCTGTACCGGGTGATGGACGTTTTAGTGTTGAGGGTGTCATAACCCACAAACTTCTCCGGCATACCGGCAATTACCACCACCCAGTCGTCCAGTTCTATGGTAGCGTCTTTGCGCGAGCGGGCTTTCTGAGCTTCCAGTCCCTGATTAAAGCCGGTCATATTCACCGTTTTTTGATGTTCGCGGGCCATCAAAGCAGTTAAATCAATAGGAAAGCCATAGGTATCGTACAACTCAAAAGCGAAGTTGCCTTCAATTTCTGTTGCATCAGGATGGTTCTCAAGGTATTGATTAAATTTATGTATACCGTTTGCCAGTGTGCGCAGGAAGCCGGACTCTTCTTCGGCAATTACTTTTTCGATGAGTGACTGTTGGGCTTTCAACTCAGTGAAGTAATCACCCATTTCATCCACCAGCACAGGCACAAGCTTATGTATAAAAGGTTCATTAAGGTGGAGGAAGGTATATCCATAGCGGACCGCCCTACGTAAGATGCGGCGGATTACATAACCCGCCTTGTTGTTTGAGGGCAATTGCCCGTCAGCTATTGCAAATGCGATGGCCCTAAGGTGATCCGCAATTACCCGCATGGCTACATCACCCTCGGTGGAAGCCCCATAGCTGATGTTGCTTATATTGGCAATTGTTTTGATGATGGGTTGAAAAACATCGGTATCGTAGTTCGATTTTTTGTGTTGAAGCGCCATGCATAAACGTTCGAATCCCATACCGGTATCCACATGCCGGGCAGGCAAGGGTTGCAGTTTACCATTGGCCAGGCGGTTAAATTCCATGAATACCAGGTTCCAGACTTCAATTACCAGCGGATGGCCTGCATTCACAAGCGCTGAACCCGGAATCAATTTTCGGTCAGCTTCATCGCGCAGGTCAATATGTATTTCGGAGCAGGGACCACACGGACCGGTATCGCCCATTTCCCAGAAGTTGTCTTTTTTATCACCCTGCAGTATGCACTCTTCATTTACCCACGATTTCCAGAAATTATAGGCGTCAGTATCCGGGGCCAGCCCGTCTTCGGCATCTCCGCCAAAAACGGTGACGTATAACCGGTCTTTTTCAATTTTATAGACTTCTGTGAGCAATTCCCAGCCCCAGGCTATAGCCTCCTTTTTGAAATAATCGCCAAACGACCAGTTGCCCAGCATTTCAAACATGGTGTGGTGATAAGTGTCGTGACCCACTTCTTCCAGATCGTTGTGCTTGCCCGAAACCCTCAAACACTTTTGTGAATTGGCAATACGCGGATATTTTACAGGAGAATTTCCCAGGAAAATATCTTTAAACTGATTCATGCCGGCGTTGGTAAACATCAGCGTCGGATCATTCTTAATCACCATTGGAGCCGATGCTACCACGTGATGCTGTTTAGATTGGAAGAAGTTTAAAAAGGTTTGTCTTACCTGCTGAGCGTTCATATTAAAAGGGTTAGTCCGGTTTTTGAAAAAAAAATGTGAAAATTTAATGTGCTAAAGGCTTGCAAATCTAATTCAAAATATTAATTTTGCCACCACGGGAAAAAAAAGAGGCCTTCCGGCCGCAAATAATATTTGTATTTCATGGCAAAAGTCAGGTATCATTTCAACACCAATTCGTTGAAAATTGAGAAAGTCAAAATCTCCTTCAAACAAAGAGTATGGAGATTCTTTTCGGTAATGGCTACCGGTATGGTATTTTCTGCTGTTGTTTTGCTTGCAGCCTATAATTTCATGGAATCGCCAAAAGAGCGCATGCTTAAACGCGAGATTGAGCAATACCAGCTTCAATATTCTATTCTCAATGATCGATTGGGACAGGTGCAGGCGGTGGTGAATGATCTGCAGGATCGGGATGATAACATTTATCGCATAATTTTCGAGTCGGAACCTATTCCTTCAGCGGTTCGTAAGGCAGGTTTCGGTGGTGTGGACAAATATTCAAAACTCGAAGGATATAAAAACAGTGAAATTATCAAAAACGCTGCGCAAAAACTGGATTTGATTACCAGTCAGTTGTATGTTCAGTCGAAGTCATTTGACGAAGTATATGAACTGGCCAGGCGCAAGGAGGAGATGGTGGCTTCTATACCCGCTATTCAGCCTGTATCCAATAAAGATCTCAAACGTATTGGTTCACATTTCGGTTACCGTACTGACCCCTTTTACAAAGTAATGAAATTTCATGAAGGCATTGATTTTACCGCTACCGTAGGTACTGATATTTATTCTACCGGTGACGGTGTAGTAGTTAAAGTGGAGCGATCTACCACCGGTTATGGCAATTGTATCGAAATTGAGCACGGTTTTGGATATACCACCCTGTACGCTCACATGTCGAAAATGGATGTTAAGAGGGGGGATCGCGTAAAACGTGGCCAGGTTATCGGTCATGTTGGCAATACCGGCAAGTCCACTGCACCTCATTTGCATTATGAAGTTCATAAAAACAGGAAGCCCATTGACCCGATCAACTTTTTCTTCAACGATCTGTCTCCTGAAGAATATGCACTTATGATTGAGAATTCGCAGCGTCCTTCCCAAACACTGGATTAGCATTTGTTATAATGCCCGGCAGTAAAAAGGAAGTCCAAAAAGTCTATTACCGGATAGGTGAGGTTGCCGCAATGTTTGAGGTGAATATTTCCCTTATCCGATACTGGGAAAAGGAATTCAGCATCATTAAACCCTATCGTAACAAAAAAGGAACCCGCTTTTTCACGCCCAAAGACGTAGATAATTTTAACCTGATTTATCATCTGGTAAAAGAAAGGGGCTTCACCTTGCAGGGTGCCCGCGATTATTTGAGCGAAAAGAAAATTACGGAAGCCAATCCTGATTTTGAAATTATCAAGACTCTTGAAAATCTGCGTACGTTCCTGCTTTCTCTAAAAGAGGAATTGTGATTTACAGGTAGTTGTGGTTTGTAAGATAGTTTTTTACATAATCACTCACTCCATCTTCCAGTGAAGTAAATGGATTAAGATATCCAGCCTTCCGGAGCTTTTCCATATTGGCTTCTGTAAAGTACTGATACTTGTCCCGGATATCTGCCGGTGTATCTACAAACACTATTTTTTCGGGAATATACGCCGCCTTGAAAGTGGCTTTGGCCAGATGTAGAAAGCTGCGTGCCTTACCGGTACCCAGATTATACAATCCCGGTTCCGGCCGTTTTTCCATCATAAAAATCAGAACATCAGCTACATCTTTAACATACACAAAGTCCCTGAGCTGCATGCCATCCTTAAAATCGGGATGATGTGACCGGAATAATTTTACCTCCCCATTGTTTTTCATTTGATGGTAAGCATGAAAAATCACAGAAGCCATCCGGCCTTTGTGGTATTCGTTCGGGCCATACACGTTAAAAAACTTCATCCCTGCCCAAAAGGGCGGAGTGGTGGTTTGAGCTAAAGCCCAGCGATCAAAATCATTTTTTGAACGACCATAAGGATTGAGTGGCTCAAGCTGATCCACAATGCGATGATCATCGGTGTAACCCTGTTCGCCCAACCCGTATGTTGCAGCCGATGAAGCATATACCAGGGGTATTTTATGGGTGCTGCAAAGTTGCCAAACCTGTTTGGAGTAATTCACATTGAGCTCATCAAATACCTGCTTGTTGAATTCAGTGGTATCGGTGCGGGCACCTATGTGAAAAACAAAATCAACATTCTTATGATTTTCTTTAAACCAGTTGAAGAAATCAGTTCTTTCCACGAAAGTGGTAATTCGTTTATTCGCGTAGTTCCCTGCTTTCTCTTTTTTGCCGAAATCATCTACCGCCACTATGCGATCGAACCCTTTACCAATAAGTGTTGAAATCAACACACTTCCTATAAATCCTGCTGCTCCGGTTACTATTATCATCGTATTTGGTCTGTTAAAGTTCAAGTAGTCTTTTCATGATTTTAAAAACGTCGGTATTGTCAATGAACCCACGAAATTCAGCGGCTCCCGGTCCGGTTGCAAACAATGGAACGGGAACGGCTGAATGATCAGTCGTGGTAAATTTACCACCGGCAGTGCCTTCTTCAAAATTTCCTTCCAGGTTCGACAGGCCACCTGTTTCGTGGTCGGCAGTAATTACCACCAGCGTTTCGCCATTGGTCCGGGCAAAATCAAGGGCAATTTTTACGGCTTTGTCAAAATCAAGGGTTTCAGCAAGGATATAGTCAATGTCATTGTCATGTCCTCCCCAGTCTATTTGTGACCCTTCCACCATCATGAAGAATCCTTCTTTATTATCAGCCAGCACATTTATTGCCTTTTCCACGGAAAGCGGCAACATTTCCCCCCGGCCTTCTGACATTTTGGGTGGATGTGCGGGATACAACAATCCGGCAATTTTCCGGCTTTGAGTGGTTTTAAGGTCATTGAGGCTGGTAATTAGCTCGTATCCGCGGGCATACAGACTGTCGACAAGGTTCAGACTGTCAGGTCTTTTGTTGAAATTATCGAGCCCACCCCCAATAAAAACATCAATATCCGTTTCCAGAAACTGCTGAGCAATGTCATAGCGTTGTTTCCGGCTTTTAACTGAGGCCATAAAAGCAGCCGGGGTAGCATGGGTAATGTCGCAGGAGGTAACCATACCTGTAGATAGACCTTTATTTTCGGCCAGTTTCAGAATACTTATCGTAGGTTCTCCGTTGGGTAACATGCCAATACTGCCGTTGGTTGTTTTTTGTCCACAGGCAAGGGCGGTTCCTGATGCACCTGAATCGGTGATGTAGTTGTCGTCAGAAAAGGTAGTAACCAGCGCAACATGATCACACTGCGTAATATTCAGTTGCTGATTACTGGCAGTATAGGCCGCATAAACTTCTGACAAACCCATACCATCTCCAATCATAAGGATAATATTTTTTGGCAGCTTGCCTGGAGTTGCTATTTTATCAGTTGTTTGGTGTTGAGCCTCTGTTGAAAGAGTACCCAACAACATTATAGTAATAAGAACTATGATTTTTCTCATTTTAGTTTTTTTATTGGAGGATAAACGGTTACCCTGGGTGTTTTTCGACTGCAAAAATACAAAATATACATAAGTACAGTTGGAAAAGCATG
The DNA here is from genome assembly GCA_034007585.1 of Lentimicrobium sp. Taxonomy (GTDB): domain Bacteria; phylum Bacteroidota; class Bacteroidia; order Bacteroidales; family Lentimicrobiaceae; genus Lentimicrobium. The sequence goes on along the minus strand of JAVEQP010000059.1, from coordinate 6,721 downwards.
AGTGTTACGCTATAATCGCCTTGTTCATTGAAATAAAATATTAACAATAAGTTGCTCTTTAAAAAAATTAATTACATTTGACCGCCTTTTAATAGGGCAATTAAACATGGTCAATAGTGCATAATAAATAGAACTAACTGAATTATTTCTTAAACTTTTAATTAAACCTTGTATGAAAGAAAAAGTTGTGACTTTGCTTAGTGAGTCAAAAACAGCAAGATGGATCGCCTTGTTATTGATCTCGTCAACCATGTTTTTTGCCTACTTCTTTGTGGATGTAGTTGCCCCATTAAAAACTCAATTGGAACAAGCACCCTATTTATGGTCTAACGAGACATTTGGTATGCTCGGAGGATCTGAATTCTTCCTAAATGTATTCGCAGGATTTCTGATTTTATCCGGAATTATTCTTGATAAAATGGGCATCAGATTTACGCTGATATTATCAGGTGCTCTCATGCTTATAGGTGGTACCCTAAAATGGTTTGCTTTAACTCCGGGCTTTATTGGCACAGGTATTGAAAACTTTTTAAGTTCCTTTATTATTGGCATTCCTGCTTCTGCTAAACTGGCTTTCTTCGGGTTTGCAATATTTGGCGTAGGTGTTGAAATGGCGGGTATCACTGTTTCTAAAACTATTGTAAAATGGTTTAGAGGAAAAGAATTGGCCCTTGCAATGGGTCTTGAAATGGCACTTGCCAGATTAGGCGTTTTTGCAGTTTTCCAGCTTTCACCCATATTTGCAAAAAGTGGTGGAGTTTCAAACTCTCTGTTCTTTGGAGTTTTATTCCTTTTAATTGGTTTTATCACCTTCTTTATCTATACCTTTATGGATAAAGCTCTTGACAAGCAAACCGGAGAAGGTTTAAATGTAGATCCTGAAGATCAGTTCAGAATCTCAGATATTAAAAAAATTCTAACCAATCCCGGATTTTTAGCTATTGCAGGACTATGCGTTTTGTTCTATTCTGCAATCTTCCCTTTCCAGAAATTTGCAACGGATATGCTTGCTTCAAAGTTAAGCGTTGATCCCGCAATTGCATCAAAATACGTTTCATACTTCCCTATCGGAGCCATGGTTCTTACTCCATTTATCGGGGCATTCTTAGACTTTAAAGGGAAGGGCGCTACCATGATGCTGTATGGAGCAATATTATTGACTATTTCGCATCTAATTTTTGCATTGGTTCCAGAAGCATCATTCACTCCTGTGGTGGCTATAGCAACAATCGTAATTTTGGGCGTTGCCTTTTCTCTTGTTCCTGCCTCCATGTGGCCATCAGTTCCTAAAATTGTTGAAAACAGATTCTTAGGGTCAGCTTATGGATTAATATTTTATATTCAAAACATAGGATTGTTATTGGTACCAATTCTGATTGGATGGGCTCTTTCTGCATCAAACCCCGGGGTATCAGCGAAAATTGCTGCCGGAGAAGCTGTAAAGTACAACTATCTTGTGCCCGAGCTTATTTTTGCCGCATTTGGTGTTTTGGCTATTATTCTTAGCGTGGTACTTAAAAGAGTTGACCGTAAACAAGGGTATGGCCTGGATATTCCCAATAAAGAATCCTAAAATATATCGTACAAATCAAAAAGCGGCATTTATTCGGATGCCGCTTTTTTTAATAAAAAAAACCTGCCGGGATATGCAGGTTTTTATACGACACAATTTATAAAGGTGGGAATAAACCTTCAACATAGCCGGGATGCCAAAATGTTGCTCAAAAATGAGAACAGGTTTATGGTGCAAATATCATATATTATCAGGTTGGGAAAAAGAGGGAATTATCATTCGCCCCGATTGACTTATCAAACGCCAGGTGTTTTGGGGGAATCCGCATTTTGAATATGCTGATTTCTGCCCGGTATAAGAGCATTCTTGATGCTTTCTGGTGTTGTTGGTAAATGCAGTTGCTTATCTTTAAGCACAAATATCGGGATATTTGAAAAGGTAGGCACTGGTTTAACCTGATGCTCTTTTTTTAAGAAAGACAGGCACTACCCTGGTCTGGAAATCTATAAAAGTGCCCGGGTTTTCTATTCTTCTGATGAGGATTTCCACGGCCTGGCTTCCCATTTCAAATCCATTCTGTTCAATGGTGGTAAGTGCAGGGCAGGCAATGCTGGCGATGGGATCATTACCAAAGCCCACTACGGCAATGTTATCCGGTATTTTATAACCTGCTTCCTGCAAAACCTGCATGGCAGCAATGGCGGTGAAATCATTTACGGCAAACAGTCCATCAATGTGAGGCGCCAGGCTTTTAATTCTGTCTTTCAGGTTGAGCACCTCCTGTCGGGTGTCGCAGGGAAGGATGAGCGCTTCATCGGGAGGAATATTAAAGTTTGCCAAAGCCTGATGGTAGCCTTTTTTACGCAATTCTCCTACAATCAGGTGCTCAGGGGAGGCGAGATGAAGTATTCTTCTACGGCCCTGCTCTAAAAGATGTGTGGTAGCCAGGAGTGCACCGTCATAATCTGCAGTTACCACCCGATCTGTTTCTACTTCATGGCTAACCCGATCAATAAATACCAAAGGTATTCCATAGTCGATAAGATCTTTAAAATGACCGTGATTGTGGGTAGTTTTGCTCATGGAAATAAGCATACCATCCACCCGGTTATCAAACAAAACCTGCGTATTCATTACCTCACGCTTATAATCTTCATTAGATTGGCATATAATAAGCCGGTATCCCCGGTCATAGGCAAATTCTTCGATACCACTAATAATAGAGGAAAAGAAGTGATGTACGATTTCAGGAATAATCAGTCCAAGCGTATGGCTGCGTTGCTGTTTAAGGCTAAGTGCCAGGGCGTTGGGGCGGTAGTTCACCTGTTCGGCATAGGCTTTAACCACCTTCTTGGTTTCAATGCTTATATCGGGATGATCTTTCAAAGCGCGGGAAACCGTACTTGGCGAAATTCCAAGGGCCCGGGCAATGTCATTTATGGAGATCAGGCTAGACTTCATGCTTAAGAAATGGGTTAAACACGTGTTAAAAGTAAATATAATAGGTCTAAATATAGGTGTTTTTCATCAAATCAGCTTTAAAATAATTGGAATTTCATAAAATTATTAAAAAATATTTGATAATGCAATCGAAACCGCAAACGATTGCATAAAAAAATAACGGATTTCTTTGATATATTTAGCGTAAAAAGGTATTTGGTGTTTGATAATTTGCTAACATTGTACGGTCTAACAACAAAAAGCAAGAGAAACATTACGCCGATTTATAGTAGTTTTATTTATTTTTGAAAAACTATTAATTTTTTTTTGCGGTTTATTGATAAAATCCAAAAACCAACCAAAATAAATATTTCACACTCAAATTTAATCCATGGAACAGAAATTCAATGTGATCAGGAATCTGTTGATGCTCTTTTTGATGATAGCATTCACAGCCAATGCCTCGGCTCAGGCTACGTTACCTGTTAAAGGTGTGGTTAAAGATGCCAACACCGGAGAAACACTAATAGGGGTAAACATCCTTGTTCAGGGCACTGTTACAGGTACCGTAACGGATATTAACGGCAGCTACGCCCTGGATGTTCCTTCAGGAAGTACGCTCATTTTTTCTTATATCGGTTATTCAAGTAAGGAATTCATAATAACTCAGGCACAGACGCTCGATGTTATGTTAAGGGAGGATCTGGCTCAACTGGAAACTGTGGTAGTTATAGGTTATGGCGTACAAAAGAAAACCGATAGAACCGGTGCCATCTCTCATGTGGAAGCTTCTGAGCTTAACCAGGGAAACCTAACCGATCCTATACAGGGTTTGCAGGGAAAGGCTGCCGGGGTAGTTATTACCAAAAAAGGAGGTGACCCCAACGCAGGCTTTGCGGTTAAAATCAGGGGATCTTCCGGATTTGATTCCAACACCCAGCCTTTGTTTGTAATTGATGGTATCCCCAATGCCGACCCCACCACCATAGCTCCCGAGGACATTGAGAGTTATAATATTCTTAAGGATGCGGCATCCACAGCCATCTATGGTTCACAGGGGTCAAATGGCGTTATTCTGATCACCACCAAAAAAGGGGGTGGCAAGGGCAAAAATGGTGGTGCTCTGGTTAGCATCAACAGCAAAACCTCTTTTGACAGGGTGGCTAAAAAAATGGATGTGTTGAATGCAGATGAAATCAGAGATTTTGCCACGTTAAAACTTCAGGCTTCTCTGCCAGATAATCCAAATTGGACTGTCGACAGCATATTCAGAGATGGAGGAGCCAATACCGACTGGCAGGATGAAATTTACCGCACCGGTATAACCACCGACAACAACCTTAGTTTTAGCGGGGGAAGCGAAACCAGCACTTATTATGCATCCATTACCCATGCCAACTGGCAGGGCGTAATGAAGGGTACTGAAAAAGAACGTACCAGTGCAAAGATCAATCTCAGCCACAAAGCGCTCAATAACAAACTAACACTCACAGGCAGCCTGGGAGCTTCATTTGAAAACAACGACTACGAAAATTATGATGGCTGGGACAAAGATGACATTATCTATCAGGCAATTAGCAGAAATCCAACTGATCCTGTATATAATCCCGATGGAACGTATAACAAAACCCAGAGAGAGTTTAATTATGAGAATCCCTTGGCAACCATAAACGAGGTTACCAATACCCGTCAGGCCAAAGGTTATCTGGGAAGTCTTAAAGCTGACCTGGAGATTGTTGAAGGGTTGGTTGGAAGTGCCAGCATAGGATACATCCGAAACGACAATGAATCCAACTACTTCAGACCAGCCGGATTGTTTGCATCGGCAGACAATGGATATGGGCGCAGAGGATATAGCAACGAAACAAGCCGCTTGTTTGAAGGTACCATAAACTATGTTAAATCAATAAATGATCACAATTTTGATGCTATTATTGGTTATTCATGGCAGGAGGATGTGAATGATGGTTTTCATGCACAGGCTACCAATGCTCAATCACCCTATATTGGTCCTTACAATCTGGGATCTTTACTTGATATTAAATATGGTGATATTGGTTCCTATAAAAACCTGTCCAGGCTGATCGGTTTCTTTGGACGCGTTCAGTACAATTATGAATCGAAATATTACGCTTCGGCATCCTTGAGGCGCGACGGTTCAACCAAATTTGGTGAAAACAACCGCTGGGGATGGTTCCCCACCGCAGCTTTGGGCTGGAATATGCAAAATGAAGATTTTATGTCAGAAGTGTTTTGGCTCGATCAATTGAAGCTAAGGGCCAGCTACGGTGTTTCGGGAAATCAGGCTTTTGACAGTTACAGAAGCACGGTTGCCTGGAGGGCTGCAGGCCCGGCCATCAACCCCGAAACAGGGCAACAGGTCATTTCATTCCAGCCTGCCTGGAATAGTAACCCCGATTTAAAATGGGAAAGGACCTCGGAAGTAAATATTGGAATTGACTTTGCCATGTTCAACAGTAAAATCAGCGGTTCACTGGAAGTGTACAGCAAGGAAACTACCGATTTAATCGGGCAGTACCAGGTACCTAAGCCACCAAATCTTTCAGATCGTACCTTTGCCAATTCAGGAACCATCTCAAACAAAGGTATCGAATTGTTTGTCCAGGCATTTGTGGTGAGCAAGTCCAATTTCTCCTGGAAGTCATCTTTAACCGCTTCGCACAATAAATCAGAATTTACTGATTTGGGCAAACACGTTACATCCTCTGATAATATTCGCAAAGAGGGATATATCTCGGGCAGAGGTATGGTAGGCGACAGTTATTATGTAAGTGCTGTTGCTTTGGGTCAGGAAGTGGGTGCTTTTTATCTTCCTAAATATATAACCATGATTGATGGAGAATTTATTTATGAATCTAATTCTGGCGGCTATACTTCTTCACTGAGTGAAGCAAAACGATTCTTCGCAGGGTCTCCAAACCCTGATGTAGAATTGGGGTGGTCTAACTCCCTGACTTTCTATAAAAACTGGTCTTTAGATATCGGCCTGAGGTCAATGATTGGCAATAAAGTATACAATGCTACCAGAATGTTTTTTGACTTCCCCGGTAATATGCCTTCCTTAAACGGACTTCCTGAAGCAATAGATTGGTACAATAAGGGGCGGAGTACGGGAGCAACCATTGCCGATATATACCTGGAAGATGCCTCCTTTCTTAAACTGGATTACCTGTCGCTGGGATATAGTTTTGACATGAAAACGGTGGATTGGCTGAGCAAGCTCAGGGTTTATGTTGTGGCCAATAACCTGCTCACCATAACCGGATATTCGGGTGTGGATCCAGAGACATACATTGACGGAATTTCCTATGGTGTGGATCAATACAATGTATATCCGAAAACACGAACCCTCACTTTTGGTATCAATGCAAGCTTTTAAAAATAAAATACTGACATGAAAAAAATAATTTATTCCATTCTGTTCTTTTCAATCATAGCTGCATCGGGCTGCACCAAGCTTGATGTTGATCCCTATGATTCCGTTCCGGGGGACAAGTATCCCGAAAACGCTGCTCAGGTAGCTAATCTGACTGTTGATTCCTATAAGCGGCTGCAAAATCTTGCTGACGATGGAGGCTGGTGGTTTCTGGCCCAGGAGATCAGCTCTGATGAGTTTTGCGGTCCAACCCGCGGTTCCGACTGGTTTGATGGTGGCAAATGGCTCGATATGCACACCCATTCATGGACCAATGATACCGAAGGGGTTAACCGCATGTGGTCCACCTTTTGGGAAGGCATAACTTCAAG
>JAVEQP010000058.1:0-26456 GCA_034007585.1 Lentimicrobium sp. | reverse complement strand
ATTTATAACAATACAGGTGTTTGCTCAACAACCTGGTGACCCCGGTTACCGACCTTTGAAGGCAAAACTATTGAGTTTGCAGCACAAAGCCAACAGTAATACAATGAAAAACCAGAAACGGACCATTGAAGCATTTCAGCTCAATCAGTTGGATGAATCTGTCAATATCTACGTCAGGTACGAACTAGATATGAATGTCGCCAGGGATCCAAAAACTGACAATAATATGCCTAAAAAAGCAATGGATCTGGATTTTATATACAGTAATAACTACCTGATTCCGTATTCATCAACCACTGAATTAGATGAGTTGCTTCCGGTCATTGAGTTAAGAAAAGGTCAAAAGCTGGAAAGTATAAAAGCATCGAACTCCATTATATCCAAAGGTAAAGTAAAAAGAGTAAAAATAAAAAGCAAAGATATAATCATTGACACGACCTCACAGCGACTTACTTTGAGCATTAACAATGCAATTCTTAAGAATAACGCCTTCATAGAGATCGAAATTGAGTTAAAAACATCCTATTTTAACGCACTTTTGCCGTCCTTCAGCAGTAAAGGCGATTTTAGTAAATCTTTAACAGTCAGTGTACCAGATGTTTTTAAATATTATCTTCCTAAGGATATTTCGACGTGTGAGCTACAGTCCGAAGAAAAAAATCCATTTATTTTTCTTCAGCTAAATCGCAAAACCCTTGTTTGGGATGAAGTTGCAAAACCATATTGGACAAATTGCACATCTTACACCTATAAGATGATGGAAATGAATCCATTAAATAGTAAGATTGCTTTTGAACTCGAAACAATAGATTTGCCTCCGGGCCTGGATATTGGGGTTCCTGTTAGAGAAATATATTTATATGACAAATAGCGAGATGCAAAACAAAGAAACCAATCCATCGCCCATGTTCCGAGACGAATCCGGCCAACGCCCAACCCAGAAAATATTTACGGAAGTTCCGCCGAAATACGATATCCTCAACCGCATTCTTACACTTAATCTGGATGAAGGCTGGCGTAGAAAAACAGCCACCAAAGTACTGCAAAACAAGCCTGATCGGGTACTCGACCTTTGTTGCGGTACCGCGGATCTTACCATGCATATCGCGAAAAACACACCGGAAACAACAGAACTTTACGGACTGGATTTCAGCCACACCATGCTGGAACGCGCCAAAGAAAAAGTAGCTGTTTTTGGTGAAGGAAGGGTAAAGTTGATTCAAGGCGATGCCGGAAACATGCCTTTTGAGGACAACTATTTTGATTCCATCGGGATATCATTTGGTTTCCGCAACCTTACCTTTGAGAATCCGGATGCACAACTTCACATCAGCGAAGCATTGCGCGTGTTAAAACCCGGCGGACGGTTCGTGATTGTGGAAACCAGTCAACCCAAAAATAAGGTTATCCGCAGCCTTTACCATTTCTATCAGAAATTTATCACGGCACCGCTGGGTGGATTGATTTCGGGCAACCGCGAGGCCTATAACTATTTGGCTTATTCGGCCAATCATTATTATTCAATCCCGGAAATCTCAAAATTACTGCTGGATGCCGGCTTCTCAAAAGTGGAAGGCTTTCCGCTGATGATGGGCGCAACGGCGATAGTGGTAGCGGAAAAGTAGGAGACCGGGGGACTTTTAGACAAGGAAACGAGGGGCGCAAATAGGGACAGCTTGTCTCGTGATAACGAGAAGGGTACAGGGAGCACTTCGACAAGCTCAGTGACCAAAGGGGAGACAAGGGGACGGGGGGGATTTCCAATTTCAAAAGACTAAACTCTAAAGACCAAAATCTAAAGTCTAAAATTAAACCATAAATGTCCGAACCGGAGAACTCAGAACCAAAAACCCTCTCGTTATCGCTATGCTCTCACGAGACAAGCGAACCCGGAACCCGGAACCAAGAACCAAGAACAAACAACGCTCTACTTACTTCTTACTTCAACATTCACACAAAACCTCTCTCTTTCAGCAAGGTCATAATCATTTTTGTAATTTCATCCAGGGACACATTGCTACAATCGAAGGTGACATCGAACAATTCATTGATATCTCCCTGATCTTTGAAGTAGTCACGCTGAAGTTTAAAACGTTTTAAATCAACTTGTGAAAGTAAGGCAAAAGCCTGTTCTCTGCTTAATCCTTTACGCTCTATCATGTTGCTAAGCCGATAACTGATAGGCGCGCGCAGACGGATGTGTATGCCGGTGCTCAAATTACGTGTGATGGCAGCTCCTCCCCTACCTACAATAATCACTTTCCCGGCCTGAGCACGGGTTTCAACCACCATGGCAATGGTACGCCTCACTTTTCGATCGCTCTTATAGTATTTGACTGAAAATGAATTCAGTATTTCATCAATGGCAGTTCGGTCAAGACCTGAAGCTACTTTTTGAACATGATCCGTAGAGAGGTTCAATTCACGAGCCGTCTCATGCAGTATCTCTTTATTGAGGATGTCCCAGTGCTGATCATATTTAAGCAGCGCCGCATTAATCATGTGTGCCAATGTGTTACCCTGACAACCGTGTTCCCGTGATATGGTGATAAACGGCAACCCGGTCTGATTTGACTCTTCCACGACGTTTCTGCGCTCATAACTATCTACCATAAACTTAAGCAAAGTGTTTCCCATGGCTTGTTGAATTTAAAAGGTAAATATAGTGAAAAAAAACATATTTCCGACATTCTGATGCCAAAAAAAAATCAAATCACTGCAAATTGTTATGGCTGAATGTTTGACATTCCGGTTTGTTTCAACAGAAATGCCATTTCAAAAGCAGTTTCCTTCAAAGCACTGTAACGACCGGTGGCGCCCCCATGGCCGGATTCCATATTGGTGCGAAGCAAAAGAATATTGTCCCCTTTCTTCAAGGCCCTTAACTTGGCAACATATTTTGCCGGTTCATGATACAATACCTGCGAATCATTTAGTCCGGCAGTAACCAGCATGTGGGGATAAACCTGAGGTTTAATATTGTCGTAAGGTGAATAGGAAAGCATGTAGTTATAAAACTCCTTTTCGTTGGGATTCCCCCATTCCTCGTATTCCTGAGTAGTTAAAGGCAATGAAGCATCCAGCATGGTAGTAATCACATCCACAAAAGGCACCTGGGCAACGGCAGCATTGAATAAGTCGGGTCGCATATTTAAAACAGCCCCTACCAGCAGTCCACCGGCACTTCCTCCCATAATGGAGAGTTTTTGAGATGAAGTATATTTATCCGCAATCAGTTGTTCAGCACAGGCAATAAAATCGGTGAACGTATTTTTCTTTTTGAGCAATTTGCCATCCTCATACCATTGCTCACCCATATCGCTTCCTCCTCTTATCTGTGCGATGGCGAAGACAAATCCGCGGTCAATCAGGCTGAAAAAGCTTGAAATAAAATAGGCATCCGAACTCGCTCCATAGCTACCGTATGAATAGAGCAAAGCAGGATTGCTCCCATCATTTTTAATTCCCTTTTTATAAACTACTGACATGGGAACCTGCACGCCATCCGTTGCCGTTGCCCAAGCTCTTTCTACCGTATAATCATCAGGATTGAACCCACCCGGCACCTCCTGTTGCTTCAACAAGGTACTTTGTCCGTCTTTCATATCATATTCATAAGTACTTGAAGGCCGGTTTAGTGATGTGTAGATATAACGCAAGGCGGAGGATGTGTATTCAGGCGTTTCAGCAAGATAAGAAGTATAAACAGGCTCAGGAAATGATATAGTTTTATGAGAATTATCCTTCAAGCCCAATACATTAATTTCAGTTAGTCCGTTTTTACGGATGGAAGTAGCAAGATAATCCTGAAAAACCTCCATGTTTTCGATTTTTACGCTGTCGTTGTATGGAATGACTATTTTCCAGGTAGATTTATCTGAAAAACCGGTGAGCGGAGCTTCATAAACCATACGGTTAAGATGTTCGCGATCCTTATATAGTACGAAAAAATTCTCTTTGTGATGATCTACATGATACTCAACATCTTTTGTGCGGGGAAGAAAAACCTTAAACTTCCCATTCGGCTCATTGGCAGACAAATACAAATATTCTGAGGTAGTGGAACTGCCTGAATAGATTAGCATAAAATCATCGGTTTTTGTCTTTTGTACACTTAGAATAAATTGTTCATCCGGCTCTTCAAATACCAGTTCTGCCTGGTCAGGGAAGTTTATGTCCAAACGAAAAACCCTATCCGCGCGAAGTGTTTCATCACCCAGGGTATAAAAAATAGTTGTATTGTCGTTGGCCCAGGCCATGCTTTGAACTTTATCAATGTTCACCGGAAGATCCTGCCCGGTTTCCAGGTCTCTGATACGCAAGGTAAAATCGGCAAATGAACCGGTTTCATTAGAGAGATAGGCAGCCATTTTGTTATTTAAACTCACATCGTAACCAGCAAAAATAAAAGCAGGTTTGCCTTCTGCCATGGTGTTTATATCAAAAAGAATTTCTTCGGGAGTTTTGCTAAACGCAGCCTTGCGGCAATAAATACGGTACTGCTTGCCCGCTTCAGTACGAGAATAATAATTATAGCCATTGTTGAGCTGAGGCACCGTTTCATCGGTCTCTTTTATACGCCCTTTCATCTCATTGAAAAGTTGATCCTGCAATGCTTCTGTTGATTTCATCACGGTATCACAATACGCATTTTCTGTTTCAAGATAAGCAATGACTTCAGGATTTGATTTTTCTTTGAGCCAGAAATAATTGTCGGTTCGCTGAACACCAAATTCATTGAAGGATTCAGGCATAATTTTGGCGACCGGTGGGGCCGGAAAGTCACTTTGCATAGCAATTTTTGATTCTTGAGGTTTTGGTTGATTACAGGCTGCCAATAAACTAAGCGTAGCTAAAGCTGGAAATAACAGGGTTTTGATTGACATAAGACAAAAATTTAATGAGGAAGTAAAATTAAGCAAACACTTGGAATGTAGGTCATATTGGGGATAGAAAAATAAAAAATGAAAAGATATATTCCTTCCATACAAAGTAATTCAATTAGAAACGACTTTTTATTATATTGCATATTATTGATTATTTGATATTTACGAATTACTTTAAAATTAATTAGACCATCCGACCAAAATAGTCGAATAAATTCTTGCTTTCTATGGAAACCTGAAATATCTTTGCAGCCTCAATCAGAATACAATCATTATGCTTGACAAAGACGAGGTTAAAAACTCAATAATAAGTGTAGCACGACAAATTTTCAGCCGTTTTGGGTTTAAAAAGACCACTATGGATGAAATTGCCCAGGCTTCTGCCAAGGGAAAGAGCTCCATTTATTATTACTTCTCGAGCAAAGAAGATATTTTTCAGGCGGTGGTTGAAAAGGAAGCCTCCATGCTTAAACGTGAACTTATCGAAGCCATTGAGCCGATAGCAGATCCACAAGAGAAGCTTAAAGTATATGTGCTGGTGAGGATGCGTACCTTTAAGAAACTGGCCAATTATTACGCTGCCATCAAAAGTGAATACCTCAGTCACCTCGATTTTGTGGAGAATGTCCGCAAGAAATACGATTTAGAAGAGATATCCATGGTGGAAAATATTTTAAAGGCCGGTGCCAAAAACAATGAATTTAATATTGACAACACCCGGCTGGCTGCTGTAGCTATTGTTACGGCAATGAAGGGTTTGGAAATTCCTTTGTTCTGGGAAGATGACAAAGAACAGGATGAAGATAAAAATGAAAGAGATATGGAAAAGCGGCTAGATGACCTGACTAACATTCTTTTTTACGGTTTGGTGAAGCGATAAAATTTTTTTGCCAAATATTCGACTGTTAGACCAAAGTGGTCGAATGTTGAACTAACTTACTGTTTAAGTGAATTTTAACAAAAAGTGGACTTTCGCATCTTGATAAAAATTAAAATTTAAAATGAAAAACAACTGCGTAATTTTCTGTTGGATGGTTGCCGTGCTTTTTACTACAGCTACGGCAAAGGCTCAAATACCGGGCATTTCGCCTGAGCTAAAAGAGCTGATTGAGCTATCCGTAAACAAAGACCATAAGGTTACAGAAAGGCAACTCGACCGGGATATTACTCTTTCGCAACGCCAGGGGGTGCGCATGACCTATGTCCCCAAATTGGAAGTTGGTGGCAAGTATTTATACGCGAAATCCCAAATGGATGGCAAAATGGGCAACATCACCGGTTTTGAAGGAATTTCTCAACTTCAGGAATTTATGACCAATCCTGCCTTTCCGGCCATGTTTCCGGGTCTGGCAGGCATGACCGAAGAGGTAATGCGCCTTCAGCAGTTAATGGCACAGCAGGGAATGGTGCTTCCGTCATTAAATAAAGAGATGGATGGTGATTTCTCTGGAAATTATTTCGGAGTAGATGCTACGGCAAGCATAGTTTTGTTCAGCGGGGGACAGGTGCCTAATATCTCTAAAGCCCTTTCGGGGAAGGCCAAAGCTCAGGATGCGCTGGCGGATAAAAGTACTTCGGAGGTAATTGGCGAGGTAATCACCTATTATGATCAACTTGCTTTGCTTGGTCAGACTCAGATATTGCTTGAAGAATCGGCCAGGAGGCTGGAAGCTGAAAAGAATTATGCGATTTCGGCGCTCAACAATGGTTTTGCCACTGCATTTGACACGCTGCGAATTGCCGTAGCCAATGCCAGCTTGAATGCCCAACAGGCTGAATATGAGAGTAAACGCAAGTTGTTGCATCAAAAGCTGGAGCAACTTACCGGAAAGCCGGCCATAAGTTTCGAAAATCAACAACCGATACTTGAACCCATAATTTTTTCGGCCAAAACACAGGACATCAGTCATCGACCCGAATTTAGCGCACTTACTTATGGTCTGGAAGCCCAAAAATATTTGCTTAAAGCGGAACGGTCGCACTATCTGCCAAAGATACAAGCATTGGCGTCGTTACGATATGACAATTTGTACAATGCCGATGCAACCTTCAAATCACCTTTACCTATGGGAATGGACATCAATCACATGGCAATGGGGCCCACATTTATGGCCGGATTAGGATTCAAATGGGAGTTGTTTGACCTTTCGGGAGGTACAGCCAAGGTGCGACAGGCAAAGCTTGAAGTAAGAAAAGCGCAGAACTCTTTAGATGAAGCCCGTGAATTACTAGAGCTAAATCACTTGAAAACTACTACAACCTATCAGGCTTCTCTGGAGCAGGTAGCGTATAAAAATACTCAACGGCAAACGGCTCAACGGGCTCTGGAACTTGCTCAGAAATCATACAATGCCGGTCTGATAAATATTACTGAAAGATTGGCAGTGGAAAATGAAGTTCAGCAAGCAGAAATGGAATACCTGCATGCGGTATTTGCCCAGCGACAGGCTGCACTGGAGTGCTACAAAGCAACCGGCGACCTGAATGTGGCGAATGTACTTTGAAAACAAATTCGACAAAAATCTTAGTGCAACTTAGTGCCTTCGTGGCAACCAAATCTCAACAAAAAAATGAAAACAAACAAAAAAGAAAATCCCGGAATGCTTAATGCATTTGTCATCTTCGTATTGGTGATAGCAGCGGTTGGCTTTGCCGGTTGGATACTGCTGAAACCCGCACCTGAACTGCTTCAGGGGCAAATGGAAGCCACCGAAGTCAGGATTTCAGGTAAAGTGCCGGGCCGTATAGAAAAATTTATGGTAACAGAAGGTATGCAAGTAAAGCAGGGCGACACACTGGTTGTATTTAACAGTCCTGAATTGAATGCCAAACTTGCCCAGGCTACATCGGCCGAGGATGCGGCATCGGCACAAAGCCGGAAAGCCACCAAGGGCGCTCGTCAGGAACAGATTGCCGGAGCTTTTGAAATGTGGCAGAAAGCCGAAGTGGGTGTTTCGCTGGCACAGAAAACCTTCGAAAGAGTCGAAAATATGCATGCTGATGGCGTTATTCCCACCCAGAAGCGCGATGAAGCCGAAGCCAACCTTCAGGCGGCCATTGCCACCGCCAAAGCGGCTAAGTCGCAATACGATATGGCTATGAACGGTGCCGATAATGAAGATAAAATGGCTGCTAATGCCATGGTAGGTCGTGCAAAAGGCGCCGTTTTGGAGGTGGAAGCTTATTTGCAGGAAATGGTTTTGCTTTCTCCGGTTGATGGTGAAATCTCGGACATCTTTCCAAAACGTGGCGAACTGGTGGGCTCGGGTGCGCCGGTAATGAATATTGTAGATTTAAGCGATCAGTGGGCGGTTTTCAACATCCGCGAAGACCAGTTGGAAGGCATCTCTAAAGGAAAAGAGTTTGATGCCATTATTCCTGCTCTGGGCAATAAACCAATTCGCTTAAAAATCAGCTACATAAAGGCGCTTGCAAGTTATGCCACATATAAGCCAACCAAAAATAGTGGAGGTTTCGATATCAAAACTTTTGAAGTACATGCCCGGCCAATTACCGCAATTGAAGGACTGTTGCCTGGAATGAGTGTGCTGGTGGAAGAAGGGACGAGGGGTGGAAAGTAGGGACGAGAAATGAGACAAGGAGACTGGGGGACAAGGGGAGATTGCGGATTGCGGATTGCGGATTGCGGATTGCGGATTGCAGATTGCAGATTGCAGATTGCAGATTGCAGATTGCAGATTGCAGATTGCGGATTGCAGATTGCAGATTGCGGATTGCGGATTGCGGATTGCAGATTGCAGATTGCGGATTGCAGATTGCAGATTGCAGATTGCAGTTCACAGTTCACAGATTACAGATCACAGATCACAGATCACAGATTACAGATTACAGATTACAGATCACAGATTAAAAAAATGAGAAAAGGAGAAAATGGGACCAGCCCGAGGCTGGCAGGCGGGGAGACAAAGAGAGAAATGAAATTCCTTCCCGAGGCTTCGGGACTAAAAACTAAAGACCAAAGACCAAAGACCAAAGAAGGAGACAAGGAGACTGAGGGACAAGGGGAGATTGCAGATTGCGGATTGCAGATTGCGGATTGCAGATTGCAGATTGCAGATTGCAGATTGCAGTTCACAGATCACAGATCACAGATCACAGATTACAGATCACAGATCACAGATCACACATCACAGATTACGAAGGGAATTTCTTTCCCGATCCATTACGTACAGCACGGGACTAACTTCCAACTTCTAACTTCAACTCAACAACTCAACAACTCTTAAGCGTAGCCAAATCCCGAGAGCGCAGCGATTCGGGAAACAAATCAAAAACTTAACAACTAAAATGAAATCTGTACTCAGCCGCATATTATCCATTGCCCGACGGGAAATTTACCGCATGTCATCGCGCAAGCTGTATTTTATGGCGGTGCTGATTTTTCCGGTGCTTTCCATACTGTTTTTTACTTCCATTATGAAGGAGGGCCTGCCCACCCACCTGCCGATTGCTGTGGTAGATATGGATCAGACGGTTACTTCGCGCAAATTTGTGCGAAACATTGACGCGACTCAAAGTTCAAGCGTAGTAATGAAGTTGAATTCAGAAAATGAAGCCATGAGCGAGTTGCGTAGAACCAATATCTATGGTTTTGTAGTGCTTCCTAAAAATATGCAGGCCGATATTATGGCCGGACGACAACCAGTGGTGAGTTTTTATTATCAGAATGCCTTTATTATTACCGGCGGATTGATTCAAAACGACATCACAAAAATGCTGCACACCCTGGCTGCCGGGGTAAACATTCAGAAACGTGAAGCCATGGGCCTGCCCTCACAAACCATGATGGCCAATGTGCAACCCATTAAAATGGATACACATTTGCTGTTTAATCCTACTACCAGCTATCCGGCTTATGTTACCAGCATAATGTTGCCCATTATGCTGCAGATTTTTATTGTGATGATTACGGTTTACAGCATAGGCATTGAAATTAAAGAGCGCACCTCGCACGAGTGGCTCCGAATGGCAGATAAGTCGATGGTGGTAGCCCTTGCGGGGAAGTTGCTTCCTTATACCATTATTTTTCTGATACTGATGACCTTTCAGAATTTCATCCTATACAGGGTATTAATGGTTCCCATGAATGTGAATATGCTTTGGATGATTCTTGCTTCAGGTATGTTTGTTTTGGCCTATCAGGCCATAGGGGTGCTTTTCATAGGACTGCTCCCCATGATGCGACATGCACTGAATCTTTCGGCTTTCTATACGATTCTTGCACTTAGTCTGGTTGGCTTTTCCTTTCCTGCCGAAGCAATGATACCGCCTTTTAGGGCGTGGGCCGTGCTTTTCCCGGCAAGGCACTATATGCATATCTTCCAAACCCAGATGCTGGCAGGCTTTGAAGTCTGGTATGCAGCCTGGTCTTACCTCTTTTTGATGTTGTTTATATTGCTGCCTTTTACCATTCTGGGTCGGCTAAAGTCTGCGCTTATCTACCAGAATTTTATTGAAGATATCCATAAATCAGATATTCCGGTTTAACGGTTCTGATATTAAAAATACAAAGAATGAATAAAAAATTGTCGCACTTTTTAGGGAAAATTAAGGAGGACATCGTCAATGCCTTTAGGGTCTTGTTACGTGAATATCAGTTGATAATCACCGACCTTGGGGTATTGATTCTTTTAGTGGTTGTTCCGCTGGTTTACCCGGTGCTTTATTCCTTCATTTACTATCCGCAAGTGGTGCGCGATATGCCGGTTTCGGTGGTCGACCTTTCTAATTCACCGGCCAGCCGCGATTATATCCGAAGCTTAAATGCAACCCCCGAAGTGAAGATTGAACACCAATGTCTCAGTATGGAAGAGGCTATTGTCCGGTTCAAAAAGGGACAGAACAATGGCATTATTGTGCTGCCCGAAAGTTTTAGCAAAGACATTGCCACCGGCCAGCAGGCGAATGTCTCGATTTATGCCGATATGAAATTTTTCCTCCATTACAAGACGCTTATGATGGGGTCTGCTTTTGTTACTTTACAAAAAGGCAATGATATTCAGATAGAGCGACTTATGGGGGGCGGACTTAGTGCTCATCAGGCGGAAGCGCAAGCCAATCCTATTCTCTTAAATGGAAACGCCATTGCCAATCCGTCCGGCGG
Organism: Lentimicrobium sp.; assembly: GCA_034007585.1. Lineage (GTDB taxonomy): Bacteria > Bacteroidota > Bacteroidia > Bacteroidales > Lentimicrobiaceae > Lentimicrobium. The sequence goes on along the minus strand of JAVEQP010000058.1, from coordinate 15,446 downwards.
ATTTGCAACTTATGGTATTCCGGCAGCACTTATGCTCATCATTCAGCAGGCCCTGGTGCTTTCTATTGGCATTTTGGCCGGTACCTCGCGAGAGCGTCATGCCGGTGGTTTGCTGGTGCCGCCCGACAAGCGCAGAATGGGAACGTTGCGGCTTGTGCTGGGGAAATCGGCAGCTTATTTTAGCATTTATTTGGTTTTAAGTGTATACATGCTTGCATTTATTCCCCGGATATTCGGTTATCCGCAAATGGCCGGGGCCGGCGAACTGTTAGCACTTGTTATCCCTTATCTCTTGTCCGCCATTTTTATGGGAATGACATTGAGCGTATTGTTTAAAAATCGGGAAAGCCCGATGCTTTTGTATCTGTTTGCCTCTTTCCCTTTACTTTTCCTTTCGGGAATTGTCTGGCCACTCTCCAATATGAGTCCGCTGTGGCTTGCGGTTAGAGAAGTCTTCCCATCATCGAACGCCATGTATGGTTTTATTAAAATGAATACGCTTGGCGCCACAATTGCTGAAACTCGTAAAGAGATTATGGGATTGTGGGTGCAAAGCGGAGTGTATTTTCTAACTGCATGCTTGGTTTACGGGAAGCAGGTGAGGATTGCGGAGACAGAGCGAAGAACGTATAAAGAAAAAGAGACAGTAGCACTCCTTTGACTTATGCTTCACGTATCTTGACTCAATTTTTATAAATAAAAAAATTCAAATTCAAACTCAAGTTCAAAAACAATGAAAACAAAAACCAACATTCTCGCCTTTCTGGCGCTTTCACTTTTCTTCGTGAATGGCGTTAATGCTCAGGTATTCTATGGCACCCGCCACGGAGTTTCGCTGAGTACACTCTCAAAAACCGGCGATTTTGCCGATAATGATAAGATGATTGCCACTTACACCGGCGGTCTCTTTATTGCTGCTCCCATAAGTCGGGATTTTGCCATTCAACCCGAGCTCAATTACCTGTGCAAAGGCCGAAGCAGCCAAAAGCCTGATTATGCAACGCCCACTTTTAGCAGCCGCTACCATTATCTGCAAGTGCCGGTAATGCTGCGCTACAATTCAAACGTAACCGGCAACGAAAATACCAACCTTTACTTTACGGCCGGCCCTTACGCTTCGGTTTTACTGAAATCGCAATGCAAATTAAAAAACTGCAATGAATGGACGGATGACAAATACGATAACGGTGATAAAGATCCTGACTTAGGCGTAATTTTCGCGATGGGCGTTACCTTTCCGGTTAAAAATCTGAAGTTTCAGGCAGATCTAAGGTATGATATGGGTTTGTCAAAGCTAAACTTTCAGCCCGATGATTATCGCACAAAAGCGCTAAGCCTGACGCTTGGAATAATTTTCTAAAATAAAACTGGTGTGGAGGGACAATCCACGTATATTGGTTTTCACGGATTGGAAATCTGCATCAGCATCCGGAACAAGGGCATGAAAATGTTCTGTTCCGGATTTTATAGTTAAATAAAGTTGCTCATTCATTGAGTACACTGGCAAAAAAAAACACTCAGGCATATTTTCCGTTCTGCCTTAGTTTTAAGTGGGTGTAGGCTGGTAACAACTTGTCAAGTTTATTCACAGCTTCTCCAATAAACCCAGGCTGACGCTTTACTGCGCGTTGCGTTTTGAAATCGTTGAATTATCATAGAAAGTTTCAGTAGTTTATGTAAATTGCTCAATAAGTTCAATCGCTCGTAAAATATCAGACAAGAACTTTTGCTCTGTTCCGTCATAAATCAGAAAATTTTGGTAGAATCAATACTTTTTTACAAGTAAGGATTACGAATAGAGGATTCGATGAGCAAATCAACTTTTCGATGGAAGAAAATCTCAAAATTATCCCAAAATGAAATCAATTTTTCGCCTTTTTCCAGCAGATCTGTTGCTTCAATTTCCACCAATAAGTCAATATCGCTTTTCTCAGCGTCAAAGACCCCTCTAACCATCAGTCTGAATCTTGATTGCAAGAAGGTTGGAAGAATAAATAAGGTAAGAAGTGGAGGGTGTGGCTTTCTGGTTACTAAGGCCAAAAAGATATAATAAGGTTTTATGCGTTTACCCGTATGTTAGGGTGCACCTCAAAGTCGCGCACTGACTCCACAGCAAAATTAGTCTGAATCTTGATTGCAAGAAGGTTGGAAGAATAAATAAGGTAAGAAGTGGAGGGTGTGGCTTTCTGGTTACTAAGGCCAAAAAGATATAATAAGGTTTTATGCGTTTACCCGTATGTTAGGATGCACCTCAAAGTCGCGCACTGACTCCACAGCAAAAAGCGACTGCCCCCGGGGAAAGCGGGGAATGGATTTAAGTAAGTTTTGAACTTCATTTGGCGGATAGTGCTAAAATTTGAGCATTGTAGCATGCATTAAAATTTATAGCGGTTTGATAGGTTGGTGTTTCAAAATGCCAAACGCCCCATATTCAAAACGTTCAGTATGACTAAAATATTTAAACGGGAGATTCTGAACCAAGTTCAGAATCTCCCGTTTCTGGAAATGCTTCAGTTTTCGATCAGCAACATTTTCCGGCTATAAACCTGATTTTCCATACGTAAAATGCAGATATATATCCCGGCATTCACTTTGCAGGCGTCTCCATCTGTTCCGTTCCAGATAATCCTCTTCTTTCCGGCGGACTGATACCCATCAACCAGGGTATTGATCTTTCTTCCCAAAACATCATAAATAACCAGAGAAACCTGAGTACCCTGGCTCAATTCATATTCAATTGAGGTTTCTGAAAGGAAAGGATTAGGATAATTTCCAAGCTTAAGTGAAGAAGGTGCGGTAAGTGTAGTGGCTTCGGTGGTGAGGTCTTCTACCCCAAAGAGCTGCACATCGTCAAGGTTCCAGCCACAGTACACCCAGCCCCCATCGGTGCTGCCCATGGTCCAGCGCAGGTAAACGCTTTCCTGGTTATCGGCTACGGTAGAAATGTCCAACACGGATTCCTCCCAGGCCCCTCCCGTCATCTCGGTCTCGTTGGCCCATACTGTAGTCCAGTTCGAGCCATCACTGCTGACCCTTACATAGGCATGATCATAGTCAGGTGCCTCAACACCCAGCCAGCGCATGAATTTGAGCTGCACACCATAAAGATTGGCACAATTGATGGCCGAAGAAGTAAGGTGCTTCTCTGTCATGTTATTGGTATAATCTCCCGCGAGGTTATAACCATAAACGTTGTCCCCTGTAAAGGCGGAACCAGGATCAGGAGAGCCATGCTGTCCGCCACGTCCCTGAGGTTGACCAAAAGCCCAATTCGGGTCGGCAGTCCAGCCAGGGTCCTCATCAAAAGTCCATTCATATTTTAATTCGCCTGCACCGACAATCAGGACAACTTCCCTTTCCGTATCCCCAATATGTCCGGTGTTATTGATGATTTGTATGGTTGTCGGGTAGGCCCCTGCAGCAAGTAAATTCGCATTCTCATTGACTTTAAAAGTGATATCAACCGTTTCCCCGGCATTAAGCGTCCCCTGAAGGATTCCTGATAATCTTAACCAACCGGCAGCAGGTTCATTGATTACTTCATAATCTAAAGGAGCGCCTCCCTTATTTTCGAGCGTATAAACCTTGCTTTCAGGATCGAAGCCACCGCCCACGGCTCCCTGCGGATGGAAGGGCTCTGAAGGACTTACGCTCATCCCGGAAAAAGTAGTTAAAGCCTTCACGCAAAAATTTCCCGAATGCTGATACCCTGCGGGCTCATCATAATTGTAAAAATCCAGCCATTCATCATTCAGCTTGTAATAACTTTCATCTTCATTGGCTACCGACTCTACAATCGTCCTGTATCTGGCACCCAGCAATACCGGCACATCGGAGGTGCGGTCATAGGCATAGCCTCCATCGGAAAGAGAGAGATACACATAGAAATCATCTCCAGGAGTAATATCCACAAAACTGTCCAGATTAATCGTGTGGAAACCTCTTACTGTAATTACACCTTGTGCCAAAGTAAGTTCATTCTGCAACTGGCTCCCATCAAAATCATCATATACGGTAACCGAATAGGACACATTATCCAGTGCCGTAAAAAAGCTGACTGCCTTCAGGGTTTCATTTCCCTTGGCGATAAATTTGTTGAAGACAGCGGTAGCTGTGTTTAGTGTATCCCGGTAGCCGTGATAATCGTGGTAATAGACTTCGTCATATTGCATAGATTCCACATTGCGGAATGTAATCGCGCCCATCTCAGGATGGTGTCCGCTATGTTTATCATAATAAGAGATCCAGAAGAATCCAGCCTCGCCCCAGCCCGCACCCCAACTATTTTTAACCAGCCATGCACCCGGTTGAGGGGCCTGGGTAACTTTGTTATCATCCCAGCCAATGATTGATACTGCATGATTAGGGTCCATGTTTGAAGAAGGAGGCTGGTAGTGAATAGAGTTGGCTATAAAGGAGCCGTCATAGCACATACAGGTTCCCATCACCCCGTTTTCAATAATACTTTGTTTTACCGTGTTTATATTTCCCAGGTTATCCCCAATCGTAAACCATTCTATATCCCTTGGGTAGTAATAATTGTACGTGTCCAGGTGTCTGGCTGGTGGGATATTATAGGATTGGCCGTCAATGTCCCTCACGGCGCCTTCACCCCTTGAAAGGTAGGCAGCGGTAACCATATAGTCGCCACCCTGGTGGACTTCCAGTCCACTCCCGGAGGGAGGATTAATATCATCATTGTTATGATCGTTAAAACCACACCACCAATCCAGGTGGTACTCTGCCAGGTTGGGTTCACCGGCTTCACCGGCGTTGGCCCACACCCCGGTCATCAGGAGGTTGCCTTCTATAGCGGCCATGGCACCGAATGTCCAGCAAGTACCGCCCTGCTGACTTTTTACGGAAGTTACATAATTAACACCATCTAAATCACGCAGATCATAAGTTGAAGGAATCTGGGCGAATACGCCTAAAGTAACGAGTAGGGCAGCGAATGCCAGAAGGGCCTTTTTCATTGGTTTGGTTTTTGACGTTTATAAGGCCCGAAGATATGAAAAATAAGAGGATAGTTAAAGATAATGACTGCTTATTATAAAATTATCTACTCCAATGTTATCCTAAATTAAAAGGAAAGGAGTAAAATGAAATTTCGGGGATGCATGTTTGGGAAGCGTCCCCATAAATGGGAATATCTTCCTTTTTTCAATGTTGAACCTTTCTATAATGGTTTCGCATTTCAAACCGTATCAAAAGTACTGGTAACTTGGCAAGAAAATACTTCGAAATGCCAAACGTTTCATATACTTAACCGCCGTCAAGCTGATATTCAATTTAGCGTAAGAATAAATGATAAACAAATGCAAATTGTATAAAAAGCCGAACACACAACATTCTGTAAATTTCATGGCAGGCTAGGTGCGATTTTGAGGCGTTTGGGTTACGGATTCGGCATTGGAGCTAGATATGATTATAATAACTATTTCTTTTACCTGAACCCAAAATATGAAAGACATTTATTCATGAGTGAAAGCTATGGATTAATGGAATTTGGAATTATGATGGGAATTGGAATTTCTTTTTGATTAATATACTCAGATACCAACCTACGTACAACAAATAAGACTTAAACGCCGCCGCCGGGGAAAAGTAAAAACCCTGCCCGCTATTTTCAGGCGGGGGAGCCGAGGACCTTCTGCGACTGCCCCCGAATAAAAACGGGGCAGGAATTCTAAGTAGGTGTTTTACTTTACCGACCAGGGCGTATGGTGATACAAATAAAGTTCGTACTTTTAACGAAGATTCTGGAGGCCGCGATGATGGAATTTTCAAAAATGCCTGACAACGCATAGCCAATTGTTAGCTGTTAGCTAAAGCAAGACATCCTTTCCGTCTTTTGGCAAGAGCAGTAATGGTGTGAAGAATAATAATGAAAAATTACGAGAAACACACATAATCAATTATAATTAATCACGACATTATTATGAAGAAACAATTAACCGCATTTTTGATATTCCTGACAATTTGTTCAACTGCGCTCGCCTTTCCCGGAGAAGTTATTAAATCTTTTAACACTTCCGGGAATTACCCGACTGGCCTTTGTTTTGATGGCAAAAATCTTTGGCTGGCGGATAGGGAAACGGATAAAATTTATTGCCTGGATACCGAAACAGGTGAAATTATCCGACAAATTGAATCGCCGGCATATTGGCCCATGGGACTGGCATGGGACGGGACTTATTTATGGAACGCCGATTACCGGGGAAGAACAGATAAATCGGAAGACTTAGACGGCATGATTTTCAAGATTGATCCTAAAGATGGTACCATTTTAAAAACACTTCAATCTCCCTCAAAAAGCCCAAAAGGTCTGACATGGGATGGTCAGTACTTATGGTGTGTCGATGATATTTCTGATAAAGTAATTCAATTTAGCACCACAGATGGAACAACTATTCAATCTTTCCCTTCTCCTTCAAAAGATCCAAAAGGCATAGCCTTCGATGGAAAATATTTATGGATTTCAGATATTTCAACTGACGAAATATATATGGTTGATCCAAATACGGGGCTGGTGATAATAATACTTGATGCGCCGGGTAAATACCCACATGGGTTAGCTATTCAGGGAAACACCTTATGGGTAGTTGATCAGGAAGATGACAAACTTTATCAGTTAAAAATAAATGATGACCAGAAATTTATACGTAAGGATAAAAAACTACATAAAGTAACCTTCAATCATAATGTTAGTTGCTATGGTCCCGGCAATATTCAAACCCTGGATGTAAATATCGCCTTACCGGAAAATAGAGATAACCAGATCATTTTGGGTGATTTTATTTATAGCGCTCAACCAACGGATATATTGACAGATAAATGGGGGCAAAGAACGGCTCATTTCAGCTATATGAACATTAAGCCTGGAGAAAAAATCGAAATTCAGGTAACGGCTGATGTTGAAACTTACAACACCCGATATATCATTTATCCTGAGAAAATAGGAACATTGAGTGATATACCAAAGGCAATAAAGCAAGAATACTTATCTGATGATGAAAAATACCAAATTAACAGTGAGATTATTCAAAGCACAATAAAAGAGGTTGTTGGAGATGAAAAAAATCCGTATTGGATAATGCGCAAATTGCATCAATACCTGATTGGACATTTGGAATATGTAATGGATGGAGCCTGGGATACCGCACCTACCGTACTCACCAACGGACACGGTTCCTGCTCTGAATATACTTTTGCTTTTATTGCACTTTGCAAAGCTGCCGGCCTTCCTGCCAAATACGTTGGCTCGGTGTGGAACCGACACGAACAAGTTTATATGGATGATGTATATCACCGATGGGTTGAGGTTTACTTGCCAAACTATGGATGGATTCCAACCGACCCAACCCATGGCGACAGAGTTTCACCACGCGATCAGGCGTTTCCAATTGGGTTGGTGCGAAACAGTGCTTTAATCACCACTCAATCAGGTGGAGGGTCAGAAACTATGGAATGGACCTATAACAGCAATATTATCTATACAACAGATCCTAAAACCAATCTGAACATAACTAATTATGCAGATTGGGATAAAAAGGAAAAGTGATATTGGCAAAAGGCCAATTGTTAATAAATAGTACTTCATGTGGTGCGTAGTGCCCAGCCCCGAAAAAACGGGGAAAGCATGAAATCTCGGTCTGCCCCGCAACTCAAAAATCGTCAACCAACAAAACTATGCGCCATCAGGCGCATGGTGGTATAAATAAAGTTTGTACTTTTATCCAAGATACTGGTAGCTGCAATGATGGGATTTTCAAAAATACCTTACAGCGTTTAGCCAAACCCTTTGTGAGTAATCGGAGGGCGTGATAAAAATGATTAATAATCTCAGGCTGTGGGGATAGCTAAAGATTCAGGAAAGTTTTTTCACCAAAGTCGTCGCTTGCAAGTGTATGAAGGCTTCACTTCAATCATGTGCCAGTTCCTGTTTATAAGCATGAAGTTGCACGTTTAATTCAAAAAGAGCTGGCTTCTGAAACTTGGCTGTAGCTGCTATTAATGGCTGAAACAGAATAGCTGTTTCTACAAGAATGCCTTTAGATTAAAGAACAGCTAAGTTTAATTGTGTTTTGGATACTAAATTCAACCCCATTTTTAAATCTTAATTAAAAATAATTCTATGGATACAGAAGATATAATTTTCAAATTGAATGAATTAAATAAGTCCAGTCAGGAACTTGATACGCAGGAATCCGAACGATTTGAAATGATTAAAAGTGTAACGGACTATGCCAATCAATTTATTTCAGGGCTTAATACCACTAAAGCTTTTAATGAGAAAGAAGCCACTTCATTAGAAATAACTAATCAAAAAAGAACACTGACTGAACTTCTTGAATTGTACCAAAAAGAGGTAGCTGAAACCGGAATTAATGCCGCTTCGGGAAAGCACCTGGGTTATATTCCCGGAGGCGGTGTTTTTACCGCAGCTCTTGCGGATTTTATTGCAGCAGTTACCAACCCGTTTGCCGGTGTTCATTATGCATCACCGGGCGCGGCCACCATCGAAAATGAAGTCATTAATTGGCTAAAATCAGTATTTTCTTTCCCTGATAATTCCGTTGGTTGTTTGTCTTCTGGTGGCTCTATATCAACACTTATTGCATTTACTGCTGCAAGAGACAAGCATAAAGTAAAAAATGAATTTATTTGTAAAAATGTTGTTTATTTAAGTGAGCAGGTACATCATTCCACCCAAAAGGCATTGAGGATTATTGGTTTGGAAGATGTCATTATCCGATATATTTCTTTAGATATTCATCATAGAATTAAAGCGGATGCTTTAGAGAAACTTATAGAAAAGGATATTTCAGCAGGGCTTCAGCCTTTTTTAGTAGTGGCAACCGCTGGAACTACTGATACAGGAGCTGTAGATCCTTTAGATACTATTGCAACCATAGCAAAAAGACATAAAATGTGGTTTCATATAGACGCTGCCTATGGAGGTTTTTTTATTATGACATCAAAAAAAGAACTTTTCAAAGGAATCGAAAAAGCTGATTCTATTATTGTTGATCCGCATAAAGGGCTGTTTCTTCCCTATGGAGTTGGAGCTGTATTGGTAAAAGACAGTGCTGCTGTTTTACATTCAAATTATTATACGGCCCATTATATGCAAGACGGAGCAAGTGAAGAAATGCTCAAAAGTCCTGCAAATGTTTCGCCGGAGCTAACCAAACATTTCAGAGGTTTGCGGGTATGGTTACCTTTGCAAATACATGGAATAGAGCCTTTTATAGCATGTCTTGAGGAAAAAATATTATTGGTTAAATACTTTAGAAACAAACTTGCTGAACTTGGTTTTTGTCTTGGACCAGAGCCGGATTTATCAGTTAGTTATTTTTGGTACCCTTTCGAGCCTGATACTGATAAAAAAAACAGCCAGCTAATGGATGAAATACACGCTGATGGTTCCGTTTTTTTAAGCTCTTCAATTATCAATAAACGTTTTGTAATCCGAATTGCAATTTTAGCATTTAGAACAAAAAAAGGAACAATTGATGAAGCAATAGAAATGATTAAGTACTGTTTAAAAAAAGTAAACCAGGAGGCTTGACGAAAACTAAATTAGCAGAATAAATTAATTTGATATTGAAACGAAATATACGAACTGATGATAAATAGTCTTTGCAAGAAAAGGCCAAATACTGCGTTACTCTCGTTTTTGAAACATTCATTTACCACAGTAAACTCCTTGGTTTCAAAAACTTCGAAAGCCTTGTCTTTAACCTTTTCTTATCAAAGCCTCAAAAAGAGGAGTTTTCTTTCTGACACTAAATAGGACTTCATCTTGCACGCTTTGCCTGGCCCCGAAAAAAACTGGGCAGGCATAAAGTCCAGGCCTGACCAGCGTTTTCAGGGGAGAGCAGGACTCTGGGAGCAATTAAGAAGCCCCATTTGTAAGTCAGGGTGCGACTCAAAGTCTCGGGCTGACTTCGCAACACAGCGCAAAACCAGGAAAGTTGTGGCAAATGCTGAAAGAGCGCCCAACAGATTAGTAAACCTTACCTGAAATATTATTATCTTTGCGTTAGCATGAATATATTGAATCAACATATCGACCAAATAAAGCGCCTTTGTGAATTGAACAATGTTAGTTCGCTGTTTGCCTTTGGTTCAGTAACTACGGACAAATTTAGAGATGATAGCGACATTGATTTGGTTGTAGAAATTGATGACAATGACCCGATATCCTACGCTGACAAATATTTTAATTTAAAATTTCAACTTGAAAAAATACTGAAAAGGCAGATTGACCTTCTCGAACAGAAATCGATTAGAAATAGGTTTTTGAAAAGTGAAATTGACCGAACCCAAGTTGAAATTTATGAAAAAAGAAGTCCAACCCTGGCTTGAAGACATTAAGTAGGCAATTGATGAAATTGAGTCGTTTCTTCCAGAGCGAAGGGTCTTTTTAGAGTTTAAAAAGGATTTGAAGAATAGAAAAGCCGTCGAACGGAATATAGAAATTATTGGTGAAGCGGTTAATAGAATTCTAAATGTGAGCCCGGAAATAAAGATTACCCAGGCAAGAAAAATAATTGATACCCGGAATAGAATAATTCACGGTTACGACACAGTTTCCAAGGATATCATTTGGGCCATAGTATCAAGGGACTTGATAAAATTAAGGCAGGAAATTATAAATCTACTCGACGAATAAAATGCACTTGCTATAATATATACGACTTCATATACCCAGCACTGCATAAAAAGCAAGACATGCCTTAAAAAAACGGGATAAAAACGAAGACCCGGCCTGCTCTGCCAATTTCCGCGTGGGTCGCAACAACGCACCCTCTTAAAGGCCACAACAAATGGTCGGGTTTTTAAACCCTACATATTCTCCGTCAGCTTCTTTACCACCCGCATTTCGCTGAAAAACTCCCTTAAAAACACCCTGAACACGGTATAGGCGGGCACGGCAAGTATCATACCCAGAATACCAAATAAGCTGCCGGCCATAATGATTACCAGGAAAATTTCGATGGGATGCGCTCTTACGCTGGTGGAATAGATGATGGGTTGAAGCAGTATGTTGTCAACAAGATTGGACACCGCAAATACGCCGGCAATGGTCAAGCTAATGGGAAGAATGTCGCTATATACTCCCATTGACAGGCTTCCGATAATTCCGATAAGAATGCCAATGGAACCACCAATGATGGGACCAAGGTAGGGGATAATATTAAAGAGACCTCCGATAAATCCAATCAGCAAAGCATTTTCAACACCAAACAAAGAAAGCCCTATGGTAAGGAGTGTGATCATGGAGGTAACTTCAATACATAAACCTACAAAATAGCGGGTAAGCAAATGTTTAACTTCTTTCATAACCCGTGTAGCAGAGGGAATATACTTTTCAGGAACGAGCAGCATAAAACCTTCATAAAAGAGCCCGTCATCTTTCAAAAAGAAAAATGCGATAAAGAGGATAGAGAAAACGCCCATGAGCATGGAGCCCATAAATGCGAATATCTGGTTAAGGGCAATGGCGAAGGTACTCATACTCAGTATCGTTTTTAATCTTAACACCACTATGTCGCTGACGCCCTGACCCTGGTCAAGATAGCCGGTTTCATGCAGAAAGTGATTAATTTTACCCAAAGGTAGCTCTAGCATATTTGAAAGCGAAAGGGTGTCTATCTGGGCAATGGCTCTGGCCTGTTGCGCCACAAGAGGAATAAGTAACATCACAAAAGCCAGAAACAGACTTAACATTATCAGCAGTGAAAGCAAGGCGCTAAGTGCGTGGGGGACTTTATAACGTCGCACCCGCAGACTGTCAAACATATGAACCAGCGGGCGGCCCACAACAGAGATAACCGCTGCCGCAAGGATGTAAAAAACAATATTGGAGAAATACCATAAAAACAACAATAGCAAAAATATGCCGGCAATGGTAAGTATGGTTTTTAGGGTTTTATTCATCAGCTTGAAATTTGATACTAAAATACTTCGGATTTCTCAATTATAAAATGAAAAAGCACTTTCCAATGCATTAATCATTTGCCAACGTTACGATCAGTTATTAATTTTATAGTTCAGCGTCAGACGAAACATAAAATTCTTTGAAATGGTGCTATTGCTATAAGCCCCGGCTCTGTATAAGATGCCACAACCTATGCCTGAAACAGAGGAACTCAGGATATTGTCCACCAATAGCCCCGCCTCGGTATAGCCCCTTTCCATGGTTTTAAATGCTGACAAATAATGTAAATCCGGCTGCTTCAGCCCGCCTATACCAAAATTAAATACCACTGAAGGTTCAGGTTGGAAATTCGGATTTTGATAGAAGATTTTACCGAAGCTGTGGGTGAGAAAAATACCCACGAAGCGATCATTAAGAAATTCACCCGGCATCATAGTGCTGAAACTGCCGGGAGCATATAACGAAAATCCGTTCCCTGCACTTCCGTATCCATTGATCATCTCACTTTGTGGTACGGCCTTGTCCATCCATGAAGCCCTCAGCCAAAGTGTGGTTTTACCTAAAAAACGGTAGTTAACGGAATATTTAGTCTTAAAATCCAGACGATGATACGTAAAATCACCGTTCAAAAAATCTTTTCCGCTAAAAGTGTATTGTAACCAGCTTTCCGGGTTTGGCTTCCGGGCCTGAATGCGGTCGTATTGGTCACGGATAAATTTTTCGCCGGGTGCAAACCTTAATCCGGCCATAAATTTACCAAATGTATGCTTCCGCGACAAGACCACCATGTATTCAGCACTTTTTTGTTGAAATCCATAAGGATACAAAGCCTCTTTAACAGATTGCTCTATCCCAAGGTGAAAATCAATATGAGGAATGGGAATAAAAGACCAGGCAAAGCGGGTGGATTGCACCCTGTCCATCAGTTCAATGTAGAAGTTACGGAATTCCCAGGCATTGAGCGCAGATTTTTCATCGCCCAAAAACTCCGTTTGCGCAGTTTCGGCAAGATCATCTGAATAACTAAAGCTGAATCGGGATTGGGCCAATTTTCTGAGCCGAACAGCAACGTCAGCACCCCATTTTAACTTTTCATCCCGGAATCCATAGCCCAGGTAGCCTCCCGTTTTGAGCACTTGCGAAAAGCGATCGCTCGTATGCATACCCAGGCCCAGATAAACGCCTTCGTGTTTATTATATCTGAAAAGCCGGTTTAGATCGAGTTCGAGCATTCCCATGGGCAACCTCCCGGAGCTTAAGGCAGACAATCCGCGACCCATTCGGTCGAAATGATGCGCCTGCCCCAGGCTGTCAATGATTCGATACGTATTTAAATCTTTCCGGCTTAGGCTGTCGGTGCGGTATTGGTTCCAGTATTCTTCGCTTCGGTACGCTGCATCAGGCAAAACCTGGGTAACGATGTCGGTAGGCCAGTTACGTTTGGCATCAGCATTTAACCGGATATTCTGGCGATAGCTCTTTCCCATTCCCACCAGGCGGGCTTTGCCAAGGTCAAGGCTGTTCATGGTGATTTCAGTGTTGAGCTGAACCGGGAACCATTGCCCGTTTTCGAGGCGCTGATACATCTGCTGAATATTCACCAGCAACTTTTCATCCTGCCGGGCAGGCTCGGCAATAACGTTACTAATGGCCCAACCCTGATTGCTGATATAAAGCAGTCCGCGCAATCCGTCAAAATTCTTATTGGGACGCGGTTTATATGAAATCACGAAAGTGGTATCATCCGTCTGTTCCCCAAAAAGGGTATCACGAAGGGCAAAGAAATAATATTTTTCGGCACCCCGACTTACAGGATTAACATATTGGTTTCCTGCAATATTGATGGTTTCATCATAAAAAGAGGTGGATTGAAGTTGCGATATAAGAAAGACGAACAAGGGGTCTTTGAAACCCGATACCCGTGTAGCGATAATACTGTCGTGAGGATGCCCCGGATAGCGGTAATGGTGAGTTGCCACAGATTCCATCAAAAAAAGGTGCTGATTGTCAATAACATTCAACAACTTAGCCGTATTTTCTTCCAGGCTGTCTTGTCGTGTCAATGAATCTGCCACAAGCGTGAAAGCCATTTTATCGTAAGAAGTAAAGGCATACGCGGGAATGTAAAACGGATCGTTGTCCTTTCGGTGCAAAACCACCTGTCTGATGATGCGGTGGGCCGGATTTTCCCCGGCTATAATGGTCACTTCGGGCAGTTCAATTTCACGCTTCACAAGCTTCACTGTCAACCACCCGCCTTTAACTTCAACTACCAGAGGATCATAACCGACATAACTTAACGAGAGTGTCCGGATGACCTCAGTGCTGCTCAGGTTGAAACGTCCGTCAATATCGGTCATACCACCAGATTTTCCCTGATTGATGATGATGTTGACAAAGGGCAAAACCTCACCCGAAGCAGAGTCACTCACTTTCCCGGAAACGGAAAATGGTTGCGCCAACGCCGATGAGATGTAGAATATTAGGAGGGTAAAGAGTAATAAAAACCGGGCCATGGTGTGATTTCAAAGAAATGCCTGCGAAGTTAGGAGTATATGATCATATGAAGCAAATATTTCTTTGTTTTTAAGCAACACTCTGAATTTTAACCTTAGGCTCCCAAAGGGCAACAAAAAAAAGATTTCTACCGCTAATTTCCCCAAAAAAACGGGGTAAACGCTAATTTCCGCGAATAATTATGGATATTAACAACTAAATCAGCCTTTTATCCACCTCATCCCCTCCCTTCTCCTGAAGGAGAAGGGCGATAAATTTTACTAAAACTCAGGTTCAGACAATAACTTCTACCTGCGTATGCCCGGCACACAGCCAACTTAACGGCTCATGTCCGCCTTAGGTGGGCGGACAGGCAACAAAAAGAGTGCGGTTTTTTTACCCCCTCTAACTCCCCCTACGAATTGGGGGAGGACTTAATCGGTTCAAATAATGCAATATTGCTTTTTATGAAGCAGCATCCACTCCCTCTCTATTCATAGGGAGGGTTGGGGAGGGTAAATTGGATTCACCGCTTATTTTCGACTCCCGGCTGAGGCGGACACGCAACAAATTAACGAATCAACAATCCTTAAGCGTAGCGTTTCAGGAAGCAAGTCAACAAATCCGATCATCCTACCCAAGAAAACCTAACAGGTTGGAAGAAAACCTGTTAGGTTGCCTACTCTTAACGAATCAACGAATCAACGAATCAACGAATCAACAATCCTTAAGCGTAGCGTTTCGGGAAGCAAGTTAACAAATCCGATCATCCTACCCCAGAAAACCTAACAGGTTGGCCTTCGACAAAAAGCTCAGGCACCAGAAGAAAACCTGTTAGGTTGCCTACCCTTAACGACTCAACGACTCAACGACTCAACAATCCTTGAGCGTAGCGTTTCGGGACCAACACATCAACCAACGCTAAATAATTTTCTTATCTTTGTAACTCAAACCCATATGAAATGAAAACCATCAAATATATTATTTTTAAGGAGGGAAG
>JAVEQP010000057.1:23483-26538 GCA_034007585.1 Lentimicrobium sp. | reverse complement strand
TTTGATGATTTTTGCCAAATCAGTGGCATCTATAATGAATTGTGGCAGTAATAAAAGTACAAGGCTCAGTGCATCGCCTGGAGTCATAGTGGCAAAAAAACTCCCCTTGCACATCCACAAAAAGTAGTTTACATTTGCCGCTTAATTCTAATTATCCAAACATATATGAATAAATTAGCTGTTGTAGCTTTGGGCGGCAATGCCCTCCTCCGGAGTGATCAGAAAGGTACCATCGACGATCAGGAAGGAAATGTTTACGAAACTGCCGAGCGTCTGCTCACCCTGATTAAAGCCGATTATAATGTGGTGGTTACCCACGGTAACGGCCCGCAGGTAGGAAATATTCTGCTGGCCAATACCGCAGGACACAAAATGTATGGTTTGCCCGATATGCCGCTGGATGTTGCAGTGGCTTATTCTCAGGGATTTATTGGTTACATCATTGAGCAGCAGTTGCGTAATGTGATGATGGCCAACGATATGGACCGCGACATCATTACCATCATTACCCAGGTTTTGGTGGATAAAGATGATCCGGCATTCAAGAATCCGACCAAACCGGTTGGACCCTATTACACCAAAGAAGAATCGGAACAAATTAGCGCTGAAACCAGTGCCATATTTGCTGTTGATGCCCGCGGACGCGGATATCGCAAAGTCGTGGCCAGTCCCAAGCCATTGGTAATCAACAATCAGAAATCCATTGAAGCCTTAGCCCGCGCCGGTCAGATTGTGATTGCCGTTGGTGGAGGCGGAATTCCGGCCTATTATATTGAAGAGAACAAACTTCAGGGGATAGATGCTGTAATTGATAAGGATTTGGCTTCTTCATTGCTGGCCGTACAAATCAGAGCCGATAAATTATTCATCCTCACCGATGTACCCAAGGTTTGCATCAATTACAATACACCTGAAGAAAAAGCCCTCGACCGCATGACCATTGCCGAAGCCAAAAAATACCTTGAAGAAGGCCAGTTTGCAGAAGGAAGTATGGCGCCGAAGATTCGTGCTGCCATTGCTTTTGTTGAAGGAAGTGGTAAGGATGCCATCATTACCAGCACCAGCAAGTTGGGGGTAGATGGTGGCGGAACCCGCATCGTAATCGTTTAATCATTCATCATAAAAAATAAATACTATGGCTTTCAATTTAAGAAACCGCAATTTCCTGAAACTGCTCGATTTTTCGACCCAGGAAATCCAATACATGTTACAACTTGCTGCCGATTTAAAAAAGGCAAAATACGCCGGAACCGAACAGCCACGCCTAAAAGGCAAGAACATTGCCTTGATTTTTGAAAAAGATTCCACCCGTACCCGGTGCTCTTTTGAAGTTGCCGCCCTCGATCAAGGTGCGCACGTTACTTACCTTGGTCCTTCAGGTTCGCAGATTGGTAAAAAAGAAACCATGAAAGACACTGCCCGCGTCTTGGGTCGTTTGTACGATGGCATTGAATACAGGGGTTACGCGCAATCCATAGTGGAAGAGCTTGGTCAGTATGCCGGCGTTCCTGTATGGAACGGATTAACCACTGAATTTCATCCTACACAGATTCTGGCCGACTTCCTCACTATGATGGAGCACACCGATAAACCTTTAAATCAGGTTGCTTTCTGTTATTTTGGTGATGCCAAAAACAATATGGGTAACTCCCTGATGGTGGGTGCTGCAAAAATGGGCATGGACTTCCGTGCTGCTGCGCCAAAGTCCTGCTGGCCAAATGAAGAGTTGGTGGCTACCTGTCGCGAAATAGCCAAAGAAACCGGTGCAAAAATCACCCTTACCGAATCGGTGGAAGAAGGCGCTAAAGGCTGTGATTTCTTGTATACCGATGTTTGGGTGAGCATGGGCGAACCTGCCTCAGTTTGGGAAGAGCGCATCAAACTGCTGAAACCTTACCAGGTAAATATGGACGTTGTTCGCATGACTGATAATCCTAAGGTGAAATTCCTGCACTGTCTTCCGGCATTCCACAACCGAGATACCACCGTGGGCGAGGAAATCTATCAGAAATACGGTATTGACAGCATGGAAGTAACCGAAGAAGTATTTGAATCGGCCCTATCAGTAGTTTTTGACGAAGCCGAGAACCGCCTCCATACGATCAAAGCAGTGATGGTGGCAACGTTGGGGAGTTAAAGGGCAAAGAACCAAGCGAATAGCAAATAAAGGCTCACGCAGAGACCAGTCCGCCATAGGCGGGCACGCGCTAAGACGCAATTTTTTATAAAATGCGGCGGTATCATGGATGCAGCCGCATTTTATTTTTTTCGATGTGAGTCTGCTTTAGACGTCCAATTTCGGCTAAAGCCAAAAAAGGTGCGGATAACCGCATTCTGCACCGGACTGAAGTCCGGAGAAATTGAATTGCTCCAAAAGAGGAAACACTAGTTCATTGCAATTCGAATTTAGCAGAAATTAAAAACAGCGGGTCAATTTCCTTCGAATTTAGCAGATAATAAAAACAGCGGATCAATTACCCTCCGGCTTCAGCCGGAGGAAGATAAACGGACAATAAAAAAGGGGCTTTAGGCCAAAAAGGAATTTAGTAACAATTCATATAAAGTACAATATTCATGAGTCTTATGGAAAGCTCTGGTTAAGCGGAATCTGTCATTTGACCGAAGGGAGCTCAGCGAAGCCCTGTTTAAGCGGAGACTACACCAATTAAAAGATATGTTTTTTTATTTCATCTATAAAGTCTTTTACTTGCTCAATCAATGGTTGTGTAATTTTCTTGTCGTAATCAAACAAGTCTCCATAGTCTCCTTTTTGACGATAATCAAAAAGTTTGGTAAAAACTTTGCCATGGGACTTGTCTATTATTCCAGTTTTTATAAAATGTAGTCCAAACTGTATCCTTGCCCCGTCAAGTGTCTGGGTTTCAATATTATTTTTAAGCAATAAAGCAATTACTGCATAAAAACAGGAATAATATAACCGATTAATTACGGCATTCCATCTTCCATTATCTGCAAGAATTAGCGCATCTTCAAACGATTCTTCCGCTCTTATAAATCTATATTTTATATAGTCCTCATGGTTGTCAATGGTCAT
>JAVEQP010000057.1:6747-23383 GCA_034007585.1 Lentimicrobium sp. | reverse complement strand
GGATTTGATTCATTTCTATTTGTTTTTCTTTACCAAAGATAAGCATTTTGACTGTGGTTGAACAAAATTTCCTATCGTTTGGCTGAATCAAACTTATAACTGAGCCACTTTAAATGAATTGAAATTACTCAGATTAATGCTGCTTTAAAAATTAAAATGGAATTGCAAATTCCGCTTAGATCTTTTTGAAAATTTCTGGCGTCTCTCTGCGTGCCCGCCCGCCTTAGGCGGGCTTGTCTTTGCTTGCTTTTTACCTCAGTTTCATCGCATCAATCATTCCTTCCAGTTTGTTGCGCATCTCCTGATTCACTTCATCAAACCTGGATTTATCAGGCAATAAACCCTTCACACCGAAGTAGAACTTGATTTTTGGTTCGGTACCCGAGGGGCGCATGGTAATTTTGCTTCCTCCTTCCAGGTAGAACTGCAAAACATCCGATTTGGGCAAATCAATGGGTTTGACTTCGCTGCTCAGGATATTTTGCTCCTGCCGTAACTGATAATCCTTAATTTTAACCACCTTAATTCCATTGATTTCCTTTGGTGGGTTGCTGCGATAATCAGCCATCATCTGCTGAATTTTCTCAGCCCCGGATTTTCCTTTTTTGGTGATTGAAATCAGATCTTCAAGATAAAAACCATATTCGTGATATATGTTTATCAACATTTGATACATGCTCAGTCCCTGCTCACGGGCCCATGCGGCGGTTTCGCTAAGCATGGCACAGGAAGCGACAGCATCCTTGTCCCTTACTGCGTCACCAATCAAATAGCCGTAGCTTTCTTCGCCACCACCGATAAATTTCTTCTGAGGTTCATTCTTACGGATAACTTCGGCTATGTATTTGAACCCGGTAAGCACATCAAAGGTTTCCACGTTAAAACTGTCGGCAATGTCTTTCAGAAGCTCGGAGGTAACAATGGTTTTGGCGATAAATTCCTTACCCGTAAGCTTGCCTTTGGCTTTCCACTGGCTAAGCAGGTAGTAAATAAGTAGGGAAGCCGACTGATTGCCGTTGAGCAGAATGTAGTTTCCGTCATTGTCGCGCACACCCATACCCACGCGGTCAGCATCGGGATCGGTTGCCAAAATAACGTCAGCATTTAAATCATTTGCCAGATCCAGTGCCATTTGCATGGCAGCCTTTTCTTCTGGATTGGGTGAAACCACTGTTGGGAAGTTGCCATCCGGAACCATTTGCTCTTTTACGGTATGCACATCGGTAAAACCAAACCTTTTAAGTGCTTCGGGAACCAGTTTATAACCGGTACCGTGAATGGCCGTATAAACAATCTTTAAATCGTGCTGCTTTTTAATGATTTCTGGCGAAAGCGAGAGAGTGGTAAGCATGTGGAGATAGGCTTCATCCATCTCTTTACCTATAATCTCGATTTTTTCTTCGTTTCCACTGAATTTTACATCCGCGATCGAAGCAATCTTCTGTACTTCAGCAATCACATTCTTATCATGTGGTGGCACCAGTTGACCGCCATCGCTCCAGTAAACCTTATAACCGTTATATTCCTTTGGGTTGTGCGAAGCCGTAACCACGATGCCGGTGTGACATTTGAGTTCTCTTACGGCAAATGACAATTCAGGGGTAGGGCGCAGGCTGTCGAATAGAAAGACTTTAATTCCGTTAGCGGCCAGTACTTGGGCAGCAACGCGGGCGAAATAGGGGCTTTTGTTCCTCGAATCGAAAGCGATGGCTGCCCTGATTTCAGCTACCTCGGGGAGGGCTTTCTTCAGATAATTGGCAAGGCCCTGAGTTGCGGTGCCAACGGTGTATTTATTCATGCGGTTGGTGCCGGCTCCCATAATTCCACGCAGGCCACCGGTGCCGAACTCAAGATCACGGTAGAAACTTTCAACCAACTCGGTTGGATGATTGTCCATCATATTCTGAACAGCCTGTCGGGTTTCTGGATCATAATTATCACTTAACCAGCCTTTTGCTTTGGCTGCAATTTGGGGATCGATGTTTTGGAGGCTCATAATTATAAGATTTTTAAATAAAGTTAACAGTCTGTTTTCAGGTGTTGTTCAATATCTTTCGATACCCCTCAGTCACCGTAAGGGCATTAAAAGTAAGTAAAATTCCCATGCGCTTTTGAGCGATCTTCAGTTTGCTCAGCATACTGCTCATTTGCAGGGGCGTAATACATTCCAGTGAAGTGACTTCTACCAGTAATTGATTCTCTACAACCAAATCAATCATTATTTCGCGGTTGGTTTTTATATTTTTATAGAATATCGGAAAGGCAACACCACGTTTAAAAAGCAGTCCTTTTAACCGCAATTCATGCATAAAGCAGGTAAGGTAGATTTCAGTATCAAGGCCGTGACCAAGGTTGGCATAAATTTCGGACGCTGCTTCAAATATCCGGGTATGTATGCGGTTTAATTCAGCCTTGCTCATCGAGGATTTTTATGCATTTCTTCAAACTGTGGCGCCAGTGGGGTATGCTTGATCTTGCTATTTTTTCGTATTTATTTTTGTTCAGCACACTATAATAAGGCCTGGGTGAGGGTAGGGGATAACCTTCGGTGTCGGTTGGGCAAACGCGGGTATTAATGCCCGAAAACTCCACGATGGCCAGGGCAAAATCATACCAACTGCAAACGCCCTGATTTGAAAAGTGCACAATTCCGCTTTCATTGCCCAGTTCAGCGAGGGTAAGCAGTGCCCTGGCCAGATCGTGGCCCCAGGTGGGGGAGCCCACCTGATCGGCTACCACCTTAAGTTCTCCGTGGCTGGTTCCGGCTTTACGGATGGTCTTCACAAAGTTATGCCCATAGGCTGAATAAAGCCAGGAGGTACGCACAATAAGTGATTCCGGATTATTCTCCAATACCTTTATTTCACCGGCAGCTTTACTTTTGGCATACACACCGGCCGGGTTAGGGATATCCTCTTCAGTATAAGGCTTGTAATTTTTGCCACTAAATACATAGTCGGTGGAAACGTGCAACAGCCGGGCGCCACACTTCTTAGCTCCCAGCGCCAGCAGGCCGGGGCCATCAGCATTCAGCGAAAATGCAACATCATGTTCGTGCTCTGCCCGGTCAACATTCGTATAAGCGGCACAATTGATGATTTGGTGGGGGGCAAATTCCTTACACACACTATCAATCATCACTTGTTGTGTAATATCGAGCTCTAAAAAATCGGTAAATAAAAATTCATGCCCTTTGTAGGATAGTTGTTTTAGTTCATTTCCCAATTGGCCATTACTACCGGTAACAAGTATCCTCATGACAGTTTAATTATTTCACAATGGTTTTAAAATAGGCAATGGTTTCTTTTAAGCCTTCTTCCAATTGCACTTTAGGTTCCCAGTTCAGCAGTTGTCTGGCCAGGGTGATGTCAGGCTGCCTTTGCATAGGATCATCACTTGGAAGCGGCTGGTACACAATTTTGGAGGAAGAGTCTGCCAGCCGGATAACTATCTCAGCCAGTTCCAGAATGGTAAATTCATTGGGATTGCCCACGTTTACCGGACCGGTAACCTCGTCGCCGGTTTCCATTAATCTAATCATACCATCAAGCAGATCAGTATAATAGCAGAAGCTCCGGGTTTGTTTTCCCCCTCCGTAAATGGTAATATCCTGCCCTTGCAGGGCCTGTACTATAAAATTGGAGACCACCCGCCCGTCATTGGGATGCATGCGTGGGCCGTAAGTATTGAAGATGCGCATAATTTTAATACGCACCTTATTTTGGGCGTGGTAGTTCACAAACAAAGTCTCCGCTGCGCGTTTACCTTCATCGTAACATGCCCGCTCGCCAATAGGATTTACATGCCCCCAGTAGCTTTCTGTTTGCGGATGTACCTTGGGATCACCATAAACTTCACTGGTTGAAGCCTGTAGTATTTTTGCCTTAACACGCTTCGCCAGGCCAAGCATGTTGATGGCTCCCATTACGGATGTTTTCACCGTTTTTATCGGATTATACTGATAATGAATCGGAGAAGCCGGACAGGCAAGATTGTAGATTTGATCTACTTCGATATAATAGGGCATGGTAACGTCATGCCGAACCAGCTCAAAATAAGGATTTTCCAGCAAATGGATAATATTTGACTTTTCGCCGGTGAAAAAATTATCCAGACAAGTCACCTCATTGCCCTCATTAAGCAGACGTTCGCACAAATGTGAACCCAGAAATCCGGCTCCACCCGTCACCAGTATTTTTTTACCCATTTGCTTTTGTATTATTGGTTGTGGGATTGATTTGTTTCCCATTCTTAATGCCTATTCCGAAATATTCAAAACCGGTGCGTTGCAGTTCTTTTGCGTCATAAATGTTTCGGCCATCAAAAACGACTGCATTTTTCATCAATTTTTTGATCGTAGTCCAGTTGGGAAACCTGAATTCAGTCCATTCAGTAATGAGTAATAAAGCGTCAGCGCCCATCACTGCTTCATAAGGTTCGGTGCAGTATTCTATATTATTCCCAATGCGCCGTTTAGTTTCCTCCATGGCCACTGGATCATAAGCCTTGATGCGGCAGTTGCTTTTCAGGAGATGATCGATAATGACCAGTGCAGGAGCTTCGCGCATATCATCGGTCTGGGGTTTAAACGACAGTCCCCACAGTCCTATGGTTTTTCCTTCGAGATCGTTGTTATAATAGGCTTTCAGTTTGTCGAAGAGTACAGACTTCTGGTCATTATTTACTGCTTCTACCGACTTTAGAATGCGCATAGAATATCCTACTCCATCAGCCGTCTTTATCAGGGCTTTCACATCTTTCGGGAAACAGGAGCCACCATAGCCGATACCCGGATATATAAACTTATTTCCAATACGTGAATCGCTGCCAATGCCTTTGCGCACCATATTAACGTCGGCACCCAATATTTCACACACGTTGGCGATGTCGTTCATGAAACTTATTTTGGTAGCCAGCATAGCATTGGCTGCATATTTGGTCATTTCAGCCGAAGGTACGTCCATAAAAATAACCGGATGACCGTTCAGTGTGAAAGGTTTGTAAAGCCTCGACATGATTTCTTCGGCCTGTTTAGATTCTACGCCTACTACAATGCGGTCAGGTTTCATAAAATCGTTGATGGCATCCCCCTCCTTTAAAAACTCCGGATTTGAAGCCACATTAAATGTTAATTCAGATTTTCGTTCGTCCAAAGCGTGCTGTATGGCTCCCCTTACTTTGAGCGCGGTACCCACAGGTACGGTGCTTTTGGTAACAATGGTAAGCGGGCGTTCCATATGGATTCCGATAGTATTGGCCACATCAAGCACATATTTTAAATCGGCGCTGCCATCTTCATCAGGGGGAGTGCCAACGGCGATAAAGATTACCTCTGTATCGTTTATTGCGGAGGCCAGATCTGTGGAAAAATGCAGACGCCCCTTTTCGGTGTTGCGTTCTATCATTTCGTCCAGACCGGGCTCATATATAGGGCTGATGCCTTTTTTTAGGTTCTCTATTTTTTGCCGGTCAATGTCAATGCATACCACATTGATGCCTACTTCTGCAAAACAGGTGCCGGTAACCAGGCCAACATAACCCGTACCGACTATGGTAATTTTCATAAATTAAATTTTAAAATAAGTATGATTATCAAAAAGCAAAACTACCAATAAGATCAATGGCCTGCAATAGTTTTTGGGGATTTTTACAATTATGACTGAAACGCTGCTGCCGTTTATCAGAATATCCGACTTATGATTAAAAAAAAGCCAGTCATCTTACAGGTTATAAAACCCACAGAAGTAAATCCGTTGAAATGCGGACTAAATATGTTTGCCATTCACCCTCAAAACAACCCGTATGAGAGCCAAAGAGCCAGCGTCCAATTCACTGGATAAATATGGGAAATCAACTTTACAAAAAGGTAGTGGAATAGATGAACGTGGGATGAGTTCGAAAAATTTAAATTCCCACGATCGCTTTATGAATAGCCTGAAAAACCCCGGCTTAAAATCATACGCCGAATATGTAATTTTCTAAAAAAAATAAAAACCACTTGTAAATCGTTGATTTTCAAGTGGTTTTGCTTGTTGTTTGTGATCCCGCTGGGGCTCGAACCCAGGACCCCATCCTTAAAAGGGATGTGCTCTACCTGCTGAGCTACGGAATCGTTTAAAGGACTGCAAAAGTAGTACTTTTGGATTAATCTCCAAATTTTTTTTTACAAATTTACTTATGAAATGGTAATTTTCACATTCTCAGCTTACTGCGAACGCAGATTTGAAGCATGTATAGCCAGCCATACGCAGGGGGGCGCTGTACTGGTAAAAGTCACCCGGTGTTTCTTGTGCGCTGGTATGAAAGTATAGTCGCCTTTTTGCAACCCCAGAACTTCCCCATCCTGAAACTCCAGCGAAGCTTCGCCCTGTAATAATATTACCCATTCGTCCAGCTCCTGATCGTACCATTGATTCCCGGGGGTAGTCTGTCCGTGCGAAACAATGCGTTCGATGATCAGATTTTCACCTGAAGCGAGCGTCTCAAACCATTCGGATGCATCCGGATCTATACCGTTAAGGTCAAATAGGTTACCGGTAGTCCCTCTGTCTTTTCCCTTCATAAACCAGCCATCCTTTAAATCAAAACGCCCTTGCCTTCACGGGTAATCAATGGTTCAGCTCCGGTACAGTCAATAACAGTGGAAGGTTCATTGTCGCCATAGCCGCCATCAATCACAATGTCAACCAGGTTGCTGTATTTTTCATAGATAAGCTCAGGATCGGTGGTATATTCAATAATCTCATCCTCATCGTGAATAGAAGTGGACATGATGGGATGCCCAAGTTCTTTAACAATCACCCTGGGAATGTTATTGTCGGGGATACGGATACCTACTGTTTTTTTCTTGCTTTGTATAAGTTTGGGCACGTTGTTACTTGCGTTCAGGATAAAGGTAAAAGGCCCGGGCAGGTTTTTACGCATCAACTTAAATACCTCGTTGGGAATGGGTTTACTGTAATCAGACAGTTGACTCAGATCATCACAAATAAATGAAAAATTGGATTTTTCTGCTTTGATGCCTTTGATCAGTGCGATACGTTCAACGGCTTTAGACTTAAAGATGTCACAGCCCAAACCATATACAGTATCGGTGGGGTAAATGATAATTCCGCCATCCATCAGGCATTCCACCACGGTAAGTATATGCCGGGGATTTGGGTTTTCGGGATATATTTTTAATAACATGGCTTCAGATTTTCTACAAAATTAAGCAAAAATAAGCCAATAAAAAAAGGGTAAGCTACTTACATCGCACCGCTCAACCATTATACCCTTGCTTCATTCCTGACCTGGGGGAGTTAAATAGGAGCTGGTCGTATAAGACTTACCCACTGCAAAAATACAACTTTTTATCCTCATAGCAACTTTTATGGGGAATTAATCAATCAAAATTCGGCGCATTAGCGAAATTTCACCAGTACTTTAGCCCTTTATAGTTTCGTTTCAGTGGATTGTGACTGCAGTTCCTTTTTATTTTTTGAGCTGGTAAAGGGATTTATTACATTTGCATAACTTTAACACACATTTCTTATGGAAACAATGGTAAATGAAACTGCCTATAAGGGCAATGAACCAAAAGTGAGTCTGTTTAACCATGCCCTGCGTTATGGATTACTTACCGGCATAGCTTATATTCTCTTATCCTTATTGTTCTACAGTTTTGGACTGTCGCAACAATCCTGGGTTGGCTATGCTTCATTTGTGGTATTGATAGCCGGCATAATTATGGGTACGGTTGCTTATCGAGATAAGCATTCGGGCGGTTATCTCTCTTACGGGCGCAGTCTGGCGACAGGCGTGCTCATTAGCCTGGTAGCGGGAATTGTAATGGCTGTTTATAGTTATTTATTTTTCAAATTTTTCGAACCGGGAATGATTGATAGTATGATGGATGTCGCTGCTCAGAGTCTGGCAGACAAGGGAATGGCCGAAGATCAGATTGATCAGGCGATGAGCATTACTGGAAAATTTATGACTCCGATCTGGATGGCAGTCATCTCCATATTTTCACTTACCTTTTATGGTACCATTTTCTCGCTCATCACCTCCATATTTATCAAAAAGGAAGACAACAGTTTTGATGCTGCTTTCCCCGAAAACTAAACATCCGCCCAATTTTAAATTATGGATATTTCTGTAGTTGTACCGCTTTATAATGAGGAAGAGTCCCTGCCTGAGCTGTTTCAATGGATTAACCGGGTGATGGAGACCCATAAATTTATCTATGAGGTTATCTTTGTTGATGATGGCAGCAGTGATGATTCCTGGCGTGTGATCAACGGGTTAAAAGCTGAACACGCTTGTGTGAAAGGGATAAAATTCAGACGCAATTATGGCAAGTCGGCTGCTTTGAACAAAGGTTTCGAGCTTGCATCGGGGAATGTTGTCATTACCATGGATGCCGACCTTCAGGATAGTCCCGAGGAAATTCCCGAGCTCTATCGCATGATTGTTGAAGATGGCTATGATTTGGTTTCCGGCTGGAAGAAAAAGAGGCATGATTCAAAAGTGACCAAAAATCTGCCATCCAAATTATACAATGCCACCACCCGCAAGATTTCCGGCATAAAGCTCCACGACATGAATTGCGGCCTAAAATCATACCGCCGCGAAGTGGTGAAATCCATTGAAGTATATGGCGAAATGCACAGGTATATCCCGGTAATTGCAAAATGGGCAGGTTTCAAAAAGATAGGGGAGAAGGTGGTGGAACACCAAAAACGCAAGTACGGGGTGACTAAATTTGGATGGGAAAGGTTTATCAATGGTTTCCTTGACCTGATTTCCATTATGTTCGTTTCCAGATTTGGCAAAAAACCCATGCATTTGTTTGGAGCACTGGGCAGTGTATTGTTTTTGTTCGGTTTTGTTACTGCCGCATATCTGGCTTATGCTAAAATTTTCATGGCCGAATATAAAATGACCGACCGCCCGCTGTTTTATTTTGGTTTGCTGGCCATGGTGCTGGGAACACAGTTGTTTCTGGCCGGTTTTCTGGGCGAACTGATTAGCCGGAGTTCCAGCGACCGAAACCATTACCTGGTAGAAGAGATAATTTAGTCAAAAGACGACAGATGGCAAAGCGGAAGGTAGTTATTATTGGTTCGGCTCATCCATTGCGGGGAGGACTGGCCAACTTTAATGAAAGGTTGGCGCTGGAATTCGCCATTGAGGACTGGGATACTGAAATTTACACCTTTTCACTGCAATATCCCCGATTGTTGTTCCCAGGCAAAACACAGCTTTCCACCGAAAGTTATACCGGCACTGTTCCCATCCGCGTTATCGTCAACTCAATCAATCCATTCAACTGGATAAGGGTCGGAATGATCTTAAGGAAAATGAAGCCTGATTTAATGGTAATCAAATTCTGGATTCCCTTTATGGCGCCCTGTCTGGGAACCATTGCCCGCATAGCCGGAACCAATGGAATTACTAAAGTGGTTACCATCATCGATAATATTATTCCTCATGAAAAGCGGCCCGGCGACAGGATGCTTGCGCAATATTTCAGCAACAGCATAGATGGTTTTGTTACCATGTCAAGAAAAGTAATGGACGATGTTGCCCTGTTTGATGTTAAAAAGCCCAGGATTTTTAGCCCCCATCCGATTTATGATAATTTCGGAACTGTCATTGAAAAGTCAGTGGCCCAAAATCGTTTAAACCTTGATCCCGAATTTAATTACTTGTTGTTCTTCGGATTTATCAGGGATTATAAAGGATTAGATCTGCTATTGGAGGCTATCGCCCGGCCTGAAATAAGGGAACTCAACATTAAGCTTCTGGTGGCAGGAGAGTTTTATACAGATTCAACTCCCTATTTTGAACAGATAAAGAAATTGGGCATAGAAGATCTGGTTATTCTGTCGAATGATTTTATCCCGGATAGTGAAGTGGGTGCCTATTTTAGTGCCTGCGATGTGGTCGTTCAACCCTATAAAAGTGCTACCCAAAGCGGAGTTACCCAGATTGCCTATCATTTTAACAAACCTATGATTATTACCAATGTCGGCGGTCTGGCTGAGTTTGTGCCCGATGGCATTGCAGGTTATGTGGTTGAGCCCGACAGTAAAGCTGTGGCGGAATCAATTATTTCTTTTTATAAAGAGAAAAAGGAAGAAGAGTTTTCAGCCAACGTTGCTGAATTAAAAGAAAAGTACTCCTGGAAATATTTCCTTGGTAATTTAAAATCGCTGTTTGGATTTTGAAAGGATTGGATCCCAGGGTTTTCTTGTTTCAGGAATTGAATATAAGGCAGTAGCTTTTTCATAAAGATGGTTTTTTCCTAAGCTCAGATAGATTATCAATTATCTTTGCTGATGGAACAACAATGCTGCCTCAGCACATAACCATGAGGAAAGTGCTTGAACAGTAATCTTGTAGTTGTAAAATAAAGAATTGCATATGTTATACAGATCAAAAACTCCCCTTCGTCTTGGCCTGGCAGGCGGCGGTACAGATGTTGCCCCCTACTCAGACATTTACGGCGGAGCCATACTTAATGCCACCATCAGCCTGTACGCTTATGCAAGCATTGAACCCAGGAACGATAACAAAATAGTTTTGCATTCCACGGATAAGAACGAATTTTTTGAATTTGATTTAACAGACAGTTTACCCATAGATGGAAATCTGGACTTACACCGGGGAGTTTACAATCGGGTAATCCGGGATTTTATCCACAAACCACTGGCTTTTACCCTTACCACCTATGTGGATGCCCCTCCGGGTTCGGGCCTGGGCACTTCATCTACGCTGGTGGTGGCTATTTTGGGCGCTTTCGCGGAATGGCTTAAACTTCCCCTGGGGGAATATGACCTGGCTCAACTGGCTTATGATATTGAACGCGTTGATCTTGGAATGGCAGGCGGAAAACAGGATCAATATGCGGCAACTTTTGGTGGCGTTAATTTTATGGAATTCTCGGCCAACAACAAAGTAATTGTCAATCCATTGAGAATAAAAGATATTTATCTCAATGAACTGGCACACAATCTGGTGCTTTACTACACTCAGACCAGCCGCTATTCCTCCACGATTATTGAAACTCAGGCTACCAATGTAATCAATAAAAATCAACGGTCAATTGAAGCCATGCACCAGCTCAAGGACCAGGCGGTGATGATGAAAGAGGCCTTACTTAAAGGAGAACTTGACAGCATTGGCGAAATTCTTGACTTTGGTTGGAGAAACAAAAAACGAATGGCCGAAGGAATTACAAATCCGCTGATTGATGACATATATGATACCGTGCGAAAGGCCGGAGCTTCGGGCGGTAAGATTAGCGGAGCCGGTGGCGGCGGTTTTATGATCTTTTATTGTCCCGGCGAAACCCGGAATTCAGTGATACACGCCTTGAAGAAATTCGGCGGAGAGGCCAAAAGGTACGATTTTACTTCATTTGGATTGACCACCTGGAGCATCTAATCCAGGTTGAGGTCATTTTTCCTATTGCTGTTTTGCTTATTTTTGCCGCAAAGCTATAAACATGTACACCAGGATTAAGGAAATTATACAATCGTCCATTGCCGTTAAGGCACTGGTTCTTGCCGATGAAAATCTGCTGTCCACTACCCGCAAAGTGACCGATGCTATTGTTAACTGCTATCGCAATGAGGGCAAAGTACTTTTTTGCGGCAATGGAGGAAGTGCCGCTGATGCCCAGCACCTGGCGGCAGAATTGTCGGGTAGGTTTTATTACGACCGCGCGCCGCTTAATGCCGAAGCATTGCATGTGAATACCAGTTTTTTAACGGCTGTGGGCAACGATTATTCCTTTGATGAAGTGTATGCCCGAATGGTTTACGCAGCCGGTAAACCCGGAGATATTCTGGTGGCTTTATCTACTTCCGGAAATTCCCCCAACATACTGAAAGCAGCCGCTGCCGCACGTGAAAAAGGGCTTATCGTGGTGGGCATGACCGGTAAATCCGGAGGTAAATTAAACCCACTTTGTGATTTGCTGCTCAATATCCCGTCAACGGACACCCCGCGCATACAGGAATCTCACATAACGCTGGGGCACATCATCTGTGAACTGGTTGAATCAGAACTTTTTCCCCGCTAATGTTTATGTCGTTACCAGATATTATTATTTTGGCCGGTGGCAGCGGATCCAGGCTTCGTGAAGCGGTGCCCGACCTGCCCAAACCCATGGCACCCATAAACAACAAACCTTTCCTGGAATACCAGCTTGACTTTATCCATAGTTTGGGTTTTAAGCGCATTATATTTTCAACAGGATATCTGGGGCATGTAATTGAGACATTTTTTGGCGACAGCTATAAAGAGCTTGAACTGGCTTACGCAGCCGAACCCCAGCCAATGGGTACGGGTGGTGCCATTAAATTTGCTTTTACCCTGGTGCAAACGCCACATTTTATGGTAATGAATGGCGACACCATGTTTAACATCGATCTGGATAAATTTTTCCAGAAGCATGTGGAACAACTGGCACCTGTTTCAGTGGCTCTGCGCAAAGTAAGCGATGCCAGCCGGTATGGCACGGTAAAGCTGAATAGGGGAGGGGTGATTACTGCCTTTGCTGAAAAACAGGCTCAAAGTGGTGAAAGCCTCATCAATGGTGGTATTTATCTGTTTGCTTCCCGCTTTTTTAAAAAGCTGGATCTGCCCGAAATTTTTTCAGCAGAAAAGGAGCTTTTTCCTGAACTGGTCAAAAAGGAGCAACTCTATGGTCAGGCATTTGATGCTTACTTTTTAGATATTGGTATTCCTGAAGATTATAACCGCGCCCAGCATGAATTTCTCCGGTTTAAGTATTGATAAAACCTGGTCACTGTTTCTTGACCGTGACGGGGTGATCAACCGGAAACTGCCGGGCGATTATGTGCGCTCCTGGGCACAGTTTTCCTTTGCCGATGGCGTGCTGGAAGCCCTGTTGGTGTTTGCTGATGTTTTTGGTCCCATTATAATGGTCACCAATCAGCAGGGAATTGGTAAGGGATTGATGAGTTCTACCGACCTGGAGGATCTGCATGGAAAAATGTTGTCAGAAATTTCCCGTTCAGGCGGGCGCATCGATGCCATTTATCATTCTCCCCACCTTGAAAAGGAAAATCACCTCAGCCGCAAACCAAATGTGGGCATGGGCTTAATGGCCAAAAAAGCCAACCCCGAAATTCGTTTTAAGAAATCCATTATGGTTGGAGATTCGCCCGGCGATATGCTTTTCGGTAAACGCCTGGGTATGAAAACGGTTTTCATTGGAAGTCTGCCCGCTCATTTCAACGCTTCCCATCTGGTCGATTGGCGATATGATGATTTAATTACCTTTGCACACGACATTAAAACCCAACCCTAACTGCTGTCTCTGTGCCTCCTGTAACCATACTCAGCGTATTTATTGCCTACTCCTTACTGCTTTTTATCATTGCCGGCATCACGGGCCGAAAGTCAAATAATGCTACCTATTTTACGGGTAACCGCAATTCTCCCTGGTACATAGTCGCCTATGGTATGATTGGGGCTTCCCTTTCGGGTGTCACCTTTATTTCCATTCCGGGCGAAGTGGGAAACAGTGCATTTTCATATATGGTTCTGGTGCTGGGCTATTTATTGGGCTACGCATTTATTGCCGGAGTCTTGTTGCCGGTATATTACGGACGCAATCTCACCTCAATTTATACCTATCTCAGGCAGCGCTTTGGGAAACGAACCTATAAGACAGGCGCTTCTTTTTTTATTTTATCGCGAAGCATTGGTTCTTCCTTCCGGGTCTTCCTCGTGGTAAATGTGCTTCAGATATTTGTTTTTGATGCCTGGAATATGCCCTTTATACTGAATGTGGGTATTTTCATGGGACTTATTCTTCTATATACCTTCAGGGGAGGAATCAAAACTATAGTGTGGACGGATACGCTGCAAACCACCTTTATGCTTGCTGCGGTGGTGGTTTCTTCAGTAATGATTGCCCGGGAGCTGGAGCTGAGTTTCACGGGCATGATTCGTGAAATAGAAGCAAGCAGTTATTCTAAAATGTTCTTTACCGAAGTCAATGAAAAGCGGCATTTTTTGAAACAGTTTGTGAGCGGCGCTTTTATTGCCATCGTAATGACCGGCCTGGATCAGGATATGATGCAGAAAAACCTTACCTGCCGCAACCTGAAAGATGCCAAAAAGAACATTTATCTGATGAGTTGGTCCTTAATTCCGGTCAATCTGCTCTTCCTGGGACTTGGCGCCATGTTATACATCTACGCAGAGCGGTTGGGCATTGCTATTCCGGCTCGCACCGATGACCTTTTCCCAACCATCGCACTTAAATATCATGGTACCTTTGCCGGCATTGTCTTTCTCATTGGACTGGTAGCCGCAGCGTATTCCAGCGCTGACGGTTCACTGACTGCACTCACCACCTCATTTAGTATTGACATCCTTGGATTGAACGAAAACCCGGCCTTAAACGATAAACAAAGAGTACGTATCCGGATGGCTGTGCATATCGGGTTTGCGCTCTTTCTCACTGGACTCATCATCTTTTTCAGGGCCATCAGCGATGAATCAGTGATTAATAAACTATTTACCATTGCCGGATATACCTACGGACCATTGCTGGGCCTGTTTGCCTTTGGTCTGCTGACCAAACGGACGGCCAACGATCGCTTTATTCCCTATATTGCAGTAGCTGCACCGATTATCTGTTATTTTATCAATGAATATTCAGCGCAACTCTTAAATGGATATAAATTTGGGTTCGAACTGCTACTGTTGAATGGATTTATTGTCTTTTTAGGTGTTTTCCTCGTTTCCCGACGCAAAAACTCCACTGATACCGTTAATTAGTAACTTATAAGTAGCATTTTATGTTAAAATAAACATTTTCATAGAAAACGATGTTTGATACCTCTGTTTTATCAAACATCTGAACTATGAGCAACATTCGCTTTAAGGCCATTGAAATGGCATTGTCCCGTCCCCGCCGGAATATGCCTGAAATTGAGGGAAGAATTTCAGATTATTACGGAGAACTCACTTTCAATTATGACAAGATGCGTGAATTTATGTCGCGCGAAGCTTTTGAAAGTGTGAGAAGAGCCGGCGAAACCGGTGAAAAAATCAGCCGTTTGGTTGCCGATCAGGTGGCTTCGGCCATGAAAGCCTGGGCCATGGGCAAAGGAGCTACTCACTTTTCCCATTGGTTTCATCCCCTTACGGGAAGTACGGCCGAGAAACACGATGCTTTTCTGCAACTCTCTCCTAATGGTAAAGCCCTGGAATCGTTTAATGTGAATGAACTCATTCAGCAGGAGCCCGATGCCTCCAGTTTCCCAAGCGGTGGCATTCGCAATACCTTTGAAGCGCGGGGCTACACGGCCTGGGATCCCACTTCCCCTGCCTTTATCATCGATCAAACGCTGTGTATTCCAACCATTTTTGTTTCATACACCGGCGAAGCCCTCGACTATAAAACACCACTGCTAAAAGCATCCTTTTCGCTTGATCGCGAGGCGCTTGCCGTTTGTCAGTACTTCGATAAAAATACCAAACGCGTTACGGCCACCCTGGGTTGGGAGCAGGAGTATTTTCTGGTGGACAGTGCGCTGTTCAATGCACGTCCTGACCTGATGCTTACCGGTCGCACCCTTTTCGGACATTCCAGTGCCAAGGATCAGCAGCTCTCCGATCACTATTTTGGCATTATCCCTGAAAAGGTGATGGATTTTATGCGTGAATTTGAATATGAAGCCCATCGTCTGGGCATTCCGGTACGCACCCGTCACAATGAGGTTGCCCCCAATCAGTTTGAAGTTGCGCCTATATTCGAAGAGGTTAATGTGGCCGTTGATCACAATCAGTTGGTCATGTACCTGCTCGAAAAAGTGGCCAAACGTCATGGATATAATGTGTTGCTTCATGAAAAGCCTTATTCCGGAGTGAATGGCTCGGGCAAGCACAACAACTGGTCTCTGCAAAATGATGCGGGTGAAAACCTGCTTTCACCGGGCCGATCGGCCAAAACAAATTTGCGCTTTCTGGTTTTCCTGGCCAATATCTTAAAGGCGCTGGATAACCATTCACCCGTACTACGCGCTTATATTGCATCAGCGGGTAACGACCTTAGGCTGGGCGCCCATGAAGCGCCCCCCGCGATTATCTCTGCATTTATCGGTTCACAGCTTACCAATACCATTGAAAGAATTTTAAAAACAGATAAAAAAGTCGTTACTAAAGCGGACGAAACCAATGGCAACAACCTGAACATACCCCGGATACCGGAAATACTGCTCGACAATACCGACCGCAACAGGACCTCACCCTTTGCTTTTACGGGCAATAAATTTGAATTTCGTGCCGTCGGATCTTCCTCCAGTTGTGCCATACCCATGATCGCACTGAATATTATTGTGGCTGAACAATTGCGCCATTTCAGGACAGAAGTGGATGCATTGATTGCGAAAGGCATGCGTAAAGACAATGCGCTGTTTTCCATCATGAAAACCTATTTTAAGGAATCCCGGCGTATTTGTTTTGAAGGCAATAGTTATAGTGAGGCATGGATAAAAGAAGCCCGGCATCGTGGATTGCCCAATCTGCCCGATACGCCCAGGGCGCTGAAATCTCTGCTCGATCCTGCAGCCATCAAAATGTTTGAAAGTCACGAGGTGCTTAC
>JAVEQP010000057.1:0-6647 GCA_034007585.1 Lentimicrobium sp. | reverse complement strand
ATAGTGAGGCATGGATAAAAGAAGCCCGGCATCGTGGATTGCCCAATCTGCCCGATACGCCCAGGGCGCTGAAATCTCTGCTCGATCCTGCAGCCATCAAAATGTTTGAAAGTCACGAGGTGCTTACCTCCCGTGAAATACATGCCCGCTATGAAATGAAGCTCGAAAACTACATCAGCAAAACCCAAATCGAATCAAGGGTAATGGGCGATCTGGCCATAAATCATATAATTCCCACGGCCATCAAATACCAGAATGAACTCATCATCAATGTAAAGGGGCTTAAAGAAGTGCTTGATAGTAAAACGTATCTCACGCTGGCCAAGAATCAGATGGATGCCATACGCGAAATTTCCGAGCACATCAATGCTATCCGCGATCAGGTAATTCAAATGACCGAGGCAAGGCGACAAGCCAACACCATTGAAGATTATCCGGGAAAAGCGATGGCTTACCGCGATGAAGTATTTGTCTTTTTCGACCAGATCAGATATCACGCTGACAAACTCGAACTGATGGTAGATAATGAAATGTGGCCCCTTCCCAAATACCGTGAATTGCTTTTTATTCGATAATACAGAAGGTATTGAATGGTAGTGTTTTACCGGTGTGCCTTCCGGGTTTAGATGGTTTTTGGGCAGGCTTTCTCGTTCCTATCCTGCCCTTTGGAGTAAATAATAAGCATGCAGGCTAAGTTGGATAGTTAATTCTTTCTTATATATTTGTAGAATCTTTCAATCTCCAAAGTCCTATAATTGTAGGAAAAATGAAACCAATTAAATGCTTTCTTTTTATAATATTATCCTTTATTTTGATGACCAACCTATTCTCTCAGACTATTTTGGTTTCGGGTGATATTAATTCAAGCACTACCTGGGGTGCTGATACTGTTAAAATAACTGGTGATGTAAATGTTTTGCCCGGAGTATTACTGGTAGTTGAACCAGGGACTTACATTGAGTCACAAGGTTATTATCGAATAAATGTTGCTGGATCTATTAAAGCAATAGGGACTTTTGCTGATACCATTGTATTTACTGTAAAAGATACAACCAATTTCTGGCAAGATGAATATTCTGTTTCTGGAGGTTGGGCAGGGTTTTATCTTACCAATAGTGGTTCATCATCAGATACTTCATTTTTTGATTATTGCAAAATTCAATATGGGAAGAAGTATGATAACAATGGCGATAATATTAAAGGTGGCGTTATAAAGGCAATTCAATATGGGACACTCATTATCAAGAACTCCTTTCTGCGTTGTAATATGGTTATTAATCATGAATACCCTTCAGCTTCTGGCCCTCGCTCAATGGGAGGAGCAGTGTATTGCGATAGTGTTAATTCGGTTTTAATAGTTAATAGCAAATTTGAGAAAAACAGATCATTTGATGTTGGAGGAGCTGTTTATATTGGCGACAATTGCCATACCGATATTTCGTACAATACCTTTATTGGTAACAAAGCCTGGAACAGTAAATTCGTCTCAGGGGTAAACGTGTCATGGGGTTCTGGTGCGGCAATTGAAACCCGTGATTTATATGGCTTAAGTCCGAAAATTTCGGGTAATTATTTTTTTAATAATTACACTGTTACCGGCATAATACTCTCCAAAAATCCGAAAGGATTGATATTTAATAATTTGTTATGCAATAATTTCGGTACAGGAATTGCAGCATTATATTTTTATTCAAGGGGTCGGATATTTAATAATACAATCGTTAATAATGACTCCCATGATGGAGGGATAATTCTGTATTCCAATGCAAAAGTTTACAATAACATAGTATGGGGGAATAAAAGTTTCCCGTCAGAGATAACAGATCAGATTCAAGAAATGGATGCGGGAGCATCACACCCGGTGCTTTTTAATAATTGTGTAGAGTATGGTGATGGTGGCGCAAATTCAATAAGTTCATATCCTGAGTTTAAAGATCCTACCGACGGATTTGGAATTGAATATAATGGTGCCGAGGCCGATTGGTCCTTGGATGATTTGTCTCCATGCATTAACACCGGAACTCCAGATACAACAGGGCTATTTTTACCGGAATTTGATATTATTGGAAATCCTAGAATTTATGGTGTTCGAATTGAGTTGGGATGCTATGAAAACCAGTCCGTTCTGACTAACATAATACATAAGAAAACCACTGAAGACAAAACGTATGCTTACCCAAACCCAGGCACCAATTGTTTTAATATTGAGTCCTATGAAACAAGTGCAATTATAGAAGTGATCACTTTGAATGGGCAGCTTATTGTCAGAAAACATGTTGTTGCCGGGTTGAATTGCATTAATACTGAATCTCTTACTCCTGGCATATATTTTTATAAATTGATAAACAGTAAAAACGAAGTTTTTGAAACTGGGAAATGGATTAAAAAAGACAGATAATAATTTGAAATTCACTATTAATTTTAACCTTAGTTTTTGGAAAATAAAAGCCTGTCACCAATAAATAAGACTTCATTTGGCACACAGTGCCCATCCCTTTCCTATGGGTTAGATGGTTTTGGGGCAGCAGGCTTTCTCGCTCCTATCCTGAGAGTTGGATATATTCGCACTGGTTTGCGTTTTTTAATCCTTTCGAGTAAATAATAAGCATGCTGGCTAAGTTGGATATTTAAAAACTTTCTATCTTAGCAGAGACTTCTGTTGGATTAATAGAAATTATTGAGCTATAGATAAGTCGGATATATACACAATCTTGCGTATAGTCAATCGTTGGCAGTAATTCTGAATCAAAGCCTAAAAAATCTGAACAATTGAATTATATTTAAAATCAAAAACTATGGGGATTACTCAAAGTGAATATGACTTTTTAATGAGTCAAGAAAAGGTTTTTGATGATTCATCAACGCCAATTGAACTTGGTCCCGCACCAATTCATTGGACTAGACAAATAAATTCATTGTCAAGTAAAGATATTTTTCTCATAGATTTTTATCGGGGGAGTATTGAAATCTTAAAATATACTGTAAACAAGCGCTACAGACAAACCATTATAATGCTTCGTTATGACAATGGTGGTAGACACACAAACCCTGATGGAGAAAAATTTGAAGGTCAACATATTCACCTTTACAAAGAAGGTTTTAATGATAAGTTTGCATACCCAGTTTCTGTTATTGGAATAGAAGAAACAGACTCAAATAGAAAGAGTATTCACTAAAATATTGTATTTTTGTAATATTAAAAGAGTACCAACTATTGAAATACCAATGTTTTAAAGATGGAATGTCAACAAGTTATTACCGAGTATCTAAGGTGGATTAAGGACAACACTATAGTCAAAAGCGTTGAAGAAGGTAAAATTTGTTCAATTTCTACCCCTTTTCTAGACAGACATAATGACCATCTTGATATTTATTTGATCAAAAATGAAAAAAACCTAAAATTAACTGATAATGGTTATACTATCTCTGATTTAAGAATGTCAGGCTTTGAGATTAACACACCAAAAAGAGATAGCATTTTAAAAACCGCATTAAATGGGTTTGGAGTAAAAGTGGGTAATAGTGACGAACTCTTTGTAGATGCTACATATAATAATATTGGTCAAAAGAAACATTATCTATTACAAGCAATATTAGCAGTTAATGATATGTTTAATCTTGCACAAGAGACTGTTTATTCATTATTTAAAGAAGATGTTGAACTCTTTTTTAGAAGTAGTGGAATAATCTTTTCGAAAGATTTAAAATTAACTGGTAAAAGTGGATTTGACCATAACATTGATTTTTTAATACCTCAATCAAAAAATAAGCCAGAGCGTTTAATTAAAACAATTAATAATGCTAAAAAGGATACTGTACTATCCTCGATTATGGCATTCAATGACATCAATCAATTGAGAGAAACTAAAACACAAAACTATGTTGTATATAATGATATAGAAAAAGAAGTTTCAAAAGATATAATATATGCATTAGAGAATTATGGGGTAAAAAATATTCCTTGGAGTAAGAAAGAATTTTGTCTTTCAGAATTCACGTTGAATTAATAATCAAATTAATCGAAAAAAAGAACTACCGCTAATAAGAGGGGTAGCCAATTTGAGATGAATGAGTTAGGCAGGCGGGTCGGCACGCAGGAAATTTTCTAATGTGGGATAAATCCAACCCGAACTCTCAAATTAGTCAAACACACACACATCCGTTAGCCGATAGCACAACAGGTCTGCAAAACCCGAATTGAACCTTATTTGAATTAACATAATAAATAAGACTTCATTTGGCACGCAGTGTCTAGTCCTTTCCTATGGGTTAAGATGGTTTTGTCAAAAAGTAAAAAAATAACGAAGAAAGATTTAAAAATGATGTTGATTGGAAAAATTGTAAGCTTCGGTGTAGGTACAGTTGATACAGAAACCGCAAGCCAAATTTTTGAAACAATTACAGGTATTCATTTAACAAAATACATCGAAAAAAAATGCATAGAGCAATGCTTCATACTATCAAATATTAGACTGAATCATATTTTTTGTACATTTGTCTGAAAGAAATTTTAAAATGGATATTCAAACAACAAAACTTGAATTACTCAAAGCTATCCTGGAAAATGAAAACGCTGAATTTATCCAAAAGGGTAGCTGATTTTGTTAAAAAGGAGAAAGCCGATTTTTGGAACGAGTTAAGTCTATCTGAGCAAAATGAAATAATAAAGGGTATTGAGGAATTAGACAATGGCAAAAGAGTTACCTATGAATCATTTATAAAGAAAATTTCTAAGTGAAAGTATTCTTATCCGAACTTGCCGAATCTAAACTTCTTCGACTATCTGAATATTTACTGGAAGAATGGAGCTTAAAAATCACCCGTTATTATCTATGTGCCTTCCGATAGGCCCGTTTCCAGGCTCGCCTGGCCCAGTAGTTGCGTTTCCAGTATTTTCCCCATTTAATGCCCGACCAAATCCGCTCGTGGAAATAATAAATGGCTAGCTTTACCGTAAAATCTATTACACTGATGATACTTGCATCGCTCAGGCTTTCGTACATATTGCGCTGGGTGGTGCTGCGAAAGATGATAAAAAAGACAATAAACATTACTGATGAAGCAGCAATGCGATAAGTAAGTGCCTTAATCAGACTGCGTTGCGGACTGTCTCTATAAATTTTTTCGTCTAAATCAGCAACAGGCTCAGGCTTCTTTGCATAAATATTGGCCATAAATAATCATGAATTAAAAGCCAAATATACAACTATTCGGTTAAGCCTAACGGTGTGAATGAATTCTGGTTTGAAGATTTGGCGGGTGCTGCTTGCGCTTCATTCATGAACCTTAAGAAGTTTGCCGGTGCTTTTGAAAAAATAGACTAATTTTGAAGCAAAATCTAAAATCTATGAAGCCTTACATTGCTATAATGGCAGCAGGTGCTTTTATGCTCACCGGCTTACTTACTTCTCTTCATTCCAGTGCTCAGTTTAACACCGTCTCGGTGATTAAAGGCCAGCCGGATTCAAAAGCAGAGGGAATATTTTATTCGTTGTCACGAAATGTCATTAAGATAGAGCTGACCATTGAAAAAACAGCACGTTACAAAGGTCCTTATGCCGATTATGCCCGGAAATATCTGGGGCTAAGCAGCGTGATTACGGAAACCAAACCAAGCTTTGGACTGGAACAGGTAAATATGACCCTGCTTGCTGAACGCGACCCTGAACAATTGTATTTTATAGAATTTCCATCAAAAACAAAGTCATTGCCTCCGTTGACACTTCAACTAGATGAGCAGGGCCTGCTTAGCGGTATGCAGTTTAATGAGGCCGGACAATTGGACATTTCGAAGCCCGGCATGCAGCGATCGGCTGATTTTATTGAGCAATTGCAACCCTCGATGATGGAAAAAACAGACACCATTATCCGCCGGATAAGTGTGGATACCACCACCATTGAAGAACGTTTTGTAAGAAGAAGCGTTTCTGAAAAATCGACGGATCAACAGGCCAAAGAGGCTGCGGAGCTGATCCGGAAGATAGAAGAGAATAAATTCAACCTACTGACAGGCTATCAGGAGATAAATTATTCGCGGGATGCACTGCATTTTATGCTCAATCGTCTCGACTCCCTTAAAAACGA
Source organism: Lentimicrobium sp. (assembly GCA_034007585.1). Lineage (GTDB taxonomy): Bacteria > Bacteroidota > Bacteroidia > Bacteroidales > Lentimicrobiaceae > Lentimicrobium. The sequence continues at coordinate 563 of JAVEQP010000057.1, read as the reverse complement.
GTATCTTGATTTGTTTAAAGGTAAATCGGTAAAAACCTATGAGCATCATATCTTCTACGTTGTTCCTTCCTCCTTGCCGGAAGGTACTTTTGAGACCATTTGCCGGTTTTCGCCTGAATCAGGTATGCTCGATAAGAACAGTTACAAGGGTGAGCCGCTCAGCGTAAAGGTTGTGGCTGAAGGAGATCCGGCTTCTCTGAATCAATTCCTCGATAAAAGAGCCAATGCCGGTCGCAAACAATCCGGAATCTTTTATCGCATACCACAAAAAAGTCGGATAACCCTGACACAGGGTGAGCGCGAAATAGCCGGCCTTGAATCACAGATCAGTCAAATGGGTCGGGTAACCTTCCTGCCGGCAAACGGACTTACAGGCATAAAATTTCATCCGGTCAGCGGAGCTTTAATCATGATTTCTGTGAATTAGTTGTTATCCCTAAGTCTGCTACCTATGAATTTTAATGCTTTCCTTGAACGGATTAGAAACCTGTTGCTATTCCCGGCTTATGAGTGGAAGGTAATCAGTCTGGAAGACAGAACGGTGAGGGAAGATTTGTATCACT
>JAVEQP010000155.1:0-5554 GCA_034007585.1 Lentimicrobium sp. | reverse complement strand
AGACCGAAATCTAAAAAGGTTGTGATCTTTTCAGCAGGCCCTAAGCATAGGCGAAGTTTATTCCATCGAATAAGAGTTATTTTTTCTGTTATCTCAACCAAATAAAACCTACGCTTTTTCAGCGGGGCCTAAACCGAATTTTACTAAATAAGCTGTATCTTTGTATATTATATTCAAAGCAACTGTGTTGCTAAATATGGAATAAAACAAACCAAAATTTACCATGAAAAAAACAACAATAACCCTTATATTATTCCTGTTTGGATTTTTTACCGTTATTGCCGGTTCACCCAAACTTGGCGCTTACTTCTCGCATGGAATTTATAACATTCCCGGAGAAGGTCCTTACCTGGAAACCTACATTGAAATTATGGGGAATACCATAAATTATAAAGCCACCACATCGGGTAAGTTTCAGGGCAATGTACAGATAACCCTCATTATAAAACAGGACTCGGTAATTAAGGACTTCCGTAAGTATGAGTTAAAAAGCCCTGAAGTTACCGACACCGCCAATGTTGCACTCAATTTCATTGACCAACAGCGGTTTATGATTGAAAACGGCCAGTACAATATTGAACTTTCTATCAGTGATTTGAATAAACCTGATGGCAGAGCTTCAATTGTCACCTATCCGGTAAATGTAAATTTCTCCTCAAAAGATATTTCCATCTCGAGTATCCAACTGATTAAAGAGTTCAACAAGACAGAGAAAGAAAACCCTTTAAGCAAAAGCGGATATGATGTGTTGCCTTACGTGGATAATTTTTATGGTCCGACACAGAATAAATTGACCTATTACGCTGAAATTTACAACCCTCAGGCAGTTTCGTCCCCTTCGGAACGTTACCTGATATCGAGTTATATAGAATCGTTTGAAAGCCACCAATTGCTTAACAATTATGTTCAGATTAAGCGCGAAAACACCATGCCGGTAAGGGTAATTCTCAATGAATTTGATATTTCAGACCTACCTTCGGGTAACTACAACCTCGTAGTTTCGATGCGTGACAGGGGCAACACCATAGTAGCCCATCAGGCCACCTTTTTTCAACGGCTCAACGACCGCATAAAATCTGCTTCAGCACAACAGCAGCAAGAGACTGCTGACAACACTTTTGCAGCTCAGATTGACAACATTCAGGATCTCAGAGAGTATATCAGATCTCTGGCCCCGATAAGTACCGAGTCGGAAAAACTATTTATTAAAACCTACACTGAAACAGCCGGTATTAAAGATCTGCAACAATTTTTTTATAACTTCTGGTACGATCGCGATGCCCAACAGACGGAACAGGCCTGGAAAAAATACAACACTGAAGTGATAAAGGCCAATAATACTTACGCAACCCAGGTGAAAAAAGGCTACGAAACCGACATGGGAAGGGTATATCTGCAATACGGCCAACCCAATAGCGTTACTGACATGCCTTTTGAATCGGGTGGAATGCTGGGCGGAGGTTCCATTCCTTATCAAATCTGGCATTATTATGATTTGGACAATGGCAGGCAGCGCAATAAAAAATTTGTATTTGCCAGCAGCGAATTACGCTCCAAAGATTACACCCTGATTCACTCTGATGCAATGGGTGAAATTCAGAACTGGGGATGGCAGGAACAGTTAAAACGCCAGCATTCAGGGGATAAATCAGAAGATGAAATGCGCAGAGACAAAGGCAGAACCGGCACCTATTACAACAATCCTTTCTGATGTGATGATACAGAAATCATTTGTATGGGCATTCAAATTAAAAAAATTGTATGTTTGCAGTGGGTGAGTGCTATACCCGTTTAAATTCATCATCAGCCGTCTGATCTCTTGGGGAATATTGCCATAGTTATTCTGAACTGGAACGGTCAAAAATTTTTGGAAAAGTTTTTGCCCGGAGTGCTACTTCACAGTCGGCATATTGCCCGCATTATTGTGGCCGACAATGCGTCGAGTGACAATTCGGTTGCATTTCTCAGAAACGCTTTCCCTGAAATAAGTATTATTCAAAATGCTTCCAACGGTGGCTTTGCCAAAGGTTACAACGATGCCCTGGCACAAGTAGAATCGGATTACTATATCCTTTTAAATTCTGATATCGAGGTTACAGAAAACTGGATAGAACCGGTGATAAAATTGATGGAAACTGATCCTAAAATTGCTGCCTGTCAACCTGTTATACGGTCCTTTCACCAGCCGGAACAATTTGAATATGCCGGTGCATCCGGTGGATTTATCGATCATCTGGGTTACCCCTTTTGCCGGGGAAGGGTGTTTCAGCACCTCGAGAATGATGAAGACCAGTACAATAGTTCCATTGAAGTATTCTGGGCTACCGGAGCCTGTTTATTTGTAAAGGCCAATATTTTTAAACAATTTGGAGGGTTTGATGAAGATTTTTTCGCGCACATGGAAGAAATCGACTTTTGCTGGCGCATTAAGCATCAGGGCTATAAGGTGATGGTCTGTCATGAAGCAAAGGTTTTTCATGTGGGCGGTGGTACTTTACCAAAAAAATCCTCTTTCAAGACTTACCTGAATATGCGAAATAACATTTCAATGCTATACAAAAACCTGCCTGCCCGGCGATTGGTCCCGGTATTAATGACCCGCCTGGTGCTGGATGGTTTTGCCGCCGTAAAGTTTCTGGTAGATGGTGGTTTTAAGGATTTTTGGGCGGTAGTAAGGGCGCATATGAGCTTTTACCGGCGATTTAACGACCACCGCAAAAAACGAGGAAAGATTAACCACCGCGACGTAAGTTGCATATATCAGGGCAACATTGTAATCGATCATTTTATTAAAGGCATAAAGCGCTATGATCAGTTACCCGAAGAAAAATTCACCCGGTAAGGGTCTGCTATTTTTTTAAATTGGCCAGAAAATAAGGATTCGTTTGGTATTAACGCTTAAGGTACGCATTCTCCCCGCTAAGTTATTGATACATCAGGCTAATCAGGGCAAGCCGGTAAGAGCCCAATCCGAAGCCGGCGATAACCCCGCGGGCTGCACCTGAAATATATGAGCGGTGACGAAACTCTTCGCGCCTCCAGATATTGCTCATATGAACTTCAACCACCGGGACCTTTACCGATTTCACCGCATCGCCAATGGCTATCGAGCTGTGTGAATAACCTCCTGCATTCAGCACAATGCCATCGCATACAAATTCAGCCTCCTGAATCCTGTTAATCAATTCACCTTCTATATTGCTTTGGAAATATTCAATTTCAACTTGCGGAAATTCTTGCTGCAAGGCAGGAATAAATTCATCAAAACTTACAATTCCGTAAGTCTCCGGCTCCCGCTTTCCGGTTAAATTCAGGTTTGGACCATTGATGATACAAATTCTCATAAGACAACTTTATTATTTTCAACAATCTTTATTTCCGCTTGAATACATGCCTGGAAGGATTTTCGGGAATGGATGGCAATAAATTATAGATAACCAGTTCCTCTTTCCGGGAAGAGTAGGTAATATTATGAGTTGTGTATTTACCGTTGGGAAACTCCTCAGGCAAATATAACTCCAGCTCATTCCCCTTATCCAATTTGTAATTCAGGGTATCAATGTATGCATTCCCGGGTTTATGCAAATAGGCGCGGTTGCCCCGCTTAAACTCCAGTTCAATCTTGTTCGGATCTTCGGTTTTTTCAAGCCACTGTCCAATGAGGGTAAATTCATCCGGAAATTTATCTTTATTGCAACCACCAATGAGCAACACCAGGAATAGACAAGGAATTAAATAGTATTTCATAGCTAACAAAAAGCAAGTGGCTTAAAACCATCAAAACGTGAACAATAGAATGCAAAGCTAATGGATTTTTCCGAAACAGAGGGAAGTAAGAAAAATGAAAAGTCCAATATTGGCAGCGCGATTAACAATGGTTTAATCAGATTGGGAAGTAAAACAGAAATTAATGCCCACGTCAGCAAGAAAAGCCTTTATAAAAATTAAATCTCTGTTTGACGACTTATAATGTTTTTTATACTGAGTATTTTCCTAAATTCGTTGCAGAAATATGCACCAGAGCAAATTGAGAAAGGTGTACAATGCAACCTATTAAAAATAACCTTCATACCTTACTTAAAATACGGGTAATTACATTAGGGACTTAAGACCCGGATGGCATAGATGCGCGTGTTTGGTAGGTGCTCTTTACCTGATGGGTATATAGTTACCCTGCCGAAGGTTATTTTCATATTACATGAACAAGTTATTGTTTATAGAAAATAATCTTGCTATATTTGATACGTTTTTAGAAGGTTTCTTTTGCAGGGAAATTTAACAGGCCCAATAATGGGACTGACGGGGCGGAGCTGTGAAAAGGAAGGAGTTTTTGTACGGGTAATCGTGAACCATCATCATTGATTTAACACCTCAGGTAAATGGGTCATGCTGTAATTACATTGGCTTATGATACCCACCGTGATAAGGCAGTGGTGAGCCTTCGTTTTGAGAAGGATTACAGCATTATTGGTAAAGTCAAGTTAATAAAAGGTGCTGCATGGAGCCAGAGCCGTGGGTTTTGGTATATCCCCCAAAGTGACTTTAACCTGAGCGAAGTTTTCGACATACTTTCACCGGTTGCTTTTTTGGATTATTCGGCAATCCGGGGAGACAAACCAACCATTGATAAGAAAGCAATCGTTCAAAATACACCTATCGGGAAATTAGATGAATTATCCGAAGCCAATAAGATTGAGATTGAGGCATTCAGGAAATGGATGATTCAGAAACGATACGCTGAAAATACACTGAAAATATACACCCATTGCCTCACTATTTTTTTTCGGTATTATGCCGCGAAAGAAGTTTCTGAAATCACGATTAAGGACATCGAAAGTTTTAATTTCGGGTTTATCGTTAAAAACAAGTACTCACCAAAAACGCAAAACCAGTACATAAGCGCCATTAAAACCTTTTACATCAAAATGAAAGGCATCAATTACGAGATTGCCAATCTGGAACGCCCCATTGAGGGACAGAAGTTACCTAAAGTAATCCCGATTGAAACAATGCAATCATTTTTGGCAGGTATATCCAATATTAAACACAAAACAGCACTCACCACCATTTATTCGCTGGGCTTGCGCAGGAGCGAATTGTTGAACCTGAAACTTACCGAAATCAGTTTTAAAAGGGATGTGATAGAAATAGTTAATGCCAAAGGCAAAAAGGACAGGGATTTGCCTTTGCCTAAGAAATTAAAGGAATTGATTGCTACTTATTACAGGCAATTTAAACCAGAAGTATGGTTGATTGAAGGTCAAAAAGCAGGCAGTCAATATTCTGCCACAAGTCTTGAGAAAATATTTAATAAATATTTGGACAAGACTATAGAAACCCATACTTTTACGCTGCATAGTTTGAGGCACAGTTATGCAACACATTTATTGGATATGGGTGTAGATTTAAGGATAATTCAGGAATTGTTGGGGCACAAAAGTAGCCGGACTACCGAAATTTATACTCATGTAAGCATGAAGAATTTAAAAAACGTAAAAAATCCACTGGATGGACTTGAAATATAAAAGCCTAAAAGGTGTACATATCCGCAGGT
>JAVEQP010000056.1:0-26997 GCA_034007585.1 Lentimicrobium sp. | reverse complement strand
ACAAATGCAGTTGGCCATGTGGTTTTGTGTAAACAAATCAACAATCAAGCCCGGGTGAATATTGGCAATCTTTCAGACGGGGTGTATATGCTTACCATCATTGACAAAAGCAAACATTCGATAAGCAAAAAGGTAGTGCTGACTCCTTAATTTATTGGAACAACATCTGCATAACTGAACCGGCTCAGCGGAGTTTGCATTTCCGCTCAACCAAATTCTGTGTGGCATTAAAATGCTAAAATATCTTTGGATACTTTCCTGGATTGTAATCGTGCATAATATTATATACGGCATCAAAAACATCCTCGGCATTGGGGTTGGAGAAGTAATCACCATCGGTACTGTACGCTGCCCGGTGGGCTTTTCCGGTTACCGTGCGGGGTGGAGCATCCAGATACAGGTATCCGTTCTGTTCTTCCATTACTTTCTGCATCATATAGGCCGTGGCACCTCCGGGAACATCCTCATCAAAAAATACAATTTTATTGGTTTTTTTCAGCGACTCCACAATGGTGTTGTTCACATCAAAGGGGAGGAGTGATTGAACATCAATCAGTTCGCAGGATATATTAAAAGCTTTAAGCTGTTCCACTGCATCCAGGGCGATACGCACACAGGAGCCATAAGTTACCAGGGTAACGTCGCTGCCTTCAATCAGGGTTTCAGGGTAACCGGGCAACAGCCTGAACTCCCCGATATTTTCCGGTCTGGGTTCTCTGAGTCTGTATGCGTTTAACGGTTCAATGACCAGCGCAGGTTCATCCCCGGCCATCAAGGCATTGTAAAAGCCGGCAGCTCGCGTCATGTCGCGCGGAACCAATACGTGTACGCCACGTATTGAATTGATGACCATGCTTAAAGGAGAGCCCGAATGCCAGATGCCTTCGAGGCGGTGCCCCCGGGTACTGATAATCATGGGCGCTTTCTGACCGCCTTTGGTACGATACTGAAGCGTGGCCAGGTCATCACTTACTACCTGAAGTCCGTATAACAAATAGTCGAAGTACTGAATTTCAGCCAACGGCCTTAACCCGCGCATGGCCATGCCAATGCCTTGTCCTATGATGGTGGCTTCACGAATGCCGGTATCAAATATCCGGTTTTCGCCATATTTTTCCTGCAAACCTTCATACGTCTGATTTACACCACCGATTTTTCCCACATCTTCACCAAAAATTACCAGGTTAGGATAATTATCCATCAGATAATCAAAGTTATCGCGAATGATTTCACGACCGGGCACCATCTCCGGTTTTTCTTTATACGTCGGGGCAACCTGCTTAAGGTTTGACAATCGTTTTTCGGAATGGCTGTACAAATAGGAACTATAGCGATCTGCACTATCATTCATCTCATTTTCAAGCCAGTTGGTAACATTTATTTTAAGGGAGTTTTCGGGATTGCTGCACGAATCACAAATCAGCCGCAGCACCTTACGGGCAGCGGAAATTACATCCTTTCGGATGGGATCGGCAATCATCCGCAGATCTTCCTTGAGCGATTCAATTTTCTGGGTCTTCGCACAATTGCAGGTGCTCACATTGGCCATCCTGATAAAGTCATCCCGCATTTGTTTAATGGGGTTGCTGTAATTGCCCCAGGCCTTTTTCCGAGCCTGTTTTACCTTCTCTATGGCTTTTTGCTCAATATCATCCAGTTTTTTTACATCTGCTATTTTTTCGGATAAAATCCAGGATCGCATGCGGGTTATTCCATCATGATCGACTTCCCATTTAAGTCTTTCTGCTGATTTGTAACGTTCGTGTGAACCGCTGGTGGAGTGTCCTTGTGGCTGAGTGAGTTCGGTAATGTGGAATAGTACGGGTACATGTTCTTCGCGGCAGCGTTTTATACCTTCGCGGTAGGTTTTGATCAATTCGGGATAATCCCAGCCTTTGGCGGTGTATATGAGATAGCCCGGTTTGTCTTTCGTTTGCGCAAATCCGGCGAGGACTTCTGAAATGCTTTGTTTGGTGGTTTGATATTTATTGGGAACAGATATTCCCCAGCCATCGTCCCACACTGAAATGGCCATGGGCACCTGAAGCACACCGGCCGCATTGAAGGTCTCAAAAAAATGCCCTTCACTGGTGGAAGCATCACCAATGGTTCCAAAGGCGACTTCGTTTCCATTATTGGAGAAGCCTTCAGCATGAACTTTATTGTCGGCTGTCCTGAAAAGCTTTGAAGCCAGGGCAAGTCCAAGCAAACGCGGCATTTGCCCGGCAGTGGGGGAGATGTCGGCAGAACTATTCTTAATAGCAGTTAAATCCTTAAAATGACCTTCAGCATTCAGGGTTTTGGTGGCAAAGTGATTGTTCATAACCCTGCCGGCTGTTCCCGGGTTTATCCGGGTGTCGGTATCTCCATATATCTGCGCGAAAAATTCCTCTAAAGTCATCATTCCCGCAGCAAGCATAAAAGTCTGATCCCTGTAATAGCCTGATCGCCAGTCACCAGGTTCGAATACCCGCGCCATCGCAAGCTGAGGGATCTCCTTGCCATCACCAAATATACCAAACTTTCCTTTGCCGGTGAGCACCTCACGGCGACCCATAAGGCTTGCCTGCCGGCTTTCAAAAGCAATGCGGTAATCATGTATTATTTCCTCTGCAGATAGCATAGCTGCTGATTCTGATTTCATTTTACGGGAAAGTGTCTTCGTTGTCATTGTCGTTAATTTGTTGTTAAGCGTGCTGTGGTAGTTTTGTTAACAAATATCGGCAATATTGGTTCAGCTATCACAATTATGGAGACTTTTTAACTTGCTGCTGTTTCCAGGCTTCACCGCAGGTTTTGATGCGCTCTGCAATCTGTAAAGCAGATACACTGTTAAACCAATGGGCTGAAATACCGCAAAACCGTAACAGGTCATCTACATCCTCTTCAGAATAACAACCAAAACGGATGCTCAACACTTCAGGCGAAATAACCTGGAGAAACCTGTTTCGCATGGCAATATTATTATAAATGGCTTCCATCTTGCGGAGTTCACGGGCTTCTTTTGAGTATTTATTGTAAAGAAAGCTAATGGGACCTCCTATGATAAATGGGCCCGTTACCGGAGGGGTTTGCAGCCGGCTGAAATATTTTTCTTCCACCGAAGGGGTAGAGACGAATTCCTGCTTCAACGCTTCATAGGTAAGGGGATAAGGCGTAATTTCGGCAGCTTTCAGAAATATGGTATCCGGCATCAGTGTAATGTTGAGCTGATAAGACGTAGATTCAAGGAAGCGTGGAATTTGCTTTTTAAAGGTCTTAAATCCTACCATGCTTACTTCCAAGGAGTCGGTAGTGGCCATAATGATACTGTATTGGCCATCTCTATCCGTATAGGTGCCGTAAAACCTGCCCTTATTTTTAATATTGGCCCCAGGCAGTGCCTTGCCCTGAATGTCAAAAATGCCGCCACGGATCATTACCCAGTTCTGGCCTGTAGTAAGCTGAGAAAGCAATACAAACATGAAAAAAACCAGGGTGTTCTTAAATAACATATCGTCCGGGAATAGTTTAGTAAAATTCTACTAAATATAGTTACGTATATGTTAATTGCTGTTAATTATTCGGTATAATTGTTAATCATTTACATGTAAGGTTTCATAATATTTATATGAACAAACAGTGTTAACTCTGGTTTATAGAGTAGCTTATTAAAAGTAATCATTTAAAAATCAACAATAACTAAACAATGAAGAAATCTATTAAATTATTTGGCTTGTTTGCTTTAACAGTTACCATGGTATCGTGCAACAATCCAAAAGGCGATCGTGCAGCTATATCCGATAGTCAGGAAGTTACCCTGACCAGTGGAGATGTTGATGCAATGATTGATGTGGACAAGTCAACGATAGCCTGGGAAGGTTCAAAACCTACAGGTAAACATCATGGTACCATTGACTTAAAAGAAGGCACCCTGATACTGATGGATGGTAAACTGGCCGGAGGGAAATTTGTAATTGACATGACTTCGATTACGAATGAAGACCTCACCGATCCTGAACAGAACCAAAAACTGGTTAATCACCTTAAATCTCCTGACTTCTTCCACGTGGAGGAACACCCTGTTTCTACTTTTGAGATTACCGCGGTAACTCCCGTAGAAAATGGCGGTGAAAACGATTATAATGTTACCGGGAACCTCACCATGAAAGAAATTTCTAAGAGCGTAACCTTCCCGGCTACTATTGAGGTAACGGACAACAGCGTGAATGCAAAAACGCCGGCTTTTATTATTGACCGTAGTCACTGGAATGTACAATATGGCTCCAGAACTTTCTTTAAGGATCTGCAGGATAAATTCATCAACGATGAAATTATACTGACCATCCATCTGGTGGCGAACAATTAAGAGAAGGCCATCCTCTATCCTAAAAGCCGGTGGCAGTGTTTAAAATACTGTTTCCGGCTTTTGCGATCTTTGGAATTGGCTGAATTTAATAATTCTCAGCCAGAATTTCGAAATAGGCCTGAGGATGTTCACAACCCGGACAGTTTTTTAAGGCCTGTTCACCTTCATAGATGAAGCCGCATTTGCGGCAGACCCATTTCACTTTCTCTTCCCGTGCAAATACCCGCTCATTTTTTATGTTCTCAGACAGGGCAGTAAACCTCTCCGCATAAAACAGCTTAATTCGGCGGAACAATTTTATTTTGGTAGCTATTTTTTTAAGTCCTGTCTCCCATGCCTGAGCCTCCAAAGTGGCGAAAATACCTTCAGATTCCGTTTGTTCGGCCAAAGCGGCGTGTTCCAGGTTGTTTAATGTATTTTCAAATGAAGCTGTTTTAATAGAAACGGTGGTTTCCAAGGATGTTTCTTCCAGAAACCGATAAATGGTTTTGGTATGCGAGCGCTTTTGTTCGGCCACTTCAAGAAAAAGGGCTGCCATTTGCTGATATCCATCTTTCGCAGCCTGCTTGGCATAAATCTCATACATTCGGATGCGCGCTGTTTCCAGGAACCAGACATTTGCCAGTACTGACATGACGTTGTGTTCTGTTGTACTCATAATCAGTTTGTTTAATGATTCATCACGTAAAGATAGGTATTTAGCTATTACCTGGAAAGTAGTGCATAAAAAACCACCGGTAAAGGTGGTTTTTTAAACATTAAAATTGTAGTTGTTTTTGAAATACTAGTTCTCAATCCACTGAACAATTTTTTTAGAAAATGGGCTTTCGCGTGGGCTGGCAAAGTCAACTACCTGTCCATTTTCATCAATCATAAATTTTTGGAAGTTCCAGCTTACTTCGGCATCCAATACACCATTTTGCGATTTTTGGGTAAGCCAGGCATAAAGTGGATTTTGAGTAGCTCCTTTTACTGAAATCTTGCTCATCATCGGGAAGGTAACTCCATAGTTCTGTTCACAGAATTCCTTAATTTCTTCATCTGTACCGGGTTCCTGATCCATAAAGTCATTGGCCGGGAAACCCAGTATAACGAAATTTTGTGCCTTATACTTCTGGTAAAGTGCTTCAAGCTCTTTATATTGAGGAGTTAAACCACATTTGGAAGCGGTATTGACTATCAAAACTTTCTTTCCTCTAAATTCGGAAAGATTAATGGGTTTTCCATCAATGGTGGTGGCCGTAAAATCATAAAGCGTCTTCTGTGCATATCCTGCAAAGGCAAAAGTTAACATCAGTAACGAAATTAGCATTGATTTTTTCATGGTTGTCTTATTTGGTTTTTAATTAACGTTACAACTTTTTAAATGTTCAGTAAGTTGTTCTGCACAAACCTCTTTATTCTAAATTTGCCCGATGAATTTTATTGCCCGTATTTTTCGCACGAAAATTACTGAAGGACTGTTACCTGTTGAAAAACGAACTTTCAGGTTGCACCTGTGGTACACTATTTTTGACAATTTCGTTCTGGGTGTTCTGGCACTTAACGAATTTGTATTTCTGCGAAGTGTAAACGGAACTTCCCTGCAACTGAGCTTTTTGTTTCAGTTTTCGGTCGTGGTTTTTCTGTTGCTGATTTTTACTTCGGCCTGGCTCAACCGTGTTTCAGATAAACCCAGGCTTATTCGCCTTGCAGGAATAATAACCAGAGCGCCGCTGGCGTTATTGCTGTTTTTTCCGCATTCCGACGCAGCCATGTTGGGTAACTCGTGGTATCATGCCATCTTTTTGCTCATTTTTTTTATCTATTATCTGGGCAATCCGGTACTTTTTCCTACCATTAATCTTTTGCTGAAAAAGAATTACCGGCATGAGCATTTTTCGCGGCTATACAGTTACAGTACTCTTTGGGGAAAGGTGGTTATGCTTGTAGTCGTATTTTTATATGGAATTCTGCTCGATTATGACAAATACGCCTACACCTGGGTGTTTTTCCTGGCAGCTATCGCCGGAGTTACAGCGGTCATTTTACTTTCGCGTATTCCTTATGAAGTTGTAGTCAGGAAGATACCCAGATCAGGGATCCTTGAATCTGTCAGTGATTCCATGGCGCGTATGCGTAGCATAATGAAACAAAACACTCCCTTCAGGCACTTTGAACTCGGATTCATGTTTTATGGGTTTGGTTTTATGAGCACCATTACCGTTATGACCATTTTTTTTGAGAAACAGTTGACTATGAATTACTTTACCATGGCCACATATAAAAATGCCTACAATATTATTGCACTTTTCCTTATCCCGTTTTTTGGCCGGGTACTCGGTCGCATTGATCCGCGTAAATTTGGTGCCATCACTTTTGCTTCAGTAATGTTCTATCTGCTCAGTCTGGTGTTGGCCAATTATTTTCCTCAGCATATTAGTCTGGGCGCTTTTACACTATTCTACAGTCTGATTCCTTTTCTGTTGTTTCACAGCGTATTTGCTGCCACCATGTCACTGCTGTGGAGTATTGGATCGGCTTATTTCTGCACTCCCGATGAAGCGGGGGATTATCAGTCTGTCCACCTCTTTTTGACGGCTTTCCGCTCACTGTTTGCACCGGTACTTGGGGTTGTATTCTATCAGTTATATGGCTTCGTATTTACCTTTTCCGTTGGAGCAATTATGCTTGGAGTGGCCGTAGCGATTATGATTTGGTCATACAGAACGGATCAAAATCGGATAAAGCTATAAAAATTACCCGGAACTTTAGACGGGTTTTTCTTATGATGAGCCTCTGCCGTATCTTGATAATTATATTTAGCTTCTGATTATCATAGTATTATAAATACGTCTTATGGACAGTTAGTTGTGATGTTCATTCCTCAACTTTGTTCCAACCATTATAGACCTTATTCATTGAGCACTAAAAAATTGTCTTTGAATTATTCTAAATCTGAAAAAAAAGCCCTGAATTGGTATTGTTTATTCATTCAATAATTTATCTTTGTCGTGCGGAAGATGGGATAAATTTAATTACCCGAAGCCGAAAGTTATCGCAGAAGGGGAAAATTTTAGGGTTCCCCGGATTAAACAAGAAAAATAAACGCAGCATCTTATTATTCATTTAAACCGTAACGGTTGTTACATAAAACCACCTTTCTATGAGTAACATTTTCTTTATTATTCCTTTAGCTTCTTTAATGGCACTGATCTTTGCCTGGTTCTTCTTCAAGTCGATGATGAAGCATTCAGAAGGTACACCCCGCATGCAGGAGATTGCACAATATGTGAGAGAGGGGGCCATGGCTTATTTAAAAAGGCAGTATAAAGTAGTAGCCATTGTGTTTCTTATTCTGGCTATACTGCTGACTATTATGGCCTATTTTAATGTGCAGAATCCATTTGTGCCGGTTGCATTTCTCACGGGTGGTTTTTTCTCAGGGCTTTGCGGTTTTCTGGGAATGAAAACCGCCACCTTTGCTTCAGCACGTACAGCTCAAGGAGCATCACAATCGTTAAACAAAGGATTACAGGTTGCTTTTCGCAGTGGTGCAGTTATGGGGCTGATAGTGGTTGGGTTTGCACTTCTTGATATTGCAGCCTGGTTCTGGATTTTGAACGAGTATGTTTACACTCCATACAATATAGCTAACGGCCTTCGTTTTGCCGGGCTGGATCTGGTGCATGCACATCCCGAACTTGTTGTAAACGGAGTGATTAATGAAGCCGGAATACAGATGAAGTTGATAGAAATTACCGTTACCATGCTTACTTTTGGTATGGGCGCATCTACCCAGGCGTTGTTTGCACGTGTTGGCGGAGGAATATTCACCAAAGCAGCCGATGTGGGTGCCGATCTGGTGGGCAAAGTAGAAGCCGGAATACCGGAAGATGACCCGCGCAACCCTGCAACCATTGCCGATAATGTAGGCGACAATGTGGGTGATGTCGCAGGTATGGGAGCTGACCTGTATGAATCTTACGCTGGTTCTATCCTGGCAACTGCCGCATTGGGAGCCGCACTTCCTGCGCTGGTTATTAAAGATACCGGACTTACCGCATACCAGGCTGTTCTGGCGCCAATGATCGTATCGGCCATTGGAATTATTCTCTCCATTTTGGGAATTTTTATGGTCCGTACCAAAGAAACAGCTACCCAGAAAAACCTGCTCAATGCATTGCTGCTCGGTACGGGAGGCAGTTCATTGCTGGTTCTTTTGGCAATGGTAGGTCTGGTGATGCTGGGCTGGGTAACCTGGGGTGTATTCTGGGCTGTGGTAATAGGCCTCACTGCCGGTGTTATCATAGGGCAGGCAACAGAGTATTTTACTTCGGATGAGTATAAACCAACAAAAGGTATTGCAAAAAATGCGCAGCAAGGTCCGGCAACAACGATTATTGATGGACTTGCAGTGGGGATGTATTCTACCTGGATTCCGGTTGTGACCATAGTATTAGGTATTATGGGTGCATTCTGGGCTGCCGGAGGTGCACAACATTTTGCCATGGGTGTTTATGGAATCGGTTTTGCAGCGGTTGGTATGCTTTCTACACTTGGTATTACGCTGGCAACCGATGCTTTTGGTCCGATTGCTGACAATGCAGGGGGCAATGCTGAAATGGCTCACCTTGATCATGAAGTTCGCGAACGTACTGATGCCCTCGATATGCTGGGAAATACTACTGCCGCTACCGGTAAAGGTTTTGCCATTGGCTCTGCTGCGCTTACCGCCATGGCTCTTATATCGGCTTATATGGAAGAAATACGGCTGTGGTTTGATAGAATCGCTCTAAAAGGAGAAGGATTCGTTACCAAGGGCGGGTATGTCTTTTATCATGACGTAGCCCCGGTAGTGCAGGAAGGGATTAAAGTGGTTAAAATTTCAACTGCGTCGGTTAAAGATTTTGGTGCAGCTTACGATATTACCTTATTCAACCCCTTGTTCCTTGGAGGACTTTTCCTCGGTTCTATGATGGCATTCGTTTTTAGTGCTATGACTATGAAAGCAGTTGGCCGTGCAGCCGGCGCTATGGTTGACGAAGTACGCAGGCAATTCCGCGAAATTAAAGGAATTATGGAAGAAACGGCAAAACCAGATTATGCCAGATGTGTTGAAATATCAACTAAAGGTGCTCAGCGCGAAATGTTGTTGCCTTCGCTGGTAGCCATTGCGGTACCAGTAATTGTTGGAGCAGCCATGGGCGTGGCCGGTGTGGTCGGTTTGCTGGCAGGTGTGCTTACCTCAGGATTTACCCTGGCCGTGTTTATGAACAATGCGGGCGGTGCATGGGACAATGCCAAAAAATTCATTGAAAAAGGGAATTACGGCGGTAAAGGCAGCGAAGCACACAAAGCAGGGGTAGTTGGCGATACCGTTGGCGACCCATTTAAAGATACTTCGGGACCCTCATTGAATATTCTGATTAAGCTGATGACTATGGTTTCTGTGGTTATGGCCGGATTGACCGTTACTATAAGCCTGCTCACTTAAAATTTCGGGGCATTTAACTTATTGCCTCAGGCATCTGTCATACAGGCTACAAACCTGCTGGCAGGTGCCTGATTCGTTCAGGCGTTTGTCAACAGACCTATATGTTTTGAACAGGTCATTAAATCATTGCCGGACGACTAATAAATCAATGGGGGTGTGGCTATTCAAACCTCAGTTTATAATATCTTTCAATTCTATCCGAAAGCTCCTGAATTGACACATATTTGCTTACCCTGAAATTTTCTTTTCCATCGAAATATACGATAATGGTCGGGCTGGCAAATACGCTTGCGGAGGCAGCTAGTTCCGGGTAAGTAGCCGCATTGATATAGGCATGCTGTACTAGTGGGAACTGCTCATCAATCATTTCGTTTACTTTGGGCCTGAGGGCCACACAAGGGGCACAGGAGTCGTTATAAAAATAGAGCAACAGGGCAGCCGATTCTTGTATCAATGCTTCCATGGTTGCAGCATCTATAACAGGGGAGTGGAGATTCTTCATCGTTTTAAAAAAGATTATTATTTGATTGTTTTTCAGAAAGCAGCCACAGCTTCAAAGTTTGAATTTCTCGTACCTGCCCATACCAAACAGCGCAAAATCATATTTAATGGGGTCATTTTCATCAAAAGTCCTGAGCTTAGCCGTAAGTTCTTCCACTGCTTTCCAATCGTCCTGTCGCCGGTTTAACAGGCCCAATTCACGGGCTACACGGCCTACATGCAGGTCGAGGGGAATACAAAGTTGTGATGGTTTTATTTTTGTCCATAACCCAAAGTCAACGCCACTGTCTGAGCTGCGCACCATCCATCTTAAGAACATGTTGATGCGTTTTGCTGCGCTGCCTTTCAGGGGATGTCCCAGGTGTTTCTCTGACCGTTGCAAATGGGGAACCTCCAGTAAGCGCTCTCTAAATTTGTTGATGAGATTAAACATTGTAAAAGAAGCTTTATCAACTTTAAACACAAAGGCATTTTCCATACTTTCATGATCGCGATAAAGCTTTCGTAAGGCTTCAACGATGAAAAGAAGGTCATCACCATTGAGTGTACGATACACAAATTTACTTAAGCATTTAAGTTCAGCGACACCGGCATTCATTACAAAATGCCAGGGAGAATCATCCATCATTTTCATCAACAGCCGGCTGCTTTGGATGATGGATTTGCGCTGTCCCCAGGAGATAATGGCGGTAAGAAAACCTGCAATCTCAATGTCTTCATGCCTGCTAAAAAGATGCGGAATGCTGATGGGATCATCCTCAATAAAAACCGGCTGATGGTACTGAAGTGTTTTTTGCTCAAGGAGCTCCCTGAGGTTATCGGATTGCATGTCGCAAATTTACATTGAATTTTTGGGTTTCAGTATTTCAGGTTTCATCTCAAGCAGGTATAAAACTTTCGTTGAGCCTGAAAAAGGCAACAAAAAGAATAACCCCACACATCCATTTTTCACTTTTAGCCTTTTTTTATTGAGGGTTATTCAGATCAGCTTTACTGGACTTGAAACAATGCTGATTTTATAATCACAGGCGAAAAAATCCCACATAACACCTTAACAAAATCCGACTTTTTTTATTCTTTTTTTTTGAGAAAATAATCAAAAAACCAGGAATAGCATTCTATCAAAAAACAACCATTTTAATCTTTTTGGGGTCTTCCCTTGTTTAACCACTAAATATCTTTAATTTTAACCCCTCATAAAAAGCAAATTGAATGGAAAAGATTGAGCTGAAACTATTGGGAATGATCAACAGCCAGTCACAGAGTGGAGCATATACTTTAATATTAGGAGAAGCTGAAGGCAAACGCCGTTTACCTATACTTATCAATGGGTTTGAAGCTCAAGCCATATTGTTTCACATTGAGCAGATCAAGATACCCCGACCACTTACCCATGATTTATTCAAGAATTTTGCCGATATCTTCTCAATTCAATTTAAGGAAGTTATCGTCAGTAAATTTGCCCAGGGCATTTTTTATGCTACGCTGGTTTGTGAATCCAAT
Organism: Lentimicrobium sp.; assembly: GCA_034007585.1. Lineage (GTDB taxonomy): Bacteria > Bacteroidota > Bacteroidia > Bacteroidales > Lentimicrobiaceae > Lentimicrobium. The sequence goes on along the minus strand of JAVEQP010000056.1, from coordinate 15,169 downwards.
GGAATTATTCATAACATTGATTCACGTACTTCCGATGCCATTGCCCTTGCGGTAAGGTTTAATTGTCCCATCTATGCCTTTGAGCCCGTGCTTGCTGCGGCAGGCGTTTCCCTGGACGACGAACCCGATATTGACGATTTGGCTACGGGTGGAATCACGGTGCAGGATGATAATGTGGAATTTGAGAAACTTTCTGTTGATGAACTGCAGGAATTAATGGATGATGCCATTGAAAAGGAAGATTATGAAAGGGCTTCTCAATTGCGTGATATTATCAAAAAACGAAAAGCAGGTAAATAGCCTGTACATGTAAATTCAAAAGTTTACTATGAAGAGAATGTTATTGTTGTGGCTGCCGTTACTTTTAATCTTGCTGCCCTTAGGAAACCTGACTGCCCAGATGGTTGTCTCCGATTCTATCATTTATGCCGATACTGCTGTGGCTATTGCCGATTCGCCGGTGAGTAATATTGTGCCTAAACTAACTGAATCTGCGGGCGTATTTACGATTGGTGGCATATTGCGCGGATTGCTGGGCATGATAACCATTATTTTTATTGCCTGGGTATTCAGCACCAACCGCCGGGGTATTTCCTGGAAAACCGTGGGCATTGGTCTTTTGATTCAGGTTACACTGGCAATAAGTATTTTATATGTTCAACCTGTAAGGGTAGCTTTTGAGTTTGTTGGAAAAATATTTGTAGCCATTCTTAACTTCTCTGCTGCCGGCAGCGAATTTTTACTGGGTGGATTGATGAATGTAGATACCTATGGATTTATTTTTGCTTTTCAGGTGTTGCCTACCATCATATTCTTCTCTGCACTTACCAGTCTGCTTTTCTACCTCGGTATCATTCAAAAGGTAGTCTATGTGCTGGCCTGGCTGATGACCAAAGCGCTTAAACTTTCGGGTGCCGAAAGCCTTTCGGTAGCCGGAAATATTTTTCTGGGGCAAACGGAATCGCCGCTTATGATCAAGGCCTACCTTGATAAAATGAACCGCTCTGAAATTTTGCTGGTGATGATTGGAGGCATGGCTACACTGGCCGGCGGGGTACTGGCAGCCTACATCAGCTTTTTGGGAGGGTCTGATCCTGTACAGCGCCTCATCTTTGCCAAACACTTGCTGGCCGCCTCGGTAATGGCTGCTCCGGGAGCAGTGGTCATATCCAAAATTTTGGTTCCTCAGACTGAGAAAATAGACAATGCAGTGGAAATCACCAGGGAAAAGGTGGGCAGCAATGTATTGGATGCCATTTCCAATGGAACTACCGAGGGATTGAAGCTTGCCGTTAATGTAGCTGCCATGCTGCTTGTTTTTATTGCATTTATCGCCATGGCTAACTTTATCCTGATCAGAATAGGTGGGTTGTTCAATCTTAATCCTATCATTGAGCAGGCAACTTCAGGACAATACAATGAACTTTCCTTACAGGTGTTGCTTGGCTATCTGCTTGCCCCGCTCATGTGGTTAATTGGAGTTAACTCAAACGACATTATCATGCTGGGCCAATTGCTGGGTGAAAAACTTATTCTTACCGAATTCATCGGTTACATCAGCCTTGCCGACCTGAAATCATCGGGCTTACTCACCAATCCCAAAAGTATTATTATGGCCACCTATATGCTGTGCGGATTTGCTAATTTTGCATCCATCGGGATACAAATTGGTGGTATTGGCTCTCTGGCTCCGGGCAAGCGTGTGCTGCTTTCTGAATATGGCATGCGGGCACTCCTCGGAGGGACCCTTGCATCTTTGCTGTCAGCAACCATAATCGGAGTAATTATTGGCTAATTTTACCTCTTTAGAAATAGTTGAGGCTGCCTTTTCGGGCAGCCTCTATTGTTTAGTGCATACAGGGTAGTATGAGGGTCGTAAATTAAAAAGACGGATGATTATTGGTCTTGGTATAGCCTCTTGCAATTCCCGCAGTATTAAAGGGTATATCATTCACATATTGTTCATTCTCCAGCCCATAGATGGTAGGGTCTTTTAGTGCCTGTTCTTCAAATATAGCCCGGGTGTTGAAAGGAATATCATCAACATAACCTTCTTCCGGTAGCGTAGATTTTATTTCCGGGGTATAACGTGCTGAAATACTACTGGTTTCAAAGGGGATATCATTTACATAAGGCTCATCCGGCAGCAAAACTGCTTTTGCTATTTCTTCCGAAGAACTTTGCATGGTATCGTTGATGTTTGAATTATGATTTTCTCTGACAGGAAACTTCTTATTTGCAGCAACCGGTGATCCGTAAGTGAGATGCATAATCAGCAATGCTATGAAGATGATGAAAATTCTCGTTTTCATATCGAAGTGGGTTTTGTGGGTTTTATTACTTGCATTTGAACACCATAAGCTAAAAATGTGCCAGAGCTTATAGCGCGTTGATAAACAGGACTATATGATGTAGTTTAGTATAAATGCAAAACGAAAGTGTTCGTTTACGGTCAGGGTTTGTGCACAAGCGAACAAAAGGAGTACATCAACCTGTTATACTGAACACTATCATTTATAAAATTGGCTAATCTGTAGTGGTCTTGATGTGGATGAGAAATGATTATACCGTCTATTAAGTCTTTCGAACTATCATAAAGTCCTTCAATATTTGGCAAAACTCCTTTATCAAACAATTCACTTGGATTTGAAGTTTTGTATTTCCCAAAGTCAAATTCTTTTCCGTCTTTTTCAACTAATGGCATTCCAAAATTAAGCAATATTCTTGTGTTTTCAGTCTAGACTTCAAAACAAGAACCGCCAATTTCTTTAGTTCCACGATGTATTTTAAATAGTTTCATTTATTAAGAACTCTACTGTAAAATATTTAATATCAAGAGCAAGTGCTAAAGCCTTTAATTTTGGTCTTTTACCTGATTTAACATCTTCCAATTCATTATAAGAATTACATTTAGGAACAACTAAAACTGCTGGCTTTACATTTATCCCGCCTGGACTAATTTGATTATTAAAACAATCATTTATTAATTTGTCTTTATCTACTATTTTGTAATATGTGTAACTTTCAAGACTTGCCCTTAATAAAGTTTCCTTATTTCTTTCATATTTGAGCTCTATCAGATATAAAGTCTTGGTTGCTTCATTAAATGAAATTAAATCAATTTTCCCCAACCCTTTGTGTGCTCTCGTATCTTTTAAGGGTATTTGAAAATCTTTTATTAATCCTAAATTTTCTAATGTTAGTCCCGTAAGTCGTTTTGCAAAGTTTTCTTCATCTCGATTACTTTTACAAATATCAATTTCGATATTGCAGTGATTTACTCTGCAATAAGTTCCGGTTCTTGTTGTAGTTGGTATCCTGTCAAACTCTTTTATTTCTCGTAATAATTCATTTGCAATAATTTCAGTATAAAGTTCTTTTGTATCACTTGTTGCTCCTGTCCAATTTATACATTTTGATTTGTAAAGGTTTTCAATATTGCAAAGTTCCTTCTTCAATTCATTAATTGTTTCTTTTCTCGTTTTTTTCATATGTCATTAGTTTTGTAATTCGGTTTCATTAAATGCCCTATAACGATTAATTTAAGGCGCCAGCGTATAGGTATAGCATAAGATGGCAACCTGCGTGCAAAGCTATCCGATGAGTCTTCCGGGGGTTTTAAAAAATCGCGCGATAATAAAAAATTAGTGCAGAATTTTAGACATTACAGTATAAACCGCAACTCCAACCGGTGGGATTCAGTACGGATTATTCTTTTATAAATCTGGTGGCTGCCAAACGTTTATGCTGTTGAAAGGTAATAAAGTAGTTTCCTCTTTTTAAATCATTGATGTTAAGGACGGCAGTCTTGTTTCTCAGGCTAACGTTGCCAGAACGAATCATTTTGCCTTCCATTGAGCTGATCGAGAACAAAAGGTCACCATCCTGCCAGTCAAGATTTATTCCCAACCATTCTCCGGCCGGATTCGGATAGGCCCTGGCTGTTTCCGGCCTATTTTCACTTAAGCCGTTACACAATTGAAATCCAACCGTTATTTCATCCCATGAAGCACACTGTCCCAGCGAAAATTCAACCCGGATAATGGCTTCACCAAGCCCTATTCCTGTTGAATCAATGGTAAAGGTGCCGGATTGTGAAATAAGCGTTCCGTTAACGTACCACCTGAGTTCATCATAAACTACCGGGGCTGCGAATGTAAGGCTGTGTTCAGCGCAGATCAGGGTATCGGCTCCCAGTTTCATCTGTGGAAAAGGGATAACATTTAGCGTGATTTCATCCATCATAAAACGCATTTCGCTGTCCATTACGCCCACAATATAGGTAGTGGTTTCCGAAGGAGATACGGTGATGGAAGGCGTGGTTTCTCCGGTGCTCCAGGTATAGGTGTAGGGTGGTGTGCCACCTTTAACTTCCGGGGAAAGTTCAACTTCTTCGCCTTCGCATATTTCCATATCAGGACCCAGATCAACAATCAGATTATTTAAGTTTTCAATTCGGTCAGGATAGGTTATGGTTTGCACGCCTTCTTCCAGGGAAATACTCAATACCGGAATGCTCATATTGTTTGCAATCCATTGATATTCAACTATGCTTCTATTTATAGGCGTTCCCATCTGCAGGGAGTCCAGATAAAGACTGTCCGCTTCATACACAGTGGATTTCATTCTGAGTACATCAAATGTTCCCAAAGGAGTAGTAATTCGGCCCCAGCCATCCACCTCATTTACCCGCTTGCGCTCAATGCTGAAATAACCCAATCCGGGGAATTCAATACTGTAAACCGATAAACTCGAGTCTTTGGGAGCGTTAGTGGTAAGAGGAAAGTTATACAACAATTCAGGCTGGTTGAATTTCATAGGTACCGGAATCCCCGAAATGGTTACGGCATATCCCGGGCGGACATAACTGGCCGCAGTAGCCTTGTAGAATTCATAGGCATCGGTAATTTGAAACTGAGACAGAAAATCAAGCTCGGTGACCGGAGAGGCCAGATTGGCTGTGCTGGGATTAAATACAATTTGATAAAAAAATGGGGTCGAAGTGGGGTTTACATAAGAAATTACCCGCTGACTTGTCGGAACCAGGTTTGAAAAATCCCAGGTGTAATCTTCACCAGTCAGCATTGGATCCGTTTGTGCTGCCAGCGCAGTGCTTACCCTTATGGTATCACCAATAACCGGCATATCTTCACGCGTGATGGTAATCTGGCAATATGCTGTGGCCAGAACGGAGCAACAAAAGATGAAAGAAAGTAAAAGTTTTTTCATGACTGGTAGATTTAATCAGGGTTAAGCAATGAAGCCAGTGGAAACAATGTACAAATTTACTGTTTATTTGTTCTTTTTGCGTTTGCGACGGAAAATTTCATTTAAACGGTCGAATTCGTAACGGTAATAAATACCGATGCCTTGTTTATATGGAGTATTGAAAGAGTTGATTTCAAAGGGATTGTTCGACTTATTGAAGGCTTTAACCCTAAAGTGTCCGTCACGGGTTATTTTGACGTCAATGATAACATCTCCCACAATATTTGAGGTATTTTGAGTGGTACCGGTATTCATCATTCCAAAGCTGCCGTCTATGGTTACCCTGTCTTCAAATAAGTGGGTGGAAAGTGCCACTTCGAGTGCTTCGGATGAGAGGGCATCACCGGAGCGGTAATTCACCCCTATATCTAAATCATCACTGATCTGCGAAAGCATATTACTGAGTTGATTGGCAATAACTTCAATGGAAGAGGAGCCCACACTGCCGGCCAGGCTGGGATTTCCACTGAAACTAAATGACTTGAGTAACAATAGTGACACCATTTGTTGGGTCATGGCTACCTCATTGGTGGTGTCTATAGCCGAAAATACCCGTTGCTTTAGTGTTTCTTCTGCATCGGGCAGGCGAATACTGAAACCAATATCAGGATTGTACAAATTGTTGCGAAGTTGAATGATACATTCCACAGGGACAGTTCTGCCTTCATACTCCTCTATGCCCGCTAACTCTGGAATCCCCTTGAGTGCTGCCCGTACTTTATATACAGCATTCACATTGATATCGGCTTCGTAAGGACTGCCTCTAAAGGTGATTTTACCGCCGGGTGAAATCGTAAAAACGCGGTTTAAAATGTTTTGCACTGTGAATAGGAAAGTACCCTGGGTTATAACGTATTGACCAAACATCAAAACATCGCCATCTTTGGTCACCTTCAATTGTAAATTACCGTTACCAACACCTTTTATATTTCCAATATTTTCGGGCAAAAACAACTGAATGCTTGCATCGGGCGTCACATCCAGAAACATATCCAGATCAATACCTGAAGTTTCCGGTTCAAAAGGCCGGATATCGGGTGTGGCCTGATTTGGATTAACAAACCGAATGTATTCACTTTCTGTGGCCTGAATATCAAGATTAATGGGGATAAATATCCTGGTGTTTTTATCTGATTTTACCCTGATGTCCATAAGAATATTATCAAAAGGCCCGCTTATGCTTACCTTTCCACTGCCAAAAGCTGAACCATAAAACACTTCATTTTGCTTAAAGTTGGTATTTAATCCTGCAATCCCTGCAGCATCAATATTAAGCTCAATTTCAGGTTTCACAAAGAAACGGTGTCGCATTTTGAAATTACCTGTGGCAGTATTGCCCAGTGAATCATTAATGGTAATGTTGGACGCTGAAATCAGTTCAGGTTCAATTTTAACTCGATCGGCCAGCGAATAGGTTACATTCAGATAATCAATTTTCATTTCTGTCCGTATCAGATCAAGGTAACCTTCAAATACCGGCTTATCAAATTTACCTGACATGGTGAAAAACCCGCTGGCATAACCTTTCAGATTCGAAGCGAAGCTGGACACAAATGGATTCAGGGTAGATAGATTGTAGTTGCGGGTTTCAATATTCAGGTTATAATTATTTTTAGCCTCTGCGGAAGTATAAATTGTACCGCTGGCCCTGAAAGGGATATGGCGGGAAATATTTCCCTGGTAAATGATGTTAAGGTCCAGGTCAATACCGGCTTTTTCATCATTCCACTGTGCAAGTATTTGTGCATCACCCAGTTGCTGCTGATTAAAGGTAAATCCCTTTACCATAAGATCAGCAGTTATTTTACGGGTTTTATAGGCATCACTTAAATTAAGGGAGCCATCCAGGGTACCATCGAAATCCAGGCCTTCAGGCTTTAGCAACAAGTCCACATTCGACACATTCAAATCATCAAAGAAGAGCGAAATTTTGTCTTCCGGATTTTCTGAAATTTTCCCCTTTATTTTCAATTGCTGGTCCAAACCTGCTATCTCTAATCCATCTACCGTAATGGCGGTAGAGTCAATGGTGAGATACCCCTGCTGCCTGATGGCGAAGCTGGAATCATTAATTCTGATGGTAGTGGGATCTACCCTGACATTGATAACGGGAGGTTGTTCAAAATGTAGATTTCCCGAAATTTTCCCCGAATTTTTCCTACCCGTTTCCTTATCCTTCCAGGTGAGCGCATAGGTTACGCTGTCGCCTTCAAGCGTAGTCCGTATATTGAATTGTTCCAGCCCAAGTTCCGGGATGTCTTCTATAACCGAGCCCTCCTTAATTATTATTGAGGATGCACCGGTATTGAGTATAAGTTCGGTGCCTGCATTTTGTGCCTGAACATACCAGTTGTATATTTTTATGCCCCGGTAAATAATAAGGTCGGCATCTCCTTTCAGATTAACAATGGAATTGGCTGAGTTGAAGTTGCCAAAAAGTAAGGTTTCTGATTTTAGTTCCAGATCTGGAATAAACAGATGGGTAATGTCATTCACATCCTTTACCCGAAGGCTGTAGTCAAACTTTTGTTCCTGTCTTAGTTGCAGCATTTTTACTTCCGCCGGACGATAGGAGGGAAGATAAGTATTCAGAATGTTTATTACAGAAGAGTAAAAGTCGGTAAAGGCATAATCACCGGTTACTTCAGCATCAGCAAAATCAGATTGTAAACGGATGGTTTTGATATCCGGGGTGGTTTGTCTGATGCTCAACAACACCTGATCTATCGGATAATACTCCCCCTTTTCATAATAAACAGTATTTAAAAATTTAAGTGACCCCAGAATATTATCAATGTTCGTACCGCTGAAATTCAAATCCATATGCGTAGATATCATTGCAGAACTGTCGCGATCCCATAAGTTGAGCTGACTTAGCCTGGCATCCGTCAAATCGGCCTTAAAGTTAAACAAGGGAAGCTTCCCTGAGAAATCAAGCAAACCATCGAATTCTAGTTTCACAAGTTCATCATCAATATTCAGTCGCCCGTTGAACTCCCGGTTTTGTAACTGACCGTTTAGTGTTATGTCGTTGAACTCATTACCCTTAAACTGCAACCTGTCTGAATGGGCATTCAGATTAATATTTACTGAATCCTTATAGAATAAGCCATTAATTTCAGCATTTAAATTTAAGGAGCCCAGATATTCACTGGCATTCAGACTTTTTCCCAGATTCCAGTCTTTTAGATCGAGATGACCTTCTGCGGCCAGGGAGCGATTGGGCTGAGATTTTAAGCTAAGGTCAGTCTTTATCTTTCCTGTTTCGGTTATAAACGTAGCCGAGGATACAAAGTCGGTAATAAATCCGGTGAAAAATCCATTGATTCTAATGTTTCCCAGGTTCTTGATTTGTTCGGGAAGATTCAGGGGCTTATTACCCGGCAGCCTGATTGCTGACAAATCATAATAATTGGATTGAAAATCCTTTACGCGAATATCAATGAACGTTTCATTAAAATCGGGCAATCCATTCATACTCACACTTCCTTCGAACCAGGTATTGCGTAAGATGTGAATTTTTAGTTTTTTTACGGTAAGTGAAGAAACCGTACCCTTCACCTGTCCGTCTATCTCCATTGTTTCGTGGATTTGGCTAAGCTCCGGCGCAAAATAACCAATATCTGAGAGCAATATCTTGCTGTTTTTTATTTCACCCTGCAGGGAAACACTGTCTATAAAATGTTGATAGGCTCCAAAATCCCGGTGGCTTAATTTGAGATTCATACTGATATCGCTGCCTTCGGTAAGGATATGAAGTTTACTGGCAATGATAGAGTCGGAACTCACCATCAGTGAGGTGGACAATGCTTTGAGTTCGAAACCCGATTGTTCCTGAAATGATAATTTGCTTATCCGGGCTGAGATGCTGTCGTTTTTAACAATAAGTTTGCGTACCGACAGGTTCAGCCGGCTCAGCATTAAATGGTCATAATCTATGCCGGCTTCCTTTTTAGCAATGGTTAGATTGTTGTAAAGAAATGAGGAATTTTTGATTGTTATACCCGAAAAACCTATTTCCCAGGGGAGAAAAGGTTTTTGGGGAGATGCGGTATCGGGCCCGGCAAAATAATCCGTAATAAAGGCGTAATTCATCAGGCTGTCTTCAGCATAACGTACCATACGGATGTGCGCATTGTTAAGTTCGATGTTATATATCCCGATAAATCTCCGGGGAAGGCTGATTTTGCCAATAGTTATGTTTATGGCCTCCGCATCTAAAATAGGATTGCCATGCTGATCATCAATAGCTACACCCTCCAACTTAAACTTCATAAACCAGGCAATGTCGAGTCCATTTACTGCAACCCGGGTATGGAGTTCTTTTGACAGATAACCCGCTGCCATCCTGGCCATGCGATTCTGCACATAAGAGGTGCGAAACAGACCATACAAGCCGGCAAGTGTTATAATCAACAGTACCAGACTCAGGCCGGTTATGTACAATGTTCTTTTAATGATGCGGCAAATTAGGGCTGTTTGTTTTAGGACGACTTTCAGCCGGTATTTAACCTACAAAATTGATAAAAATAGGCGTACCCTCTGCCAAAGTGACAAATTATTTATGCTATCGGAAGGTTTCGCGCCTGGAAAGCGAATTTCTGGTAACAATCAAAAGGAGAAGCCTGTAAACAAGAGCCAGTTTTACTATTAATGTTATTTTGCTATTTGTCTGATAATTAATGATATAAATGTGATTGTTATCTTGTGTCCGCTTAATTCAGCTTATCGGCTACCAGAAAATCATAACTTGCGATCCATAGCTAATGATTATCTTTGCACCCGGGATTCCCCTCCTGATTATTACGCTCATCCTCATCAGCCAGTGCTTTAAAACTTCAAACCATAAAAATGTCTATTTATATTCTTGCCATCGAATCTTCCTGTGACGATACCTCTGCGGCGGTGTTGCATAACCGGACGGTGTTGAGTAACGTCATAGCCAATCAGCAGGTGCATGCCGGCTTCGGGGGAGTGGTGCCTGAACTGGCTTCACGGGCGCATCAGGCCAATATTATCCCGGTAATTCATCAGGCTATAAAAACAGCCGGCATCGAAAAGCATCAAATTGATGCAGTAGCTTTTACCCGGGGACCGGGCCTGCTGGGCTCGTTACTGGTAGGAACTTCCTTTGCCAAGTCGTTTGCGCTGGGGTTGGCAAAGCCTCTTATTGAGGTGGATCATATGCAGGCGCACATTCTGGCTCACTTTATTGAAAAAGAGGGGAAGGATAGTCCGTATCCGGAGTTTCCCTTCCTTTGCCTCACGGTTTCGGGAGGTCATACACAGATTGTGCGTATTGATGATTATTTTTCCATGCAGGTGATTGGCCGCACTATTGACGATGCTTCCGGAGAAGCCTTTGATAAGGCCGCAAAAATTATGGGTTTGTCTTATCCGGGTGGACCGATGATTGATAAACTGGCCAAAAGCGGCAATCCGGAAGCTTTTCGCTTTGCCCGCCCAATGATTGCGGACCTGGATTATAGTTTTAGCGGACTAAAAACATCCTTTCTGTATTTCGTTCGCGATCAGCTTAAAATCAATCCCGACTTTATTGAACTAAACAAGGCCGATTTAAGTGCATCCATTCAGAAAGCCATTGTGGATATACTTATGGATAAACTAATGAAAGCTGTTGAGCGCACTGGTATCCGGCAGGTAGCAGTCGCCGGCGGGGTGTCGGCCAACGCTGCATTGCGTCAGGCATTTCTTAAACAGGAAGCTGAAGGGAACATTGAGGCTTTTATTCCCGAATTCCAGTATACGACCGACAATGCGGCTATGATAGGCATAGCGGCATATTTTAAGTATTTGAAAAAGGATTTTGCGGATCTTTCGGCAACGCCTTATTCGCGTTCCACTGCCAGGTGAGAATTAGTCGTAACGCTTGCCAATACCAAAACTCAGATAGAGGGTAAGGAATAAATTATTGGGACTGCGAAATGCCATGGCTGGTATGGCTTTTGGAAAACCATCGAGTACTGCACCTACTTCAAAAGTTTTAGGCCGCTGATTGATGGTACCGAAATCAACATTCAACCCAACTTTCAGATAGGCCCCGGGATAAAAGGAAAGTTGATTAAATCCCTTGAAAAAGTTGGCTCTGCCATAAATATTATCAGGAAAATGCTCCTCAGGATCATAACGTTCAGTTACAATCACATACCGGTAAGCCACTTTATCGGGCTTAAGAATATTCAGATATACCGGTTTGGTAAACCCGGCATTTACGCCGCCTGAATAAAACAGCCTTACTTCAACCCCTCCCGAATAGGGCTTGCGGTTAAGCATATGCTGCCGGCCAATGCCTGTCCTGAGCATATACACGGCGTTGAGTTTTCCATAAAAGTAACTCTTAGTATTCGTAAAAAACTGATTTATGGATTTAATTTCCTTGGCATCCTTCATCTCCAGCAAATTTACCTCCCACATCAGCTTGGTAAATATGCTCCGATTGGTACCCTTGCGAAATTCAAGTCCCCAGCCATTGGTGTGAATGATGGCACTTCCGGTAAGCTCTTTTCTGAAAAGCAAATTGTCGCCAATGGTATCGTAAGCCTCCAGAGGCTGAGCGCTCAGAGGCGATGTCAATAACAACAGAAACAAAAGGATGGCCGGGATGAGTAAATGTTTCATGATGCAAATTTAATTAAATAGACAATGCCAGCCAACAAAAAAAGCCCATGTATAAACACAGGCTGTAAGAAAAAGGGTAAAACCCCTGTTAGTGATTGCGCTCTACCCGATAACGGTTTACTTCGCCATAGGCAGCACATTTCTGGCTCGATTGACAGGCAGTGGCTATCAACCCCAAAGAAATTACTACCAACATTGTAACTACAAATTTTTTCATACTTTTACCTTGTAATGAACAAATAATTTTTGTGCAGAACCGGTCTGTATAATAACTCTAATACCGGTCAGATATTGTTTATCTTGTTTTTATTAAAAAGTAATCCTATAAATGACTGAAATTAAACCTGTAATTGAAGAAAGTTGGAAGGAAGTTCTCAGTGGTGAGTTTGAACAACCTTATTTTCGGACGCTAAAATCTTTTCTGGTGGAAGAAAAGCGTGAGGCCATAGTTTATCCTCCCGGTAAAAATATTTTTGAAGCTTTTAACCGAACGCCTTTTCATAAGGTAAAAGTGGTTATTCTGGGTCAGGATCCTTACCACGGACCCGGTCAGGCGCATGGATTGTGCTTTTCTGTACCCGCAGGCATAGCATTCCCGCCTTCGCTTCAAAATATTTTCAGGGAATTGCAAACCGATCTGGATATACCGTTTCCCAAATCGGGCAATCTGTCACGCTGGGCGGATCAGGGCGTGTTGCTACTCAATGCTACCCTTACGGTGAGGGCCAATCAGGCGGGTTCGCACCAGAAGCAGGGGTGGGAAACTTTTACCGATGCAGCGATTCAAAAACTATCGGAACAACGCACAAAGCTGGTATTTATATTTTGGGGAAGATTCGCTCAGAACAAAAAATCCTTCATTGATTTAAGCAGGCATTATGTGCTTGAAGCACCTCATCCGTCACCTTTAAGCGTATATCGTGGGTTTTTTGGTTGCAGACATTTTTCAAAAGCCAATCAGCTCCTTATTGAAAACGGAATTAAACCCATTGACTGGAGTTTAACCTGAATCTGATGCTTTTTTGCGCTACTGAAATCAACTTTTTTAAGTGAATTTACAAAATTGTGTTGTTATATCTAAGATTTGATATATTTTAGCTCTCGAAAACCAAACCTATAAACATGAAAAGAACGTTACTTGCTTTATCGCTTAGCACGCTGGCCCTTATTTCGATGGCCGGTGGTATTGTGCACAATACGAACCAAAGTGCCTCATTTATCCGTATGCCGGCACGCGATGCCTCCATGGGACTTGATGGTGTTTATTATAACCCTGCCGGTCTCACCTGGCTCAATCAGGGCTTTCATATTTCGGTGAACAACCAATATATTGTTCAAAACCGAAATATAAAAACCACTTTTCCCGGATTAAACCGCGAAGAATTTGAGGGTGGGGTAGTGGCGCCTTTCTTCCCTTCGGTTTACGCCGTGTATAAAATGGATAAATTCGCTTTTTCGTTTGGATTCAATCCCATAGGCGGTGGCGGAAGTGCCAAATTTGACGATGGGCTACCCTCTTTTGAAATGCAGATGGCTTCCATTCCGGTAGGTTTGGCACGGGCAGGGATTCCTACGACTAAATATAGCTATGAAACTGAATTCGAAGGCAGTTCTATCTACTATGGTATTCAGGCAGGCGCCAGTTACCAGGTAAACGATATCCTGTCGGTAAGCTTAGGCCTGAGGTATGTGATGATCAATAATAGTTATCAGGGCTACTTATCTGATATTATGATTAACCCCACTATGCCCGCCGCCGGTTTTTCCGGAGAAATGGTCAAAGCACCTGATTTTTTTAACACCATGGCAGGACTTTTTGGCGCACTGGCCGGTACTGCAGCTTCGCTACAACCACTCATTGATGGCGGTGGGGCAAACTTAACCCTGCAACAAGCTCAACAAGGAGGATTTCTTACTGCCGAGCAGGTAGCTTCCATTGCAGGTGGCTTCAAGCTGATTGATCCAGGCACTGATCCCATGACACTTAACCTGGCACAACTTCAAGGTGGTTATACTGCAGCGACTCCCGGCTTTTTAGCTCAGCAGGGTGCCATGTCAGCCAATGCACAGGCTACTGCCGATAAAAAAGTGGATGCTGAGCAATCAGGATCTGGCATTGTTCCCATCATTGGTGCCAACCTGAAGTTTGAACGCCTGAACATTGGCCTCAAATATGAGCATAAAGCCAGCATTAAAGTTAAAAACAGCACCACTACTGACGATACAGGCTTGTATCCCGATGCAGCAGAAACGCCCAGTGATATGCCCTCGATGCTGTCCATTGGAGCAGGCTTTGAGGCTACGTCAAAACTTAAAATTAGCGCCGGACTGCACTACTATTTTGATAAAGGTGCAGAATACGGTAAAAAGCTCAATGACGAATTCGTAAAGAATGATAAGGTAATGGACAACAACTTTTTTGAGATCGGCCTTGGTGCGGAATATGAGATCAATGAAAAGTGGCTGGTGAGCCTCGGCTACCTGCGCACTCAGACTGGTGTTAAGGATATTTATCAGTCTGACCTAAGTCACAGCCTTTCCACCAACAGTATTGGAGGTGGTCTTCGCTTTATGGCAACGGAGAAAATCGGGATTAACCTGGGTGTGATGAATACTTCCTACCTGGAAGACACCCGCGATTTCCCCATGGTTGAAGGTAAGAACCCTGCCTATACCGAAACCTACAACCGTACTAATTTTACTGCTGCCATTGGCGTTGACATTAGTTTTTAACCCATAGCTTTTTAAAACAGTTTATCTTCATATCAAAGGTCATCTGCCTGAGGCGGATGGCCTTTGATGTTTCTATATTTACCTGACCTAAACTATTGATGTATTCTAACAAAAATGAAAAAGGTTCAGGTTAACCGCGACTTTTGGCGGAGTCGGGGTGCGACTCAAAGTCGCGCCCTGACTTGCGGGCCACAGGCAAAAGTTTCTGAGCGATAGGTGCAATAGGGTTTGGACAAAAAATAATATTTTGTCAAAACTGCGCATATAAAGTAATCATTTGCAATTTAATCCAAAATGTGATTAAGAAGGTCCTCCGCCTATTCATAGGGGGAGCCAGAGGGGGTAAAAAACGGCATCGTGCCCTTACCCAGCCCTCCCTATGAACAGGGAGGGAGCGGATTTTACTCAATAGCAGGCGGTTACGAATTAATTAAGAGCATTACTTAAGAAGGTCCTCCCCCTATCCACAGGGGGAGCCAGAGGGGGTGAAAATCGGCATCGTGCCCTTTCCCACCCCAGCCCTCCCGAG
>JAVEQP010000055.1:0-27109 GCA_034007585.1 Lentimicrobium sp. | reverse complement strand
CCAATAATTTGTTTTGTTTGTTTGTTTACCACGAGTTTCACATTTATTTTTTCTGCGCCGGGATAATAGCCTGCCGGCGAAAGGGATGTGATTGTCTCAGTTCGGTAATCAATTCCCAAGCTTTTCGCCTCCTTTTCGGATAGTCCTGTGCGTGAGATTTCCATCTCTTTGAATTTTGTGATGGCCGTTCCTAAAACGCCGTGGAATTCGATGCTTCCACCACTGATATTGATGCCTGCAACCAGCCCATGCTTATTGGCTACGGTGCCCAGTGCAATATGAACCTGCTTTTGAGATAGCAAGTGAAACGATTCGGCACAATCACCTGCTGCCCAGATATTGGGCACAGAGGTTTCACAACGTTTGTTTATGTGGATGGCCCCATTTGCACCTGTTCTTATGCCTGCTTTGGCTGCCGGTTCAGCATTGGGCTTAACGCCTACACCTACAATAACAATGTTGGCCGGTATGGTTTGCTTGTCAGTTACAACTGCATTCACTTTGCCCTCGGCATCCTTTTTAAATTTCACTAATTTATCTTCCAGAAAAACTTTTACCTCCTGTTCTTTCATATATTCAAGAATCAGGTCTGCCATATCTTTATCGAGGGTAGTCATCAGTTGCGGAGCCATATCAATCAGGGAAACCTCTATGGAGCGCGCAAGAAGAGCTTCAGCCATCTCAACGCCAATATAACCCCCACCCACAATTACCGCTTTGGCCGGTTTTTCTTCCTTTATGAAGTTGAATACATCTATTCCGCTTTGTAAAGTAGAAAGCGTAAAAATCCCACCGGCATCAATATTTTCCATTTTGGGAACAATTGGAGAAGCTCCCGTTGCTATAAGCAGGTCGTCCCACGATTCCCAGAATTCTTCTTGTTTATCAATGTTGTTGACCCTGACACGTTTATTTGGGCAATCAATTTCAATGACTTCGTGCCGAATTCGTGCATCGATATGCTGTTTTTTTTTGAAAACATCCGGTTTACGTACAATCAAAGATTCCTTCGTTTCAACCTGCCCGCCAATGTAATAGGGCATCCCACAGGCAGCGTAGGAGGTATGATTTCCCCGCTCGAATACGATAATCTCCCGGTCAGGCTGCTCTCGCCTGATCCTGGATGCGGCCGTCATACCTGCTGCATCTCCGCCTATTACAACCAATTTTCTTTTACTCATAGCGTAACTGTTAATGTCTCAATTTTCAACAACCTGCTTTCTCCAACCCAAACCGCATTAGAACCAGCCCTATAATGGCGTGCACAGCCACCACTCACTCTACGGTGAAAAATGCATTTGAATTAACAGAGTGACCGGCAAAAGAAATCCCAAAGCTATCGGGAGAAGATTTTTCATACTATTCGGGGTTTATTTTTGTATTGGCAACAGTGTGTAAACATACAAAGTTTTTCGCATATATTCTGTTTATTCTAAGCTCAGTCCACGCTTTTTAGAGTAATGAAATATCTTATTCAGAAATTTTTATCAGCGCATGCACCTCTTCACTTTTCCGTTTCATTCGCCAATTTTCAAATCCGATGAGTGCAGTTGATTCAGTAAAACCAGCGGATTTGGAGGAGCCGTGTCTTGTGAGTTTTCTTTATATTTACCAACAAAGTTTCAGGTACTGTTCTGCCTGTCATTTTGCAGACAGGCGATGGGGTTTGAGCCGTTTCCGGTGAGTCTGCCTAAATTGTCATCAGGTGTGCAGGAGTTTCGTCAAACCATTCCGATAGCCATCAGAACAATTCGGGTGGAAGCCTTAAGATGGGCAGGCTTATTCGGTGAATTGCAAGCTAATATTTCCAGCCAGTTGTTTTTCCGATTCCGCATTTTTTTTCACCAATGCTCTGAGCCGTTCAAGGATGTAATTTTTGTACTTGATTTGCAGAAAATGTCGCTCGTTCTCGAGCATATGATATTCAATAGATTTGGCTTTGGTGAGCTTGAGTCGGGCAAAATTTACATTTTCCGGCAAGATAAGCCGGTCTTTAGTTCCCTGAAACAGAATTACCGGAGCGGTGATTTTACTCCACATAGGGAGCATTTCATTCAGCGATTCGATGTGTGACAATTTTTCATCATTGGCTACCATAATTTTTTGGGGCAGCAACCACCTGAAAAACTTATGACGGATAATATAACTGATGTCGTAAGTGGTTTCTTCACCCGGCGCCAGAGAAGCCGATACAAGCACCAGGCCCGCAACTTTATCGGGCTTGGTCATGGCCATTTTAGTGGCCACAGTGCCTCCATAGGATGACCCAATGATATAAAGCGGTGAGGGATAGCCTTCTTTTTCAAGGATGTTCCACATTTGTTTGGCCTGACGACGCACCGATTTTTCTGATTTACCCGAATTGGAAAATCCATATCCCGGGCGGTCGGCAGCAATAATATTTGCCCACTTTGCCAGACTGGTATCCGCATAATAGGCATTGTAAACACTCATATTGCTGGGGGAGCCATGTATAAAAAATAAAGTGGGAAAAGTGTCATTGCGATGGATGCTCATGTAGCCGAGCTCATAATCGCTATCCTGAAGTGCATGTAGCCTGGCCCCCGGAAAACGGTCTCTTAACGATTGTGCAGTTTCCCTGGTTTCTACACAGGAATTTAAACCACACAATACCACGGCAATAAATAGGAAATATGTTAAAATCTTTTTCATGATAACTTTAGTTCACTAATACAACATCAAATGAATAGTCTTGTTTTGCAGAGGCCGGAAAAAGAATGTATGCTCTGTTCAGAAGATGGATTTTGAAGCGGCGAAAAAATTTTTAATAAAAATTGCTTTCCCTGTTTTGGATAATTAAAAACTTTATATCTTAGTACAAAATTCAGACCCTTTCATTCATGTAGCTTTAAGCACTTTTTTTTGTTAAATCGTAGTTATGGGTAATGTTAAAAGGCGGACATTAAATAGAATAGAGATATGAAAACAGTAATTGTTTTTTCAGTTCTGATGCTTCCCGCAATTCTTTGGGGACAAATAATAAATCATTTTGACAATCTCGATTCAAAATGGAATGTTGCTAAAACATATCCTGCTGCAAATCAACAGAACCCAAATTTCGTAGCGACAACAACTACGGTTTATGGTTTTCAAGCCGACACGGTAATCAATAGTGTCCAATGGTTTAAGGTATATTCATCTAATGACTCTTTGTTCCAAAACAATCTGGTCTATCGTGGACTTTTAAGGACGGAAAACAACAAAGTCTTTTATCTTGACACATTAAATCAACTTGACACTTTGTATGATTTTAATTTAAATTTGGGGGATAGTGTACTATATCATCTATACGGAATGTTTCCTGAATGGCTAGAAATTATTAATGTTGACAGTATTCAAATTAGCGGAGAGTATTATAAGCGACTAAAGTTTGCTGAGCCAACCATGAATGCCTTTGATGAACTTAACGAAATATGGATTGAAGGCATTGGAAGTATTCACGGACCCCTATTCCCGAATTTTCCAGTGAAGTTCAGTCAGGAAATGCCAGATTCAATGTTGGTTACCTGCTCATATTCTGACCATCAACAAGTATGGCAACATCCGTCCTATGCAGGCTGTTATGTAAACATAGTTCTAGGTGTTAGCAAACTTGAAATTTTTGATTTTAAAATTTATCCTAATCCTTTTTCGGACAAAATCTATTTTGAAAACAGCAGAATATATAACTATGATTTGGCTGTCTTAAATAGTGTAGGACAAGTTGTCCGACAAATACAACCTGATTCTAACTCTCAATCAATTGACCTTACCGAACTAAAAGCAGGGATTTATTTTTTGAGAATAAGTGCCCAGGGAATAACAAAGACAATGAAGATAATAAAGAAGCATTAGCCATAACAGCACCTAAGAAAACAAGGGATGGGCTGTGGTTTCTGTAAATTTCGTTCTTCATGACTGCCTTTGTCACAGGCGGACAGGAAAGTGCTCCTAAAAGCCCTACGTTTCGTAGTTGCCACACGTATAAGTTATCCACATTAAAACCAACCATCATGGCCTTAGGACTTTCCCCAAAACAGGTGCGCGAAATTTCGCTGGAAGACCTGTCTTCTGAGCAATTTCTGGTGATTGCATTGAAAACTGCCGAAAAACTGGGCTGGAATATTGGTTCAATAAATAAGTCGGGTTTCGCTGCCTATACAAAAATATCAATGGCTTCTTTCAGTGAAGAGGTAAACATTCAGATTAGCAACGGAACTGCCTTGCTAAAAAGTGAATGTACCGGAAATCAGCTTATGGATTGGGGTAAAAACAGAGAAAATATTACGAAGTTTATTGAATCCTTTAACCTGCTAAAACAGAGCACAACACCTGAAGAAGTGGAGCAAAGATATGAGGAACTGAAAAAAAGCTTTGGTTCCGAAGAAGATGATTTCATCAATCACCGTCCGATTTCTGCAAAAGAAAAGCTTACCGGTATTTTCTCCGTATTTGTTCCGGTGCGGGGATATTTTATTACTCCACTGCTTATTGACCTGAATATTGCTTTGTTTGTCATGATGGCGCTCACCGGCGTAAACGTATTGATGCCCGATGCGGAAAGCTTGCTAAAGTGGGGCGCAAACTTCAGGCCCATAACCCTGGAAGGCGAGTGGTGGCGCCTGCTAACAAGTTGTTTTCTCCATATAGGTATTTTCCATCTGCTTATGAATATGTATGCCTTATTATACATAGGCCTGCTATTGGAGCCTTATCTGGGGAAAGCGAAATTCCTAACCGCCTATTTACTCACTGGCATTGCCGCAAGTGCAAGCAGCTTATGGTGGAATGACCTGACCATCAGTGCCGGAGCCTCGGGTGCTATCTTTGGCATGTATGGTGTTTTTCTTGCACTGCTGACCACCGATATTATCGAAAAGTCAGCCCGCAAGTCCCTTTTGGTCAGTATAGGTGTTTTCGTGTTGTATAATATTTCTAACGGATTGAGAAGTGGAGGCATAGACAATGCTGCGCACTTAGGTGGGCTTATTTCGGGGATTATAGCCGGTTATGCCTTTGTACCCGGTATCAACAAACAGGATGATTTCAGACTGAAGGCATTTACCATTGCTGTACTGACCGTAGCGGTAACAATAGGTGCTGCTTTTGTTTATACCAATATCAGAACCTATGACCTGGAGGCCTATGATGCAAAGATGCAAAAGTTCGTTGCTATGGAATCTCTGGCCCTTGAAATGTACGCCTTACCCTCTACGGCTTCTGACGAGAGAATGCTCCATGAAATAAAAACGGTGAGCCTGTATTATTGGAATGAGAATAAAGCCTTGCTCCGCGAAGCTGACCGCTTATACCTGCCGGAAGCCCTTCACGATAAAAACAAAAAAATATTTCAATATTGTAACCTGCGTATTAAAACCTGTAACCTGATCTGTAAATCTATTGAAGAAAAATCAGATCAATCATCTCAAATTCGTGAAATTGACCAACAGCTTGAAGCCCTGATCAAAGAGTTGAGCATGGAATAGTTTTCCGGCTACCTGACATTACACAAAAGTAGCTTCCGGTCACCGATGAATGCTTCCAGCCGGTCGCCAATTTTCACCGGGCCTACACCTGCCGGAGTACCCGTAAATATGTAATCGTTCTGTTTTATGGTGACAAACTGACTCACATAACTGATGATGGCGGCAAAATCAAAAATCATATCTCCTGAATTGCCTTTTTGTACCACCTGCCCGTTCAATTCAAGTCCGAAACTGATGTTTTTAAGATCGTTGAACTCGCTCACCGGAATAAACTCACTTACCGGGCCTGAGGAGTCAAAAGCTTTGGCCATTTCCCAGGGAAGCCCTTTTTCCTTGGCCTTTTGCTGTAGGTCGCGGGCCGTAAAGTCAATGCCCACACCAATACCATCAAAGTAAGTATGGGCGAACTTCGGATCAATCTTTTTACCTACCTTGCTTACATGTAATACCAATTCCACTTCGTAATGGATGTCGTTGGAAAATGCCGGGTAAAAGAAAGGCAGGTTGTTGCGCAACTGAGCCGATTCCGGTTTCATAAAGAAAACCGGAGCTGTGGGCAGCGGGTTGTTTAGCTCCCGGGCATGCTCACTGTAATTCCGGCCAATACATATCATTTTCATTCAGAAACAATTTTTGTTTTTAGATTACTTGTTGATGTTTACTGAAGTTTTGTTAAAACCCCTTAGTTTTATCGCAGTAATGATCTTTTTGGTATAAAGGGGAAAATCTGATTTTATCATCCAATCGTAATAACTTGGCTCGGTTGAGAATATGTCTTCCACACATTTACCCTTGTGTTTGCCAAAGTTAAATACTTCCTGGTTTTTTTGATTGAAAATCAGGTGTCCCGCCAGGTCAGCATTTCGGTTCTGAAAGGAGAACTCGTGCAGGGCTTTAATATCGTTTACCACCGGGGTACTTATGTTTCCTTCTCTGTCCTCATATTCAACGCCTTCATAGCGCTCAAGCTGGGCACACAGCACTTCGTAGGTGGCGCGCGTATCGGCCAAAGCCGAATGGGCATTTACCAGATCGGCATTGCAGTAAAATTTATAGGCAGCCTTTAAGGTGCGTGGCTCCATTTTATGGAAGATGTTTTGCACATCAACAAATCTTCTGCCTTTGATGTCAAAATCAATTTCGGCCCGGAGAAACTCTTCTACCAGCAGCGGAATATCAAATTTGTTTGAATTGTATCCGCCCAGGTCAGCATTGCCCAGAAATTGCAACAGTTGTGGGGCAAAAGCCTTGAAAGTGGGGGCATCTTTTATGTCTTCATCACTGATACCATGTATTTTGGTGACTTCGGGCGGAATGGGCATTTCAGGGTTTAAGCGTTGGTCAAGTATCTCTTCGCTGCCATCGGGATTGATTTTAATCGCACTGATTTCAACAATTTTGTCTTTGCCCACATTGATACCGGTGGTTTCGAGATCGAAAACAGCGAGCGGACGGGTTAGATTGAGTTTTGTCATTAGAAATAGAAATAAAAAAGCACCAGCAGAAGCGCTGGTGCTGCGAATTTAGCGTTTTTATGCTTAGTAGGGACGGTTGGTGTCGAAACTTTCGAGTATTTGCTGCATCCGTTGCAGATACTGACCGCCCAAAGCGCCATCAACCACGCGGTGGTCGTAGGCCAGCGAAAGTATGATCATATGCCGGATGGCAATCACATCTCCCTCTTCAGTTTCCAGGACTACCGGCTTCTTTTTAATCACACCCAGTCCGAGTATGGCTACCTGGGGCTGATTAATAATGGGCGAGCCGGTAATGCTTCCAAAAGTACCCAGGTTGGTGATGGTAAACGTACCACCGCTGATATCATCAGGCTCCAGCTTGTTGGTCCTGGCCTTATTTGCCAGGCCATTTACATCTTTGGCCAGCCCAATCAGGTTTTTCTGATCAGCATTTTTAATTACAGGAACGATAAGGTTGCCACTGGGCAGGGCGGCTGCCATGCCAATGTTAACATTTTTACGAAGGATTACATTGTAACCATCCACCGAAGCATTTACACCCGGAAAATCTTTAATTGCCTGTGCGGCTGCTTCAACGAAGAGGGGAGTGTAGGTAAGTTTCTCCTTTTCACGTTTCAGGAAGTCATCTTTCACTCTTTCGCGCCATTTTACCATATTGGTAACGTCCACTTCAATGAAAGAGGTTACATGGGGGGAAACATCCACCGACATCACCATATGGTCAGCAATAAGGCGGCGCATGCGGTCCATCTCTACGATTTCATCTCCGCTGCCGGCGGAAACCTGAGGTTGGGCCTTTGATTTTTCAGGCGATCTGGATGTTTCAGGAACTGTGGCGGCTGATTTTTCTGCTTTTGGCTTTTCTGACCTTGTTTTCAGGTAAGCCTGAATGTCATCCTTTGTTACCCTGCCATCCTTACCACTACCCGCAATGCTGTCGAGTTCCTCTTGTCCTATATTTTCTGCTTTGGCGATATTTTTAACCAGGGGCGAATAAAACCGGTCACCGGTGCTACTCACTTTTTCAGCCGTTTCATCTGAAGCGGCTTCTTTTTTGGGCGCTTTTTCTGAAGATGCCTCCTGTTTGTCTTCCTTTGCTTCGGCGGGGGGTACAGTTTCATCGGCCGGGTCCTGTTTGGCTTCTTCTTTTACCTCTGCCTCGCCAGGCTCGGTTTCAATAATGGCAATAACCTTACCTACCGGTACCACATCACCCTCATTAAATTTTACTTCAATCAATTTACCTTCCACTGGTGAAGGTATTTCTGAATCTACTTTGTCGGTAGCAATTTCTACGATTGGATCATCTTCTTCAATAGTATCACCAGGCTTTTTTATCCATTTTGTAATGGTAGCTTCAATGATACTCTCGCCCAGTTTGGGCATCACAACTTCAAATTTTGCCATAGCAATGTTTATTTTATTTTTTTTTGCGCCAATGAGCGCATTCATTATTCCTGTTGCTTGTTGCCGTATTTAACAAAAATGAATTAAAAAGGTTTAGCCACGCGGCTTTCCACTTCGTCCCAATCTTCTGAACCCTTTAATCAATATATTGAGGTCGTTGCTTAGGCGATAGTCCCGGGCATAAAGCATGTTGAGGGTAAGCGCGGTGTCAACGTCAATATCCCGTTCAGGGAAAAGATCGGTTGGATAGAGAATGCCTTTTCGTATGGGTGGCAGTTCAGAACCGGAATCAGGCAATGGCGCATAGCCGACCACTGATCTGAACCCCAGTAATATTCTGAAAAGATTGTAAATAAAGTAGGGCGGATCGTAGGTTATCAACATCACAACCGGAGAAACAGCCAGTAAAATCAAGGCTACCAGGAAGTCGAAAATACGCTTGTTTCTGCGGTTGTTTACTTTACTTATGGAATTGATGTCAATAATGTAAAGGTCGCGACTGGTGCTGATGGAGTTTGAACCTATAATGCTCATACTTTCCGGCGGGGCAATCTTGTACTCAGTATGAGATTGACGGTTATGACTCATGGCATCAATAATCTGATGTGCAGGCATGTCTTTGGCGCAAAATATAACCTCATCTATTTTATAAATGCTGATAATAGCTGAGAGGTTGGTCATCTGGCCGATGTAGCCGTTTTGGTCTTTGTTTTTGTCTTCAAGACCAACAATACCAATAAACCCCGGATTTACCAGTGATTTGCGAAGTAGTTCGGCTACCCTTTCCGACTCAGCCGGATTACCCACAACGACAAACCGTCGGTTTGGGTTGGCTCCGATGCGGTATTGCGAAAAGCCGGACAGGTGCAGGAAAAAGCGTATTCCAGTGATGGCCACCAATCCCCAGGCCGCTATTAAGATGATAAGCGCCCTTGAAAACCGGAATCCGGCAGGCAACAGTGCATAAAAAACCAATATGGTGATGGTGCCGGTAAACATACCCATAATGACTTTCCTAAGTCGCAATGGCACATCGTAACCACCGCTGAGCAACACCGCAATCAACCAGATAACAATGTAGGCAGGGAGCACTCCAAACAGAAACAGGGGCGGATAATGCCCGCCATTGTTAAATACTACATTGCTGCCCCAATAGGCCGTAATCACTAACGCTCCTCCATAAATAAGCAGCGCATCGCTCACCGGCAGTATCAGCCGTTTAAAAATCCGGTAAACCACTGCCATACCTGCCCGCAGATAGATGGCTATATTTATAAGCAATGAAAATAGCCGCGCATTGTGCAGTGAAAAATGTTTTTGAGCAAAAATGACCATGGCACGGTAAAAAACAAAAACGTAATTTACACTCGATTTTTTGGTGCTTTCACCCTTGTAATGGATAATGCGCGCCTCAGGGTAATAATAGTTCTTATAACCCCCTTTGGTGATGCGGTAACTCAGGTCAATGTCTTCGCCATACATGAAAAAATCTTCATCAAGCAAACCGATCTTATCCAGCGTCTCCTTCCGTAGCATCATAAATGCACCGGAAAGCACGTCCACTTCATGGGTCTTGTCTTTATCAAGGAAGCCCAAATGATACTTTCCAAAAGTTTTGGACTTTGGGAAGAGGGCTGATAAGCCAAAAATTTTGTAAAATGCTACCGGGGGCGTGGGCAATCCACGCTTTGACTCCGGCAGAAACCGTCCCTTCCCATCAATCATCTTAATGCCCAGTCCGCCTGCATCAGGATGAGCATCCATAAAGTCAACACATTTTTTTAGGGTGTCCTGTTCAACCAAAGTATCGGGGTTCAGCAGCAAAACATATTCGCCCTGAGAAATTCGTATGGCCTGGTTGTTGGCTTTTGAAAAACCGGGATTGTCGCTGTTGCTGATGAGTTTAACCTGGGGAAATTTTTCGGCTATCATTTCAACGCTGCCATCTACCGAATTGTTGTCAACCACAAAAACCTCTGCATCAAGGTTTTCTATGGCCGTGAGGACAGAATGCAGACATTGTTCAACAAAGTATTTAACGTTGTAGTTTACAATTACTACCGATAGTTTCATTCAATGCAGTTTTTTTTGACCGCGTAAAGATAGGGATATTGCGCTGTATGTGCTGAACTTGATTGGTTTTTCCTTATAAACTTTACCTTTGCAGGCAGTTTTTAAAATACATACTTTGAACCACAGGCATTTTATCATGCATAAGCCATTTGGCTACCTGAGCCAATTTGTATGCGAACACGACTGGAAGAAAGTGCTTGGAGAATTGTATTCATTTCCCGAAGGTACCATGCCTGTTGGCCGGCTCGATGAACACAGCGAAGGACTTCTGTTGTTAACCACCAACGGCATATTGTGTGATCAGATGCGGAGTAAGGACAAGGAAAAAGAATACTATGCCCAGGTGGATGGGCTGATTGATGAAGCTTCCATGGAAAAAATGCGGAAGGGGGTGGAAATTGGCATCAGGAGTGAGAAATACATCACCTTGCCTTGTAAAGTAAGGCTGTTGACCGAAATGCCTGACTTTCCTCCGCGCATAAAGAAAATCAGGGATGACCGCCATGGACCGACCTGCTGGGTCTCCATCATCCTTACCGAAGGCAAATACCGGCAAATTCGTAAAATGACTGCTGCTGTTGGCTTTCCTACACTTCGCCTGATCCGGGTAAGGGTGGATCAGGTGTGGCTCGGCAATCTAAAACAGGGTGAAGTAAAGGAAGTGCCCGCCTTTATTTGAACTTTGCCCGGTTATATTTTTCGAAGGGAGTCAGGGTGCGACTCAAAGTCGCACCCTGACTTACAGGCCTTAAAGTTAGGCAGATATTAGGGCGGGAAAAGGCATTAAGCAATAGGTGCAACCGCGCTTAAGATTAAAAAATATTTCTGCCAAAAATGCGTAAATTCGTTTTTGTGGCTTAATCAGGTTAAAAAACCGAAGGGTATAAGGAATGTCGATGACCACAAAATAGGGTTAATCCCGGCGGAAGGCTGATATTGCAGGCAGTGCCTTATTGTCAAAATCGAACAGTGCCTGGTTCTCCCAGGGTGATCCATTTTTAGCTTCAGGCCCTTTGAAAGCAATCCATTCTGCACCCCAATAGGCAAATCCCGACAATTGCGGTTTGCTTTCGGAAATGCGCCTTATTTCTTCAAGGAAAGTTTGCTGCCCGGCAGGCGTTGGCGGAAAATCGGAAATAATCTGTGAAGATTCACCCAGTATATTGTTGGTCCAATCATTCCACCCCAGTGTAAACGGATAGGCCGTTTCAGCAATTACGAGCTTTTTGTTGTATTTTTCAGCAAGTGTTCTGATTGAACTCTGGAGTAGATTCAAGCCTTTACCATGCCACATCGGGTAATAGGAGATACCCATCATATCATAGTCAATCGTTTTTACCAGATTGAAAAATGCATCTGCATTTTCATAACCGGCAAAATGTAGCATAATCTTGCAGTCATCGCTGTTGTCCCTTACGGCTTTGCAACCGGAGGCCAACATTTTAAGGAACTGATCAGGATTTGAAATGCTGCCTTCCGGCCAAAGGAAGCCGCTGTTAATCTCATTGCCCACCTGTAAATAATCAGGATCAAGCGCCCGCACAATTTTTGAGGTGTAGGCATAAATGCTGTCATTCAGCGCTTCCTGGTCAAGGTTTTTCCACGCTTCAGGTTTATATTGGTGTCCGGGGTCGGCCCAAATATCAGAATAATGCACGGTTAGCCACAGCTTTAGCCCCTGCGCTTTAATTTTTACGGCAAATGCTTTAACCTCAGCCAGACTGCTGTGAATGTTAGCTGGAGAATGCCATAGTCTTAACCTTACTGTGTTCATACCGGCATCAGCCAGAATCGTCAACGCAGATGCTTCCTTCCCGTTCAGGTTGTAATAAATGGCGCCTTCGGCTTCAATTTCGGGAAGAAAACTTAGATCAGCACCCCTGATCAGCGTATCATCCGTATCTGGTGTGGGTATAAAATGATTTTTGTCATTTTCTTTATCACATGACATCAGAAACAGGCTGATAAACAGCGTGATGATCGTAAGTACGGCTTTTGTTTTCCTGGCTTTATTGGTCACAGGATTAGGCTATTTTATTATTATTTTCGCTACTGCAGTGCCAGTATCGCTGCTGGTTTTCACAAAATAAATACCCGGTCTGATTGACTCAGGTATGTTTACGGAAAGCTGCTGCCTGCCGGAATTTACTTCTCCCTGAAAAAGGGAGGTCAGCCTGCGTCCTGAAACGTCTGACAACTCAACAGTAACCAGAGTAGTTTTCTTCAACTCCAACTCAAGGGTGAAACTATCTGTTGCCGGATTGGGAAAAATCTTTAAGTTCAATTGGCCTGATGCAGGCAAACTTTCTGGTGTTCCCAGTCCGGTTTCGGGTCTGGTGAGTTTTTTCGTGGTGTAGATTCTGAATTCTCCGGCCTTCAGTGGAATGAGGTTATCCACGGAAGTCACGTTGAGCGTATCGCCGCTGAAGAATTCATACCAGTTACCTGTCACGCTGAATGCCGGAATTATGCTGCCGGTTTCAATCCCAAAATTCCCAATAATATTCACATCCATTGTCGGATGGTAAAGGCTGATCCTTTTTAG
Source organism: Lentimicrobium sp. (assembly GCA_034007585.1). Taxonomy (GTDB): domain Bacteria; phylum Bacteroidota; class Bacteroidia; order Bacteroidales; family Lentimicrobiaceae; genus Lentimicrobium. The sequence continues at coordinate 14,120 of JAVEQP010000055.1, read as the reverse complement.
GTCTCCGTTCAGCGAAAGCGAAAAGTCATCGGTTCCAAAGGCTTCATTTTCCGTCTTTAAATGAATGAGCGCTCGGGTAACTTCATAGAGCATTTGCCGGCGATAATCGTTGTAATAATCCCAGCGAATGGGCTTTTCGCCGGTTCGGCCGTTAAAATCAATGTCGTAATCGTAACCCAGTTCTTCGAATTGCCACAACATTTTGGGCCCCGGTATGGTGTAAAAGAAAGCGGCAGCCTGAGCGGCACGATCCAGCGCCCTGGTGGTGTCTTTCAGGTTGTACCATGGAATGGTGCTATTCCCATATTTGATATTTTTGTACAACATACGGTCTTCATCGTGACTTTCCATATAAGCCACCACATGCGGTGAATCCCATCCGCGCTGTTTATAACTTGCCGAGGAAAAATCACTGCTGTTATTCCAACCCATGGCGGCTTCTTTGTATTTGTCGTGGGTGCCTCCCGAAGCCCAGAGCATCATGCCGTAGTTGGCCAGTTCCTTCTCTTCATTGTTTTCCGCAAAGTGTTCCAGAATTATATAGGTATCGGGATCAACCGCCCAGATGTTGTTGGCAATTTCTTTCCAGATGGCTACCCTCGAAGCATCATACTGACCCCAGGCAGCAGTATTGCCCAGGGTGTTTTTCTGGGTAAATCCTTTCGACAAATCAAAACGATAACCATCAATATTGTATTCTTCAATCCAAAAACTAACCACACGTTTTACCAGTGCTTTGGTTTGGGGACTCTCGTGATTAAAATCAAAGCCAACGTTGTAATCATGCTTGGCTACCGGGTTAAACCACGGGTTATTCTGAGCCGGACGGTTATTTGCGGCATCCCAGTAAAGCATCACCATGGGCGAAGTGCCAAAGGAGTGATTGAGCACCATATCAATGATTACGGCTATTCCTTCGGCATGACAGGCGTCAATAAAGCGTTTCAGGTCATCTTTGGGGCCATAATATTTATCGGGTGCAAAATAATAATTGGGATTATATCCCCAGCTTAGGTTACCTTCGAATTCATTCACCGGCATCAGCTCGATGGCATTGATGCCCAGTCGTTTCAAATAACCCAGAGTGTCAATCAGGGTTTGGTAATCATGCTTCGCGACAAAATCCCGTACGAGCAATTCATAGATAACGAGATCCTTTTTTTGTGGGCGGTCAAACTCAGCTATTTGCCAGTTGTAGTCAGATTGAGCAGTTTGCAAAACAGTGGCGATGCCCTGGGTTTTTCCAACAGGGTAGGGGAGAAGACCGGGATAGGTTTCTTCAGGAATGAATTTATCATTCCACGGATCCGATACTTTTTCGGCATAGGGGTCTCCGATGCGAATGCTGCCATCCACAAGGTATTGGAAGATGTATTCTTTGCCGGGCTGCAGATGAGTAATGGTTTTCCAGAAACGTGTTTGATCTGGCGTACGTTGCATAAAACCACTGCTGTCATATTCCCATCGGTTAAAATCGCCGATCACAAAGGCATTTTCTTTATAGGGCGCATAAAGCGAAAGCGTTACGGTAGAGTCGTTGATGTAATTAATGCCATCCTTTATACCGGCAGGAAGCTGAGCTACCTGAGTACTGCTTAATACAAAATAATAAATCGAGTCAATTACTGCACTATCGGCTTGTTTTGCTTTAATCCAAAGATAATGTTTTCCCTCTTCTTCAGCAGTTACCACCTTGCTAAGGGTATTGCCTTCAACAGCTAAAAGCAGCGAATTGTCCTGATAAAGAAAAAGTGAATCTGCAAGATTACTGCTGGTTTCTATTGTAATTTGTTCTGCAGGCGCAACCAGCAAAGCATTGACGGAGGGAACATCAAACCTTACAAAAAGTCCGGCAGGATAAACATCTACAAAAATATCCCCACCAGATTCAGTTTTACCTTCCAGATAATTGTCGCCCTCTTTATTTTCACTGCGGAACACAAAAGCCATTTTCAGGATTTGCTCATTGTCAGGAACGCCGTAATAAGCGCGTATATTGTTTGTTATTACCAACTTGTAAAGATTGGGCCCAAGTCGTTCCAGTTTAGTAGCCGGTGTATTCTGCCCCCAGTTGGTTTTTACATACCTCCAGTTGGTAGGGCCTGTACTTGAGTCGGTAAGCACCCCGGTATGTGCATAGACCGTTCCGGGATAATTTATCAACCCCTTATTGCCCTGAGTGGCATCAAAAATGATTTCCACTTCATCGTTTTCGGCAGGAAACTGAGGGACGGTAGTTACCTGAGCGGAAAGATTACTAATGAAAAAGAGAGAAAAAAAACCCCAATAAATGGCTTTAAGGCATATTTTGCTCATGATTAAATGTTTTTATAAAATTAAAAGCTACCCGGAAATGGTTGATACAAAAGTAACAAAAAAGGTGGAGCAGCCGTGAGATTTAAAGGGAAGACCTGGTGAAAGTCGTGTAATGAACGTAATTAATTCATTGAAAATGCCTCTTCAGCAAATTTGCATCTGCCTGGATTCTTCGGTTTAACGGTGGGTAAAGTCAGGAAAAAGGTGGTTCCTTCGCCAAAGGTGCTTTCTGCCTGAATATTGCCATTATTTCTCATCATCATTTCATAGCTGAAGCTAAGTCCCAGGCCGTTTCCCGTTTCACCAGCGGTACCTAAAGTAGTGTATTTAGTACCAGGATTAAATAATGTGCTCAGGTTTTCGGGTTTGATGCCCTGCCCATGGTCAACTATCAATAAATTCAAATGAGCCGGGTCCGGTAGAGTACAATCCAGGATAATGTTACCTCCCGGATAGGAAAATTTTATAGCGTTGGCGATAATATTTCTGATTACAATGGTAACCATGTTCCGGTCAGCATAAACGGTAGCATTAGCCGGGAGCCGGTTTTCCACCTTTAGGCCTTTGTTTTTGATAAGTCTGTCAAGAAAAGACAACACCTCAGCGGTGACTTCATTCAGGTTGAATTCTTCGGGTTTGATATGGGCAGCTTGCTGTTGGCTTTGCGCCCAAATGAGTAAGTCTTCCAGCACTTTGTTGCCATTCCGGGCGGCGGTATCAATGTCGGAAATCAATTCGAGGGTGTCAGTTTTGCTGAACTTTCCGGCATTTTCTTTAATGATCAGCGCAAGGGATGTTATCTGATGAAACGAAGTTTTGAGGTCGTGCCCGATAATGGAAAGTATTTTGTCTTTTTGAGTATTTAGCTCCTTTAAGGCCTGATTTGATTCAATGACTTTTTTATTCAGGACTTCACTTTCCATCTCGAGCTTCTTACGCTGAGAGATGTTTCTCATGATGATGAATATTCCTTTAAGCTTTTGTGAGCGGTCGGTGAGCAGGCTTAACATTACATTATACCACTCTCCCTCTTTATCCTGAACAATCACTTCTTTCTTCTGCGACTCTTCCTCTATAAATGCATTTACTGCCATCGATAACCAATCGATAGCTGAGATGTCATGTTTTAATTTGCCATATTGCGACTCCAGCAGCGCCGTTGCTACTTCATTTAAAAATATCAGTTGACGATGGTGGTCCAGAACCAGCAACCCATCAGGAATAATGGACGATATCCGCTGTTTTACAATGGGAACTATGTCGAGAATATTATAACGGATAATACCCATGAGCAATAGAAGCCCGGTAAGACTAAAACTCAGAACAATAATGTCAAGTCCATCAACAAAGGTGAAACCAATGGAATAGAACACAACGGCAAGTAGCGGGAAATAACTGGCTGCAATGAAGAGTTTAGCCTGCTTTTTGCTTAGTTCAGGCAAGTGATTCAGGGCTTTAATCAGTATGATCTGGCCAAGTAAAATCATTGTCAGTGAAAAAATGGAAGCCAGGCCAAATAATGGGCCATGATGGTAAGTGAGAATGTTATTGCCGGCAGTACTCCATGTAAAATTTTTCCACAACAAATGATGATGCTCATTGGTGATTGCTGCAATAAAAATCAACAACGGTATAACCCACAATGTCACATAATATTTTTTCCATTTTTCATCGATTTTTGAAAATCCGGCTGCAAACCTTAAAAAAAGTATTCCGGAAGAGAGCGCTCCTATATATTCTACCTTGCTGAATAACAGCTTCATATCTATTGTTGTGGCGGCAGCTTCTAATGCCCCGGCCAATGACCATACTGCAATCATAAGCATCATCAGGGTAAAATATTTCTGATAATTATTATGTGTTTTCAGGTAAGAATAAACGGCAATTCCAAAACAACAGACAAAGTTTGCTGAAAGCAGATAAACAATAATGTTGGACTGAAGGATCATTTTGTAAAATTAGTTTACCTTGATTGTTATATTTTGTATCATTTACATGATAATGTGCAAACAGCTAAAAAGTAACTCGAAAACATCTATTATTGAACTTAGTTTAAAAACTTTTTTTTGCCACCAAGCGTTGCACTGAGTTTATCGAAGTGACACAAAGCCTCACCAAGGCTTATTTTTAAATATATAGTGTTTATGCAGTTTGGTGACACTTCGACTGGCTCAGTGGCATCGCTTTGTGCCTGCCCGACTTACCGCAGTGAAGGCTGGTTTTAGTGGCATTTTTTATTTTTACCTTTTTAGCCTGATTAATTCACAAAAACAGATAGGCGCAGTTTTGACAAAATATTATTTTTTATCCAAACCCCTTTGAACCTATCGCTCAGAAACTTTCCCTCTTATATGCTTCCTATGGGCCGCAAGTCAGGGCGCGACTTTGAGTCGCACCCTGACTCTCCATAAGAATTTATTAATAGTTTAGATTGTATTTATATTAACTATTAGAAAATTATATATTCAAATAAAGATCATATATTTACAACTTAAAACTCACATTTCATGAGACCACACTGGATAGAAACAGTAGAGCAGGAAGCTAATGAAGAATCCGGTCGCATAAAGAGGCACTCCACCAGCAAATCTGAGCGAATCAGGGAAAACTTTATCTCCCATGAAACGGTTTTTATCAATGCGCTTAACGCTATGGAGTCACTTATCAACCGGGCCAACCTGATTACGGATGACCATCGTAAAGGTTTAAGCCTTATAGAATTTAAAGCGCGCAAAACCCAAAATGAGGATTATCAGCATTTCTATTCAAGTAGCCGTAATATAACTCCTCCTCGTTTGTTGGGTTTTATTCCGTTGTATCGCGGTAAAGAAATAAAGCATTGCCGAAGAATTCGACTCTCTATGTCGGATAAACAGGCAATGCTCAGACTCGAATTTAAGGAAAATGTCAGATTGCTCACCCCGCTTGGTGAAAGACGCCTGCATTTCTCACCCCGCTTTAAGCGGAAAAATAGTTCCCATGTCATTATCTATTTTCCGGTTACACAATTGAATCAGGAGTTATTTTATGAGTTGCTTGATTGGCTGGCATTTACCCATGATATTTTGGATTGCCCTTTTTTAAACAAACATCGTTCTAGAATGAAAATTTTAAGCCGGTGAAATGTTGGTATTTAGTAATTGAACTCTGGCCAGGGCCTTATAAATAGTTGCGCGTCATACTTTTACAGAAAGAAATAAACGAATAGTTTAGGAAGCCAACGGGGAAGGTGATGTGTCTTCTTCCTCCGTAATCAGGGAGAGGCCACTCAGTTTGTGGTTACACTAATGTCACCATCATTAAACAAAGCCCAATTTGCAGCGTTTATATCAAAGAATTGATATTATTTCAATACAAATTTGCAAAATCTGTCATTTCCGTGTATTTTTGTATTTCAAGTAAGCCTGAAATCGCCTGATCATAAATTTTAAACCCACATCAAAAAATGGATCGATTAATGAACGACATTATTCTGGTACCTACCGACTTTTCGGAGGTATGCTACAATGCAGCTACCCAGGCTGCCGAAGCAGCCCAGCTGCTCAAACACAAACTGGTGTTGTTGCATATTGTCAACAATGAAACACGGGCCTACCTGAAAAGCGAAAAACTGGGGCCTGAAGCCATTGATCAAAAGTTGAGCGAAATTGCTGATGAATTGAAATCGAAGTATCAGATTGATACTGAGATTATGACTCGTGAAGGCAGTATCTTTACTGAAATCGGTGAAGTGGCTAAGGATTTAAATGTAGATTTGATATTTTTAGGTACCCATGGTAAAATCGGTATGCAAAAGTTTACCGGTAGTTTTGCCCTTAAAGTGGTCACTTCTTCCCCTGCACCTGTTATTGTAGTACAAAAAAGGCCTTTCGCTCATGGATATAAAAATATTGTATTGCCCATTACCAGTGAGGCAGGCCCGCTGGATAAAACACGATGGGCGGTATATATTGCAAAAAAATTCAATGCTACCATTCATATCTTTGTGATGGGTGAGGCCAGTGATGATGTTCATACATCCTCAAAACAAATTGCAGGATATTTCGAAAAAAATGATGTTGCTTTTACCATTCGAAATTCGGTAAAAAGCACCGGATTTGCCAAACAGGTAAACGATTATTCAGCTTCTATCAATGCGGACATGATCATGATTATGACCAATCCTGAAAAGGGATTAAAGACCTATTTGCTGGGAAGCTATGATGAGGAAATCATTTTTAATTCGGCCCAAATTCCGGTAATGTGTATCAACCCACGTAAATTTAACTATGAGGTGTTGGGTTTGTGATAAAACCCGATGTCCTGAATCGCAAAGCCCCGAAAGGGGCTTTTTTAAAGCATACGCAACTCACTAAACTAAAAGCTACACCATGAATCTGAACCATCTCAGTGAATTTGTTATGGAGAAAATGAAGCGTGAGTTGCCGGCAAGTATTATTTATCACAGTACCGATCATACCCGTGATGTTTATGAGTCAGCCATACGGCTGGCATTTCTCGAAGGTCTTGATGAACATTCCACGCACTTAGTTGCTGCTGCTGCTTTATTTCATGATATTGGCATCACTATCCGGTTTGAAGATCATGAAACCAACTCAGCCGCCATAGCCGGAGAGTATCTTCCCTCCTTTGGCTTTAATGCTGAGGATATTGGTGCCATTCAATCAATGATTCTTGCTACCCGATTACCCCAGCAGGCCAATACACATGCGGAGAAAATATTGTGTGATGCCGATCTCGATTATCTTGGAAGACGTGACTTTTTCGTCATCGGTCAAAAGTTGCGCCTCGAATGGGAATTGTCTGGCAAACTTATCAACCTGAGCGATTGGTATATACTACAAATGGACTTCCTTAAATCGCACCAATATTTTACTTCATCGGCCAAAAGGTTGCGTAATGAAGTTAAACTTCAGAACCTGAAGGAGATAGAATTGCTTTGTACGCGAAGATGTACGCATATCTGATTGCTATACATTAAATCCAAAATCCACTCTTGCTACCATGAACTCCAATCAGGCAGCCGTGCGCATTCGTCAGCTTAGCGATGAGATAGAAGCCCACAATTATCGCTATTATCAACTGGCACAACCGGGCATCAGTGATTATGAATTTGATATGCTGATGAAAGAACTTCAGGAACTTGAAAAGGAGTTTCCTGAACATGCCAGCCCCAGTAGTCCCACACAACGCGTTGGTGGCGATATTACCAAAGAATTTAAGCCGGTGCTGCACCGCTTTTCCATGCTTTCCCTGGACAATACTTATTCGCCTGAGGAACTGATTGATTTTGACGGAAGGGTTAAAAGGGGATTGGGTGAAGATAATGAATATGTGTGTGAGTTGAAGTTTGATGGTGTCTCCATAAGTTTGCGGTATGAAAACGGACTACTTACCCAGGCGGTAACCCGTGGTGACGGGGTGTATGGTGATGATGTGACCACCAACGTTAAAACCATTCATTCCATTCCCCTTCGTTTAAAACCAGGCACTTTTCCTGCAGATTTTGAAGTACGGGGTGAAATATTTATGGCTGCCGCCGGATTCAGAAAGCTCAATGAACAGCGCCTGGAAGATGGAGAGATGCCTTTTGCCAATCCCCGGAATGCTACAGCCGGCACCCTCAAAACCCTGGATTCGCAGCAGGTAGCCCGCCGTCCCCTCGATTCGTTTGTCTATTATCTTTTGGGTGAGGATGTGGGCGGTGAAACACATTATGAACGACTTACTCTGCTCAAATCCTGGGGATTTAAAGTGAATGATGTCCGGACAAAATGCAAAAACATTACAGAAGCGCTCCATTTCATTGAAGAAGTGGGTAAAAGCCGCTCCCAACTGGGGTATGATATTGACGGGGTGGTAATAAAAGTCAATTCCATCCGGCAACAGGAAAAGCTGGGTTTTACTTCCAAGTCCCCCCGCTGGGCCATTGCCTATAAATTTAAAGCCGAGGAAGCTGTAACTGAACTGCTTTCCATTGATTATCAGGTGGGAAGGACTGGTGCAGTTACTCCGGTGGCAAACCTCAGCCCCGTACAACTGGCTGGTACCACAGTTAGAAGGGCATCACTGCACAATGCCGACATTATGAAAGCACTGGATGTGCGCATTGGTGATAAGGTTTATGTGGAAAAGGGGGGAGATATCATTCCCAAAATAACTTCCGTTGAACTGGATGCAAGGCCACCAAATACTTTACCCACGGAATTTATAACCCTCTGCCCGGAATGCAATACACCCTTGCAGCGAACTTCCGGTGAAGCCGCCTGGTATTGCCCCAATACTGAAGGGTGTCCACCTCAGATTAAAGGTCGGATTGAACATTTTATCGCCCGCAAGGCCATGTATATTGATAGCCTGGGTGAAGAGAAGGTGGACCTGCTTGTTGAAAAAGGACTGATCCACAATGTGGCAGACCTCTATGACCTTACGTATGAACAATTGCTAGGCCTGGAACGGAATATTGTTGCCACAGAAGGAGGGAAGGGTAGAAAAATCAGCTTACGTGAAAAATCGGTTGAAAATATGATTCAGGGGCTTGAACGTTCAAAGCAGGTTCCGTTTCCCAGGGTATTGTATGGACTTGGCATCCGCTTCGTGGGTGAAACAGTGGCCAAAAAACTGGCATCGCATTTTAAATCCATAGATGCACTCCTGATCGCTAAGGAAGCCGACCTACTGCTTGTTGATGAAATCGGCGAAAAGATAGCTGCCAGCGTAAAGTCCTGGTTTGCAGATGAAAAAAATCTGAAAATCATAGATCGTCTGCGCGCTAAAGGTTTACAATTGAACGAAGCTGAAGGGGCACTCCCAAAGGGTAGCCTGCTTGAAGGGAAAACATTTGTGGTTAGCGGAACCTTTGAGCATTTTGACCGAAAGGAGCTCATCAGCAGTATTGAACAAAATGGTGGAAAGTCAACCTCATCAGTTTCATCCAAAACAGATTACCTGCTGGCTGGAGAAAAAAGCGGACCCGAGAAAATGCGGAAAGCCTCCGAGCTTAATATTAAGGTAATAAGTGAGCAGGAGTATCTCGCTATGATCGGTAAATAGCTTTTACAACAGACATCACAGCTGAGTCAACACACTTTTTCCGGTAATCTCTTGTTTTAAAATACGTGGATTGCCGGAGAATTTAATAACTGAAGATCCTGAGGCTTCTATGCTCATGGTTTCAACAACATGCACTTGCATGATGGAGGCCCCGCTACATTCAATGTCTGCCTGATTTACCACTAAATTTTCGCCGGCAAATTCAGAAGCTCCGCTGAATTCAACCTCCAGATTGCCGGCCTTACCTGAGAGGCTGACCGATGATTTACCGCTCGTTTCCAGTTTAAGTTTATCGGCGGTAAGTTCAAGGTCAATGCTACAGCTCCCCGAGCATTCAAGGGACAGCGCATTAAACTTTAAAGATGAATTTGCTTTTAACTGAGTGGCACCATTCATCTCAATGCTTTTTAAATCAGTAAAGTAAATCGTAATCTCAATGTTTTGTACCCGTAAAGATTTTCCATGCAGAGAGATGTTAAGTTCCTGATCTCTAACATTCGTAATCACGCGGTCAATGTCTTGTTGTGAACCTCTTATAATGATTTTGCCTGCATCAGCGTGGTTCTGTACAAGCGTAATCAAAAAGGGGCCACTTACGTCAATTTCATTGAACCTGCCCACCTGTCGTTCCTGGGTAGCCGAAAAAGCATCAAGAGAAATAGCGGCGATCAGCGACAGTGCCAATAAAGCCCTCATCATGGATTTGGTAGAAGCTGCATTAAGTTTCATGGTATTAAAAGATAAAATGAATATACTGAGTGAGTTATCTATTTGACACAATTAAGCGTTAAAAGTTACATCAGTGACAAGTGTCTGGCCCAAATAAAAACCTTTACATTTGCAGACTTTTTATTCATTCTTTTTTTTCTGAATTGAAACCGAATCTTCTCCGATATTATTTGTTTGCTGTCGCCAGCATGTTTTTTTGGGCCTTAACCTTTATCTGGTTTAAAACAGCGGTAGCCTGGTACGAGCCGATAACTATTATTTTTCTCAGGCTGGTTTTGGCCTCCATGCTTTTATATTCATTCGCCAAACTCAGCCGGCAATATCAGGCTGTGAAACGTTCAGATTATAAATGGTTTATGCTATTGGCTTTAAGCGAACCTTTCTTTTATTTTATTGGCGAGAGCTTTGGTTTGAAATTTGTTTCCACCACCATTTCTTCAGCCATCATAGCTACCATACCGCTGTTTTCTCCACTTGCTGCGGCACTTTTTACCCGCGAGAAGGTCACTTTTTTCGCCTGGGCAGGCATCATTGTCTCTTTTGTAGGTATTTTGCTGATGGTTTTCAATCTTGATTTCAGTTTCAATGCCGAGCCAAAAGGGATAGCATTGCTTTTTCTGGCCGTGTTCTCCGCAGTAGCTTATTCCATTCTCATTAAAAGGCTGGCCAATAAATATTCTGCGCTTACCATTATATCTACCCAAAGTCTGATTGGTGCCTTTTACTTTTTACCCCTGTTTCTGGTGATGGACTTCTCTGCTTTCATCACCATTACCCCTCCGTTAAGTGTGATCCTTGCCATCATTCAACTTTCGGTATTCGGCAGTTGTATGGCATTTCTGCTTTTTATTATGGTAATTGCAAAGTTGGGAATGGTAAAAGCCAATTTGTTCACCAACTTAATACCGGTTTTTACGGCAATTCTATCTTACTTTGTACTGGCTGAAATATTTACTGTTCAAAAGATGATCGCCATACTCCTGGTAATAGGAGGTATTGTGGTTGCACAAACCCGCGAAATAATGGAACTCCTGCGACGGAAGCGCAATAAACAACCGCTTAAAAGTCTCTAAGATATATAGGGTCTGTTGAAAAACTCCTAATCGTCTAATATCTCGTAAATTTTTAACTTGTTTTTTTGACATGATTAACAGCATTTAAACCTTTTACGTCTCAACGCCTCAACAAATCAACGACTCAACAAATCAACAGTTATATCATCTGAAATGATTAACTTTGTTGATAACTGAAAATCTACAGTTGAAATTTCGTTTTATTAGTCATTTTTTTAATCTTCTCCGGTTATTGTTTAAATCTCTTTATCATGAGCAGAGCATTCGTAAACGAAGATGATCAGCGGGAAGCACCCTTTGTACCTCCCAGGGCCGACCTGCCCGATGGCTTTCCCAACTATGTTACCCCGGCAGGGATGGAAGCGCTGTTGAAAGAAAAGGAGATGTTGCTGACTGAACGTGATGCACATTCAGCAGCAGATGCCCATGATAAGCCAACTGAAGTGAGTATTTTGAACTCACGTCTGCAAATGCTGGAGAATCGCATATCTTCTGCTCAGGTTATTGGGCCGGAAGAAGTAAAGCACGACAAAGTTCATTTTGGTTCTGTTGTTAAACTTGAGATTGGTGGTGAAAAGAAGCTTCAGGAATTTCAGATAGTCGGGGTAGATGAGGCTGATCTGAAGAAAGGGAAAATAGCATTTACTTCGCCAATTGCCCGTTTGTTGATGAATAAAACGATTGGGGAAAGTGTCAACCTCAAACTTGGAAAAGGGGAGCGGGTGTTTAAAATTGTGGACGTTGAATAGGATAATTTTGGTTTTAAGGTAAGGTAAGAATTCAAAATAATTCACATTATCATGACATTATTGATTTTGAAAAAAAAGTTTTCAAAATTTCCCCTTTTTTTTCAAAAAACAGTATTATCTTTTTGATTTTTATGATTAATAGATAATTACACTGATCAAATTTTTATCAGATGCGCGTGTTTGATCAGGGTTTTATTACTACTATTGCGCAGCTAAACTATACTTGCCATTTTGCGGCATTGACTACAACGCTTACTGTTGGCTTTTTGAAATTGCCTCATATATCGGCCACAACTACCAAAAACGTGAGTTGTTTTTATATTACGGCCCCGATGAGCAGCGCATAAAAACCGAGTATAAAATTAACGGGCAAACCACCCTTACAAAATACTTCCCCGGGGGCGGCCTCGAAGTGGAAGTAAATGAAGAAACCAGCGAAGAGCGCTGGCTGCATTATCTGCCCGGCGGCGGACTTTACGTATGCGACAAAAACTTCAATAAAATTGGCATGTACTATGTGTTGACCGACTGTCTCGGAAGTTGGGACAAAGTAATTTCCGAAACGGGAACCACAGTAGAGGAGTACAGCTTCGACCCATGTTCAGTGAAACTTGGTTTTTGTGAGTGTAGCGAAACAAAAAACTTAGTTGAACGAATCTCGGCCGAGGAACGAGGACGAGAGGGACGCCGCCGTAATCCGACAAACTGGACATATACCGGTGTGCCATCAAGCTTTACATTTAACCGAGGTTATACCGGCCATGAAATGTTGGATGCTTTTGGGCTTGTTAACATGAATGGCAGAATGTATGATCCTGTGATGGGCCGTATGCTCTCAATCGATAATTATGTTTCTCTGCCGGAGCATACACAAGGTTACAACCGTTACACCTATGCCTTGAATAATCCGCTTATTATTACTGATCCGAGTGGCGATAATCCTATTTTATTGTTTATTGCATTTGAGGGTGTTTTAAACGGAGCTATGTCAGCGCAAAATGGAGATGGATTTTTGCAGGGTTTTGCCATAGGTACTGCAACAGCTGCATTAAGTTATGGTGTTGGAGCAGTAATAGGGCCTGTGATGGCTGGCCCAGGTGCTATTCCAGGTATGGTAAATGCAGGTGTTAATACTTCAGTTTCAGGTCTCATAACTTACGGATTTGAAGCTATAGTTAACAATTCTGCTTTTAACTGGAATGGCTGGGCCTTGAATGTGGGCATGGCTATGGCGGTTGGTGGTGTTGAGGGGTATGCTGAGGCTATTGAGTATAATAAATTGATTGGGCCAAGGCCTTTTGGGGAGCCACAGGAAATAAATCCATTTTCCGGAAAAGCTCCGTATAAAGATGTTTCTTTAGAAATTCCTTTTGTTGGCCAAAACCCTAATAATATGGACTGTATGTTAGCGAATAGTGAAATGCTAGAAAAATATTATGGGGGAACAAGAACAATTGAAGATTTTAGAGAAATATTTAATGCTCTACCATCAGGAGCAACTGATGCTGATTATTTTTCTGCTGCCGGTTTTATAATATTGGGAAATCCAGAAAATGCAATACATATCATAAGGTCGATGGAGGTTCACAAGACTCCAACAACCATAACTACTCTTGAAGGTGTAAAAGATGGAATTGATGTATTCCATAATTCAACTATAACGAGAGTTAGAATGTGGACTCCAAAATCAAAAGCTGTTTTTTGGGTAAACGACCCTATTCGAGGAGCAAATTACAAATGGACTCAGAAAGATTTGTACAAAGTTATTTGGGATAGATTTACTATAGGAGGGATAAAATGAAATTTATTAAAATAATATTAATGCTATTTGTGACGTCAAATGTCTTTCCCAAACAAAATTCATTGGTAATGATAGCATTATAAACAGCTATAATGAAGATGAATACTATCCATTTATTATTGATGTTTTGGACAAGGAATTACATGAGAATAATATTGATTTTATTTGCGCAAAACAATTTATTAACAGAAAAATAGAATGTGATGGATTAAATGTTTTGATTATTCCTCAATTTAGGTTTCAAAATAATATTACAAACGGTGATAAAATTGCTTTACATTATGATTCAAATAACCCGATAAATCGAGCTATTGTTTTTAAAAAAAAAGAAATACTTTGGTTCCTTACTTTTTACAGAACACGATAGCATATTTTTTTGTCCATGTATCAGAAGCCTAT
>JAVEQP010000054.1:3344-27126 GCA_034007585.1 Lentimicrobium sp. | reverse complement strand
CTTATTTTATCACTGGCACAGAGGAGGGCAACTACTCAGTCATTATTAAAACACAGGAAGGCTGCACCACCATTGATTCCGCTTACCTGAAGGATGTTTACTTGACCTTCTACTTTAATGTACCTAATGCCTTCACACCCGATGGTGACGGGTTGAATGATGTTTTCCGCCCCGTAGCTGATTACGACCGCTTTAGTAAATTTAGTATGGTCATCTATAATTCCTGGGGCCAGCGGCAGTTTGAAACCACCAAGCCAGCCGTGGGCTGGGACGGCAAAGGTGCTGCCGCCGGGGTGTATGTGTGGGTGATTACTTACGCGGATTATCTGGGGAAGGTTGCAACGCTGAGAGGGAGTGTGACGGTGGTGAGGTGATCACCTCACCCTGCCCTCTCCTCAAGGAGAGGGTTTGGACATCTTACAATATAAGGAAACACTACTTTATTTTGCAGAAAATATGATAACGAAACACCATCCAGCTCCCTCTCCTTTGAGGAGAGGGCGGGGGGTGAGGTGCTTTCGCCGGAGTGTATGTGTGGGTAATTACTTACGCCATTATTTGGGGAAAGTAAGTACGCTGAGGGGGAGCGTGACGGTGGTGAGGTGAGTGAGGGGTGATCTGTGATCGGTGATCTGTGATCAGTGATCTGTAATCAGTGATCAGTAAGCATAGTCCGGTGGTTGAGCAGGTGCCAGAGCTATATCTTTCCATAAAAAAACCGGCTGCAACCAAGATATTTCAATCTAAGTCGCCGCCGGTTTCAACCCTAAAACCTATCTTTTAAATGCCTACCATGCAAAGAGCGGGAAAGCATTCATCATCTCGTTCACTTTAGTGCGAACTGAGTTGATTACTTCTTCATTGTCAACATTGGCCAGCACTTCATCTATCAGATCAACAATCTGCAGCATATGATGCTCTTTGAGCCCACGGGAAGTTACGGCCGGTGTACCTACCCTGATGCCCGAGGTAGTGAAAGGGGAACGGCTATCAAAAGGTACCATATTTTTATTAATGGTGATATCAGCCTGTACCAATGTATTTTCGGCGACCTTACCGGTGAGTTCGGGGAATTTTGGGCGGAGGTCGATGAGCATCAGGTGATTGTCGGTACCACCGGAAATAACATGGTAGCCTTTATCCACAAACGCCTGGGCCATAACCTGGGCATTTTTCTTCACCTGAATGATGTATTCCATAAACTCATCAGAAAGTGCTTCACCAAAAGCAACCGCTTTAGAAGCGATCACGTGTTCAAGTGGACCTCCCTGAATTCCGGGGAAAACAGCAGAGTCGAGCATGGCCGACATCATTTTAACTACGCCTTTGGGTGTTTTAACTCCCCAGGGATTTTCAAAATCTTTACCCATTAAAATCAGGCCACCACGCGGACCACGGAGGGTTTTGTGGGTAGTGGTAGTTACAATATGACAATGGGGAACAGGATCGTTGAGCAACCCACGGGCTATCATTCCGGCAGGATGGGCAATATCGGCCATAAGAATGGCATTTACCTTGTCTGCAATTTCGCGCATGCGTTTGTAATCCCAGTCGCGGGAATAGGCGGAAGCACCGGCTATAATAAGTTTTGGCTTATGCTCCAGGGCAATCTCCTCCATCTTATCGTAGTTGATGGTGCCGGTTTCTTCTTCCACACCATAAGACACGGGATTATAAAGTATGCCGGAGGAATTCACAGGTGATCCATGTGAAAGGTGACCACCATGCGCCAGGTTGAGGCCCATAAAGGTATCGCCCGGTTTCAGCACCGTCATCAATACTGCCATATTGGCCTGGGCACCCGAGTGCGGTTGTACATTGGCCCATTCGGCACCAAATAGTGCTTTAGCACGGTCAATAGCGATTTGCTCGGTCTGGTCAACTATTTGACATCCGCCATAATAACGCTTGCCGGGATAACCTTCAGCATATTTATTGGTGAGTACAGAGCCCATGGCATCCAGCACCTGCTGGCTAACAAAATTCTCTGAAGCAATGAGCTCAATGCCGTGCATCTGACGCTCTTTTTCCTGCTTGATCAGATCAAAAATCTGCTTGTCCTTTTTCATAATTTGATGGGTAAATTTTATATTAAGATTTTGAGAGGCTGTTGAAAACCGACATCTGGCAAATCAGGATGCAAAGGTATAAAAGTTTACTTGTCTGCCAATGTTCAGCCCTTGTTTTCGAGGCTTTTGGCTTCGTCCCAGAGTACATCCAGTTCACTGAGCGACATATCGTGCATATTTTTGTGCTGCTCATTCACCCGTTGCTCAATATGATTGAAACGGCTGATAAATTTTTTATTGGTCCGCTCCAGGGCATCTTCCGGATTCACCTCAATAAACCGGGCATAATTGATCAGTGCAAATAGCAGGTCTCCAAACTCATCTTCAATTTTTTCGGGAGATCCATTGAGTTTTTCATATTGCAGTTCATTGAGTTCTTCCTGAACTTTATCCCACACCTGTCCCACATGATCCCAGTCGAAGCCTACGCCCCTTACTTTTTCTTGTATGCGGTAAGCTTTAACCATAGCCGGCAATGATTTAGGCACGCCTCCAAGCACCGTTTTGCGCCCTTCGGTCAGCTTTATTTTCTCCCAGTTGTCACTCACTGTTTTGGCATCATTGGCCGTTACGTCTCCAAAAATGTGGGGATGCCTGCGAATGAGCTTTTCGCTGATACTGTCCAGTACATCGGTAATATCGAAAGCCTGCTGCTCGGAGGCAATTTTAGAATAAAAAACCAGGTGAAGCATCAGGTCGCCCAGTTCTTTTTTAATTTCATCCATATCTTTATCCAATATGGCATCACTGAGTTCGTAGGTTTCTTCAATGGTAAGATAACGCAGGCTTTCAAGGGTCTGCTTACGATCCCAGGGGCAGCCTTTACGCAACTGATCCATAATATCTAACAGACGTTCAAAGGCAATAAGTCGGGCATCCATAGTCACAAAAGATTAATCAAAAAAGTAAAAAGAAGGCATTGAATTATAATAAATCAACACGTTTGCAAAGGTAATCAAAAAAGGCCGGGACTATTTTGTAATTTTGTTGGGCACTGCCCGCATAATTACTGTTAAATTGGAACCTAAAATACGCGCTTCATACTCACTGTTTACCTTGATGCTTCCGGTATTTCTTTGGTTGCTGTCGGGTCAGGTTCAGGCCCAACATCGGTTTCAGGCAGCCAATCTGTTATTTGAGCCCCGTATTAATTACGGTTTCCTAATCGCTCATCATACAGAGATGGAGATATACAACAGCCACTTCCCTTCGTTTGAATTCAGCATAGCCCAGGCCACTTATGGCAGACGACAATGGGAAACCCTTTACAATTATCCGGTAGTTGGTTTAAGCTATTGGAATGCCTGGCTGGGCAATTCCCGCGACCTTGGCCAGGCCCATGCCCTGTTTCCCTTTATTAGTTTTCCATTGATTAAACAGGATAAACATGAGTTCAACCTCCGGCTGGGTGCAGGACTGGCTTACCTTACCAAAAAATTCGACCGGCTCACCAACTACAAATACAACGCCATTGGATCGCATATGAATGCAGCGGTTAACCTTCAGCTCGAATACCGCTGGAAGCCTCTGCACCACCTGCAGCTTTCCACCGGGCTGCAACTGATGCACTTTTCTAATGGTTCGGTAAAAACCCCCAATTACGGGTTGAATATACCATCGTTAACCGCAGGTGCAGCATTCCGCATAAACAAGGAAAACAGCTATATACAGCGCAGAATCCGGCCCAGCCTTACCATGTATGAATTTGATGGCAGAGATTACATTGATGTAAAAATAGGTACTACTTTTGCCGTTAAGGAGTTGGGCGATACGGATGGAGAACGATTTTATGTATATTCAGGTTTTGTGAGTGCATTAAAAGGTCTGAGCTACAAACACCGGATTGGCCTCTGTTTCGATATTTCCTGGGATGGTTCCGATGCCCGGCTGATAGGCAGAACAAATACGGAACCTTATAAAAAAATTGCACTCACCAAGCCCGGACTGAGTGCTGCCTATGAATTGGTACTTGCCCGTACTTCGTTTGACTTCAATGTTGGTTTCTACCTTGGGGGTAAAGACAAAAGCGAAGGCATGAGTTACTATAAAATAGGCGTTCATTACCTGATAAGTAAAAATGTATTTGCCAATCTAACCTTAAAGACTCACTTTGCCCGCGCCGATTACGTTGGAGTGGGATTGGGCTACCGGTTTAAATGGGGTTATAAATTTTAATCCGTTATCATGTCACAGACAATGAACACATATCATCCTTCCCTACGCGTATTGCTTTGCTTTGCCATGGGGATATTCCTATTGTCAGCCTGCAAGCCGGAACGAATGGACGACTGCTTTACCCCGACCGGTCCGGAAGTGGAGCAGGAGCGAAACATCACACACTTCCACAGTATTGAACTCTATAACAATATAAATCTGGTAATTGAGCCTGGCAATATGCCAACACTGAGGCTAAAAGGAGGCAAAAACCTGCTGAGCTCCATAGAAACCGAAGTTAAAGACAGCACACTTACCCTCCGCAACCTGGCCGCTTGCAACTGGATGCGTGATTATAAACGTGCACTTACTGTTTATGTAACTGCATCAACCCTACGGTCAATTCGCTACGAAGGTTCAGGTGACATAACCATGCCTCAGCAGCTTAAGTTTGATTCACTAAGGGTAGATGTCCTGGGTGGTGCCGGCTCTTTCCATTTGAATGTAGAAACTGAAAAGCTGGGCTTGTTCCTGCATTATGGCACTGTTGATTTTAATGTGGAAGGCAAAGCAATAATCACTTCCATCTTCGCCAACAGCTACGGACCTTTTTACTGTAATGATCTTATTTCCAATATCATTTATATCCGCAACAGCGGCACCAACGATTGCTATGTATCTGCCCGGCATATACTTGAAGTCGAGATTACTTCCGTGGGGAACATTTACTATTCGGGAGATCCCTATCAACTAAAAAGCAATATCACCGGAAGCGGGAAACTCATTAAAAAGGATTGAGGTGTGCCGAAAACGGTCACAAAGATGGAAGTGAGATGCCTTGCCAACAGCATCCCGGAAGATGCCATCTGACAAGCCTGGCAACTGCAGGCCAGGATTTCTGAGCTTATAAATCCAATACCGGGTCTGCAAAGAATCGCGATTGCTGTCAGAACCTTAAAAAAAGGACGAACACGATCGACCGTACCATAAAAAAACCAAGAGACGGGACGAGAAAAACAAACAACCTTCAGCTCACCAATGAATAATGCAAACCAACTTTCGACAGATTATTTGATGCAACCTTATCCCGAATCACTTGTTTACCTCACATTATCCGGCATTTTAACTCCAATCTTATGTCTCACAATCATACCCATTCCACTTCAACCATCACTCACGGCCGGGCCTTTGCCATTGGTATAATCTTAAATATAGGTTTTGTTGTTGTTGAAGTCATTTATGGATTAATCGCCAATTCATCGGCCCTGCTTGCTGATGCAGGCCACAATGCCAGCGATGTAATCGGTTTGATATTTGCCTGGACCGCCGCCTGGCTGGCTACCCGCAAGCCCAGGGGAAAATACACCTATGGATTAAGGCGCACCACCATATTGGTTTCCATACTCAATGCCTTACTGCTATTTGCTGCCATGGGCTTTATTGGCTGGGATGCCTGGCAAAAAATTGCAGATCCCCAGCCCGTGGCCGGTATCCCGGTGATGATAGTAGCCGCAATTGGCGTAGTTATCAATACCGCTACGGCACTTCTTTTTATGAAAGGCCAGAAACATGACCTCAATATACGTGGCGCCTTTCTGCACATGGCTGCTGATGCCGCTGTATCACTGGGCGTTGTAGCTGCTGGTTTGGCCATCTACCTTACCGGACTGCCATGGATTGATCCACTGATTAGTTTTATTATTATTATCATCATACTTTACAGCACCTGGAATCTTTTCATTGATTCCATTGATCTGGCACTGGATGCAGTGCCAAAACACATTCAACTGGATGAAGTACTTGAGTACTTATTGTCCTGTCCTGGCGTAAATGCAGTTCATGATCTCCATATCTGGGCAATGAGTACCACGCAAGTGGCCCTTACCGCACACCTCATTGTACCAGAGGGTGGAAGTGATCGACTTATTGCTGACTTGCAGAAACAGTTACATGAACATTTTGGTATCGGCCATACCACCTTCCAGATAGAAACACAATCAGGTGAAATTCAATGTTCCACGGATTGCTGATTTTATTAGCCGAATGGTGGTTACTAAGAAGTTACCCTTCCCCTGCTGACAAACCAGTAAGTTGCAATAAAATTCAAAGACAACCTTCTGGAAGAAATTGAGATTAATCAATAATTTAATGATAAATAAACTACCGCATACCACAATAGCTTAAACGGAAACTCCCGGTATGAAATTTCATAGCGGGAGTTTCCATTCGGGCAACTGACTCGTGTTAGTATTTTATCACTTTAAATGATTTAACAGCTTCAGCAGTGCGTACGGAAACCACATACCATCCGGGAGCAAAAGACTGCGCGTTTATACTTTCTAAAGAACCACCAATTCCCGAAAGGCTTTTAACCAAACGACCACTGCCTTCATAGATCATTGCCGAACTTCCGGCAGGTGCACCAAGAATGTGTAAAGTATTGTCATACATGAACACTTTAATACTTTCCACCAGGTTTTCGTCCAGTCCAAGGGTACCGAAAATCAAATCAAACCGCTGGTGATCATCACCATCAGCAGCCGAAAAGTCAACCTCAGCAGGTGAAGCAAGGTCGTGCACCTCTCCGGTAATTTTATCATAAAGTGCCACCACCATACCTGTGTAAGCAGGATCGAAACTTATGTATAGTTTGTATTCACCTGCTTCATTTTTCTCAAAACCGATGGGAATTACCTGTCCGCTTGAAATCCCAGGCAAGGTGTTGGTGGAGAGCATGTCGTCACCGGCCATGGTATAAAGCGAAGGTGCATTCATGGGCACAAAACGACTATCGTACATGGCATCATAACCATTGGTAGCTGCTTCGTTGAAACGAATAACTGCCTGCTGGCTGCTGCCGGTTGATGACTCACTCACTTTCAATACTATACTGCCCGGAGCCGGATCCGGAACAAATGCTTCCGCATGCAAGCGATTTGCAGCATCTAAGGTAAAATCAAAAGATTCATCCTGAACCACTTCTACCATAAACCCGGCGAAAGGGGGAATAATTCCTCCCGGATACAGGTCGGTGAGTGCTCCGGAAACCGGATCAGCAACCTTTGCAATAGCAGCTATCCGCGAATCCGTTGGTTCCCAGCGGAAAGCCGAAGTAAATGGATTTCCGGTAAGATACCAGCCTGATTCCGTAACGGGAAGAGCAACGGATGAAGCCGTGCTGATTCCATTGAAAGGAAGTTCTAAAGCATCTGCTGATTCAAAATAATAGCCCCTTCCGGGAACAAACTCCGCTTCAAAATCCGGATTCCAGACACCTTCAATACGGGCATCTACCCAGTTTCCAGCCTCCCATTTTTTCCATATGTGAGTAGCAGAAGCTGCTGTAGTATCAAAAGCCTGTTCTGAAACAGGCGTACTAATCAGCACCCAGTCCGTTTGTGGCTGATAAGAGGAAGAAAGCGGCAATTCGGTTTCGGGATGGATAAGGGATGCTCCCTGCTCTACTATCAAACCATTAATGCCGGATTCATTAACTAACTCCTGATTAACCGTAAGCTGGCTGCCACTCTTAAGTTTTAGGGTAGCGCCTTCAGTTATCCAAATACTGTACTGGCTCAGTTCACCGCTAATTTCAGGCTGGTAGGGAGCCGGCAAAATCACGGCTGCATCGTTGCTTTGGGGTAACTGCAATCGCCAGTTGTCTGATGCCGTCCAACTGGTGCTGGTTAAGCCAGTCCAGTAATTTGATGCAGGAGCCAGATTAATGTTATCTATGGCAAGAGGATGTGACTGATTACTCTTATAAACAAAGGCCAGTCTGATGGTTTGCCCCTGGTACACATCCAGGTTTACACGTACCGGATAATCGTAATCGTTGGCGGCTGCTTCCATAAAATCCAGAGAATAGGCCGGACGCCAGTTCCCTTCATTCCAGACATTCACATAAAAAGCTCCCTGATTACCCTCAGTGACTATGTATTTTAGCATAAACATCAGGTCAACAGACATGTTTTCAGGCAATATAATTTCGCCGGTCATCAACCAGTTGAAATTTTCACCTTCCCCGGAAATGGCTGCCGATTGCTGGCCTTCATAAATGAATTCATTTCCTTCGCCCCCAAAAGCTTCGGGGGTACAAATAAACCAGGCGCCATCTCCTGAAGCGGGCATAAGATTGGTACCGCTGAGGCCACCGGTTCCCATAGTATTTACCCTATTCTGGAAACATATAAAAGTACTGTCCATGGCCTCAAAGTTCTCTTCCCAGGGGATGGGGCTCTGGCATAGGGTAGTGAAGGAGAATGGGCCGACCCAGGCACTGTTGTCATCAGGACCACAGGCTGCACGAAGATATACATCATAGGCAGTTCCCGGCATAAGCCCGTCAAGCGGAAGCAAAGTGTCAGCAATGGCTTGAAACAGCAGGCCGGTTCCGGGTTGAAAACCCTCTTCACCCATTTCAACATCCCAGGTAAGCGCGGGTTCAACAGCCTGCCAGCTAACGACAGCAGTATTGGCCATCACCTCATTTATGGCTACCTGCTCAGGGGGAAAACAGGTAGTGGGAATCTCAATGGTAAAATCATCCACAAATAGATTGTTTCCTCCCGCCCCGATACCCTTGAGAATAACGTAAAGTTGTTTATTGTATTGATTTTGAGGCAATTCAAATGCATAACGATACCATCCTGTTGCTGAAGTTACCGGTTCAAGGTTAATGGACCGGTTTATGGTTCCCAGAAAAGTAGCAAAAGCAGTCGTTGGTGCAGTATGCACATAGACTTCAACCCGGTCGGCAACATCAGGTACTGCATCATCCCGGTAGAACATAAAGCTAATTTCATAGCCATCGCTTGCAAAATCAACCGGAGGAGAAATCAGCATGCCAGATGCTCCGGCAGCAAAATCATAACTGGCAAAGCGGGCCATGGCGTCTCCGCTAAAGGGTAAACATTCCGGCTGATTGCCTTCGCTTTGCACATCCCACAGGCCATTGCCTGAAACCGTTTTGTTCTCCCAGTTTACAGGAGGAAATTCATCAACAGCAAAAGGTTCCACGTAAGGAAATTCAGTGATGGGGGTTTTACGGGTGGTGGCCGATGTTTCCAATCCCATGGAGTATTCGTCCGCTTCATTTACTGACCACGCCTTGTAGCGATACAATGTATTGCTGTTCAGTCCTGAATGGGCATAGTTGATGGCGTCACCTTTGTATATGATTACCCCGCCACCAGGAATTACATCATTCACTTCATACGGGAGACCCTGTTCCGGATCACCAAAATTCCCGAATACACTGTAAGCTACTATAACGTCATCATTGTCGTCATTTTTAATCCAACTAAGATTAATCATGTCGTGAGCAGGAGCCACTGCGGTAAATACAAATGGGTTATCCACATTAATCATAAGTTCAATGGTTGCCATCAGAGCTGCCTGGGCATTTATCCTTCCGGTTCCCATTTTACCAATATAGCCTGGATTAAGGGCATCAATGTTATCGGTAGTAGTGCGAATGATTTCCGCTACCTGATCCGGGGTAAATTGTCCATAAGCAAGACTTATTATTAAAGCGGCAACACCCGAAACATGGGGACAGGCCATAGAGGTGCCCTGATAGAAGCCATAATTGCTGTTTTTCCAGCAACTTAGCACTCCGCGGGCAGTTACATCATCGGTTTCTCCACCCGGAGCAGCCACATCCACCCAGGTATCGTAATTGCTGTACCAGGCGTGTTTGTCCTGGTTGGTTGTGGCAGCAACGCTAAAGCAACCCTCATAACAACCCGGATACCACAGGCCTGAAGAATTGTCGTTGCCCGCAGCGAAAATGGTGATGCCTCCCATTAGGGCCTCACCGCCGCCATTTACATTAAAATAATCAATGGCATCAAGAACAGCCTGTTCATAAAATCCCCGGGTAGAATATCCCCAGGAATTCTGCGAAATGGCTGCTCCATTGTCAGCGGCATACACGGGTGCCAGCTCAAATCCGCCGCCACCAATGGTTGGATTAAACACCTGGCACGACATCAGTCTTACTCCATCGTCGGGGCCATTGCCACCGGCCACTCCAGAAACGCCCACACCATTGTTATTTATCGCCGAGATGGTACCAGCAACGTGGGAACCATGATCCCCAGCTACTATGTTGGGACTATTATTAATGAAGTTAAAGCCGATTTCAGGCCACATGTGTGCCTGAAGATCAGGATGAGCACTTTGAATGCCCTGGTCGATAACGGCTACAAGGACTTCCGCACTGCCCCGGTGTATTTCCCAGGCTTCCGGCAGGTCAATATCTGCATCAGGGGTGCCATTCTGCTGACCGGTATTGTGATAATGCCATTGTTCCGTGTAACGGGGATCATTGGGTGTCCAGGCGGGTCCTTTAAAGCTGAAATCGTCAGGAGCACCGGCCGGCTGCTGGTTTACTACCAACTGTTTCTCGTATTCGGGTTCTGCTACCTCAATTACTCCGGAAGCCACATATTCCTGAATCATTTGCCTTATATCGTTGGTTTCATCAAAATACAGCTTATACCAGCGATGAAAGCCCCAGGCCCGGTGGCGCTCAGTGAAGCGGGTCTTGAAAGCAGCACTTTCAAAAGTCTTTTTAAAATTATCTACGCCCCATGTCTGGTTAAGCTGATCGATGGCAGGAATACCAAATACTACATTTCCGCGTGCATCAAGCTGCACTGGGGTTTCATCCA
Organism: Lentimicrobium sp.; assembly: GCA_034007585.1. GTDB lineage: Bacteria > Bacteroidota > Bacteroidia > Bacteroidales > Lentimicrobiaceae > Lentimicrobium. Next base: position 16,226 of record JAVEQP010000054.1, on the reverse strand, counting down.
GTTTTTGAGCATAATTTTCGTTGATCTTAATACTGAGCACGCCTTTGGTATAGGCAGATTCAGGAAGAGATTGAAGATCAATGGGTGGCCGGGGGCCTTTTACTACCCGGTAAGTTTGCTGAGCGTTCACGGTGAGCATCAGGCAGGAAATCAATAGAGCAAATAGAAATCGCATAGTTTTTTGTTTTTACTGTGTTTTGATTAAAAATGACATCTTTCTGCATTTCAGCAATCATGAAATAAACTTATGACCATAGTTAAAATTCTTTACATGGTCATACTGATAAAATCCGCCCTCTCCAATGAAAAGACAATGTATCTTATTCATTTAATGGACATTAAGGGCAATTAAATTGATTTAAGTCACTCTAAAAGGGTATAACTTTTAATTATCTGAAATCATTTTCCGATGTGTCGCCGCTAAATTACATCAAAACAAAATAACTCTGACACAAAATTTCCCTGACCCGTTTTCTCCTTACCAAAAATTTAGTTTTATAATATTCATCGGGCTTCAGCGAACACTGTCCTCGATATGTTGTTTATCTAAGAACACTGAATGAGTAGATTTTTTTGATTCACTAAACGTACTTTAACAGGAAAGCCATACCATGCTTTTATGCTTAGGTATATTTTTCTGTCTGAAAATCCATCAATGAAAAGCAATCAGCCCAATCGTTTAATCAACGAAACAAGTCCATATCTTTTGCAACATGCCTATAATCCTGTTGACTGGCATGCATACAATGAGGAAGCATTTGAAAAAGCCCGGGCCGAAAATAAACCGCTGCTCATCAGCATTGGTTATTCAGCCTGCCATTGGTGTCATGTAATGGAACACGAGAGCTTCAGCAATCCGGAAATTGCTCAGGTGATGAACCATCATTTTGTGTGCATTAAAGTGGATCGCGAAGAGCGGCCTGATGTGGATCTGCTTTATATGAACGCCGTACAATTGCTGCACGGTAGTGGTGGCTGGCCATTAAATTGCTTTGCATTGCCCAATGGCGACCCCTTTTGGGGAGGCACCTATTTCAGGCCGGAACAATGGATTGATCTGCTCACGCAAATTTCCGACCTCTTTCATAAAAGCAAAGCTGATATTCAGCAGCAGGCAGATCGCCTGAAAGCCGGTATCGAAAGCAGCAATCTGGTAGAAGCCACTGCGGATAAAGCCTTTGTTAACATAGAAATGCTTAAGGAAGCCTATGATCAACTGGCCCTGCGTTTCGACAGTCAAAAGGGCGGAATGTTGGGAGCGCCAAAATTCCCCATGCCTGCAGTCTGGTCGTTTGTACTTGATTATCATGGGATAACCAAAAATCAGGAAGCCCTCGCTCAACTGAAAACCACCCTGGATCAAATGGAACGCGGTGGCATTTTTGATCAGCTTGGTGGTGGTTATGCACGTTACAGCACCGATAGTGAGTGGAAAGTACCCCATTTTGAAAAAATGCTCTACGACAATGCCCAGCTTGCCTCACTGTATGCCCGTGCCTTTAAACTTACAGGCGATGCTGATCTGCTAACGACCTTAACATCCATACTGGATTTTATCCAGCGTGACCTCACCTCTCCCGATCATACCTTTTATGCTTCGCTTGATGCCGACAGCGAAGGGGTGGAAGGGCTTTATTATCTTTGGGATAAAGCTGAAATTTTAGAATTACTTCCTGAATATGGTGAATTAATCAGCGAGTATTGGGGCGTGGAAGGTGCAGGTAAGTGGGAACACAACAAGAGTATATTACTCCGTCCCATGAGTAACAGCGATTTCGCCACCCGGCAGCATCTGAGTGAAAAAGAGCTTTCCGAACTGGTTAAAATGAGTCGTAAGGTACTGCTTAAACATCGCCAAAAGCGGATTCCGCCAGCGCTTGACGACAAAATTATTGCCTCATGGAATGCCCTGATGATTAAAGCATGGGCTGATTCCGCCCTTGCTACCGGTAACATTGATTGGAAAGAAACTGCGCTACAGGCTGCAACTGTCATTCACCGGCAAATAGCTGATCAGGATGGCAACCTAAAGAGAAGTTACAAGAACGGGAAAGCAAGAATTGAAGGTCTGCTTAATGATTATGCCTTTCTGGCCGATGCGTTTGTTACCCTGTACCAGCTCAGCTTTGACTCCAAATGGCTCCGCAGAGCCAGGCAATTGGTGGAACAGGTATATAGCCGGTTTAATGATGAGGCCTCTCCCCTTTTCTGGCTTACTGCCGGTAATGCAAGTGAATTACAGCCGCTCAGATTAAAAGAAACTACCGACAGTGCAGAGCCTTGCGGCAATTCAGTGATGGCGAAAGTATTGTGGGAGCTTGGTCATCTGTTTAATGAAACCAAATGGATGGAGCGCGCTGAAAACATGGTTAACCTAATGAAAAATCGCATTGTGGCCTACCCGTCTGCTCATGCGCAATGGGCTTCGGTGGCTGCAGCCATAGCTTTTAAAACTTCCGTAGTGGTAATTACCGGACCCGATGCATTAAGATTTGCCTCAATTCTTCAAAAAACATTCAGACCATTTGTTATCTTTGCAGTTGCTGAGCAGGAAGAAGCGATTGCTGTTTTTGAACATCGCTTCAAGCAGAATGAAACACTGATTTATGTATGCCAGGGAAACACGTGCAAAGCAGCCGTTGATCATCCCGACAAAGTAAATTGGAATGAATATTAGTCATGATTAATCACCTCAAATCAAAATACGTTTAATTACCTATTGCTAATGTCGCTTAAAAAGCTTATCTTTACCTCTATTAATGACATTGCTTTACCGAACGGCATATAATTAAAACTATTATCAAATCATATTCAGGTGAAAATTGCATTTATCATACATCTTACCACTGACGGCCCTTTTACAGGTTTGCGCTATTTTTTACTTAAAACAGGCCGAAACCTGGGCCTGACTGGCACCATTGCTTATGCTACCAATGACAATAGTCTGAACATTCATATTGAAGGTGGAGAAAAAAACATACGTAAATTCATCACCAGTTGCTCTTCAGGCAATTCATTTTGCAAAGTGGAGCATATAAGTTTTGACCTGGCAGAAGTAAAAGACTTTGAACGTTTTGACATCCTTACCACTGCTGCTCCTCAGCGGATAAAACCGGTAGAAATAAAACAAAAATCCGCATTCAGGTTAGGATTATTTGGATTATAGCATCATCCTATTTCTGATTCAGGTTGAAAATTTCAGTTTAAGCCTTCGTTGGGACAAAGCGGCTTTCGTTAAAGACCTTTTTAGCTAAAGCCAATAGCCATTCAAAACATTTTATAATAACCTTCAAAAAGCAAAGGCTGTCCGGAATGACAGCCTTTGCTTTTTAATTACAAAATTGGACTTTCACTTAGCGCACAATCAATTTTTGGTTATAGACCCCTGTTGAGGTAGTGAACCGGAGAAAATAGATGCCACTTTTCAAGTCACCAGTGCTAATATTCAACACATTTCCGCCACTATTTAGAGTTAAGGATTGGTTTTCAACCTGTTTCCCAGTAATATCGAACAATTGATAAGTTACTTTTTCGGCAATTTTGGCAGTACAGGTTACCTGAAAACCACCTTCGATAACCGGATTGGGATAAATCACAAGGCTTTCAACATTTAAGCCTTCAGCAAAGCCATCAGCAGTCACAACATATATATAAATGTTGGCTGTTGCGCTCAGGTCCGGAGAAGCCAGGTACGCAATTTTATAGGTTACAGAATCCACTCCTTTAAAACCGGCTGCCGGCTTGTAATTAATTACATTTGTATTGGTGAAGGGAATATATGAATTTCCATTGACTGCCGGAATCTCGATACTAAGCGAAACAGGAGACTGCTTAATATCGTTAAGCAATACCTCAACAGTAACTTCCTGATCCATTGCCAGTGTAACGGTATCATTTACAGCAGTAGGAGGACCGGTGAGCTCAAGCAAAACTCCATCATTTTCAATAAAACGCTTTACAAAATTCTGATAATAAAGATTGGCCGTGGTGGCATCGTGAACGATGAGTGTGTTCTCGTCGTTGTCGTTATCGGCAGCAGCGCTCCAGTTATGTGAACCGGTAAATGCCAGCGGATCGGAAGCCGAAGCATCCTGATCAACTACCATATACTTATGGTGCATTATGCCGGCAACCACATTATCAAAAACATAATGGGTTCCCAAAGCGCCTGAAAGGACGGTGTTTACCAACGCACCATTATTGCCTTCAGCATTGGTGAGCACATTCACGGCAACACCTGCCGCTTTGCGGGCAGCAATGGCATCGGCCATTTCGTTGCGCGTAATCAGCATGGTAGCGATGCTTAAATCGTTGGATGCTGTATTAATCGTCTCCACTATTTTGGCGTTTACGCCATCGGTAGGACTAAAATAGCACTCCACCCTTTTGCCATTGATTATGAACTCATGGGGGGTATTGTTCTTTTTGTTGAACGAAAAACGGGCATTTGTAGCGTTTGGTGTGCTATTCTTCGAGCCCCACATCTCTTCAAACTCAATTTTATAGGTACGGGCAAGACTCTGGTCCTGAATAATAATAACATTATTGGCATCCGTGTTGACCTGACCGCTGGTGAGGTTGGTAGAGCCGGTCCAAACCAGGGGTTCATTGGCGTCAGCAGATTCCACATCAAACAGAATGAATTTATTGTGCATAATCCCGGTCCTTTGCGCACCTGAAGGACCTATCAATACATTCACTGCAGAGCCGGCCAGTTCATCAATTCCCAGATTGGCGGTTGTACCACAACCAATCACACGAACGGTAACGCCACGGTCGGCAGCAGCTTTCAATGCATTACTCACATTGCTAATACCCGAGTTGTTGAAGTTGTACATGGTAAAATCAATGGAGTACTTTGCACGGTTGATGTAACTGATCAGTGTATCGTCAACCGTGTTTGGCAGCACAATGGCATCCACCCCATGCGAATAATCATGGTCCACAGCGGTGTTAAAATAAACCTTAATGTCGCCACTTGAATTGGAAATGGTAGCAAAAGGGGTTACGCCCGAAAAAGCAGTATCGCTTCCGCTAACAGAGAATGCATTCACCCAAATCACCTGTCCGGCACTCAGTCCGGTAAGAAAAATTTCATGCGCTGCATTGCCTCCGGTTCCAATGCTGTGATTAGCGGTCACCGATTCTTCGCTCAGGCCGTAAAATATTTCGGTTGAACCGGAAATATTGGTAGTCCAGGTGAAATCAAGTTCTGCTTTTGTAAAATTGGTATTGGTCAGGGTGTTGGTAAAGAATATAGAGCTGGTTTGCTCGATATCGTCAATGGTGCGCGGAAGCAACTGATAACCGGCATTGGGATTAGAGTAATCGAATTGAGAGCAGATGGCTGTAATATTTACATTTCCGCTGGGGATAGGCTGACCTACAATGTCTGTCTGGTCATTTTTAATATAAATATAGCCATTTTGGCCGTTGGAAGTAAACTCATATTTCTTATTTCCTGTGAATAAATTTCCAGCATCGGTAAATATAACATTGTTAATCTTAACCAACCTCGATTCATAGGCTTCTGCAATCTGGCCGGGCGTAATTACTATGGGTGCAGGCACCGGATGCCCGGTTGAAAGCACGGTAAAACTACTTACCGGATCAATTTCGAGCAGTTGATTGTAATTTTTCAGGGTTCCTGTAACGCTGACTGAATCGCCGCGATTAGCCACCATTGTTAATGGACCATAAGCTGCAATACCGGCAGTATTATCCTGTAAATAGCGGATAACGCCAAATTCAGCGCCATTGGTAACAATGCCTTTAACAGTAACCACCGAGCCAACGGCCATCCCCCGGGCTTCGAGAATGGTGTTTTGGGCGTTATTAATGGAAGTAAATCCAAGAAAAGCGAGTGCAATTAGTAATGTTTTTTTCATAAAATTAGATTTTTGAATTCAGTTTGATATTTGAAGAATTAAAGTGGTCCGGGATTAGTTAAAAATAATCCTCAACGAACCGGTAATTTGTCTTCCAGCACCCATAAATACCGCCGCAGAGCGGGCATCGAAAGTGTTGAATGGTCGCTGAATGTAAGTGTCGTTGTTTTTAGCATCCGAAATATACGTGGTATTAAGCACATTCAGTACGTTCAGCCTGAAGGTAAAGAAAAGATGATCAAATGGCTGAATTTTGAAACTATAGCCAGCATGAAAATCTGTAAGTGCGATAGAAGGTATCTGCCACGATTCAACCGGGTTACCCAGTTCGTCAGTAGATTCTTCTGGGTTAAAGTCGGCATAGTATCTATCGAAAAAGGTAACACTCCCATCAAAGTATAGGTTTTTAATGGGTTCCCAACGCATACTGGCTCCCAATTGGGTTTGAGCTGCATCACCCACGTGAATTCCAGTGGCATCAAAACCGAAACTGTTTGCAGGTTCGTTGTTGTCAGTAAAATACATCTGGAGATTGTCAATCTTCTTGTCCCATATCCAGTCTCCTACCGATATAAGACCCTGGAAATCTAATTTTTCTGTTACCTTGTAGATAAAGTCCAGCTCAACACCAATATGACGGGCATCCATTCCCGGGATATCACCATAAGTATAACCCTCATTACCGGTTACTGGATCGGTATATTTACCTCTTACCTGGGTAGTAGGTTTATTTTCCCATAAGGTGAGGTAAGTATTGAGGTTGGCTGTAAAGCGCTGACTATTGTAGCTGTATCCAAACTCTAATGCCTTAACCTTTTCATTTTTTGAAATGGAGTCGGGCTGAAAGTTGGCAGTGAAGCCCTTATAGTAGTATTTGTAATCCTTGGTTTTGGATAAATACCCCAGATTAAAAAATACATTGCTGTGTTCGCTGATATTGTAATTGGCTCCGGTCTTAAAAGTAAACCCCGGTTTATATTTCCAATCCGATTCCTGATTTCCAAAATAGTCAATCTTTTTGTAACCGCTTACGTTAGAGGTAAGATTTACAAAAGCACTCACTTTTTCTAATTTATACTCAATCAAGCCGAACAAACCACCCCAGTTCACCAATCCATCATAATAAAAATTCACTTTGTCGCCCTTATATTTCATAGCAAGTGATGGGTCGGCATCATAATCATTGCGCTTATCTCCTTTGTCAATGGCATAATCGCCACCCAAAAGATCGGTAATCTTACTGTAATGTTCCGCAGTGTATGAGCGAAGATCGGCTCCTCCTGATAAGTTAAACCGCTCATCCAATTTATAGGAAAAAGTAGAGAGTAAACCATACCAGAAGTGGTTATTATCGTTCTGAACAAGGTAATTATTTGATGCATACATTTTGTCACTATAGAGTCGGTTGATCGGATATACAACTCCGAAAGGTGAATTTGTAGGCTTGGTGTTTTGATTATAGATGCTTTGCCAGTTGATCTGTCCGATTTCATCTTCTGAAAAGGATTCAGGGTTGTTTATATAATCGGCCCGCGTAATCAGATTGGTATTCTTTAAACTGCTGCGAGGTTGCATGCCACCACCTGTACCTACTGATAAGTAAAGTATATTGGTGATGGTTAGCCGGTCGTTAACGGTCCACAAATCGCGCAAGTTGAACTGTGGTTTGAAGTAGGTATTCACCTGCTCGTTCAGCACTTCCCTATTTGAATTGGGATTAAATATTCGAGCCGTTGAATCGCTGTTCCAGGTTTCGGCATCGCGATTAATGTAACCCCAGTGCGCATTGTATGAAATTCCTTCATCGTTGATTATAGGGAAATCTGAAGAATTTACGCCATGTTCTTTAGCATAAGTGGTATCGAACATAGCAATTGATTTTTTATAAGAACGCTGCTTATGAGTTTGAGGCGCGCCAAAAGCAGTAAGGCTGGTAAGGTGTTTGCCCCATATTTTATCCACTTTGGCAAAAAAGAAATAGGCTTTTACATCTGTATTGTCCACCCACCCTTTTCCATCTTTATAAGATCCGGCCATGGTAATTCCCCATCCATTTTTCATCCTTCCAGAGGTAAGTCCCAGGCTCGTAGTTGATTTGCCATATTGGTCCAGCGCTTGTTCCACACTTATTTGCCGCTTGTTGTCAATGCCTTTGGTAAGGATGTTCATGGTTCCGCCCACTGAAGGCAACGCCAGTTTAGAAGCGCCCAATCCACGCTGCACCTGGATACTGCGGGTTACCGGCCCCAGGCCGAACCAATTGGACCAATATACCCAGCCATTTTCCATATCGTTTACCGGAATACCATCGAGCATCACGGCTACATTCCGCTGGCTAAAGCCGCGGATAGTAATGCGGGCATCACCATCGCCCCCACCCTGCTCTGTGGCATATACTCCGGGTGTTTTGTTCAACAACATTGGGATATCCTGCCCGGCAAGACGTTCCTCAATTTTTGCCGGTAAAATGGTTACGAAAGCCACTGGTGTTTCCCTCACTTTGGCATAATCGGCGGTAATTTCAATACCATCCAGTACCATCGTTGATCCGAGTTTAAAAGTAAGGTTCAACGGACTGGTGCCAACGTTTATTTTTTTTGACTGGGTGGTATATCCTACAAATGAAACCTGTAAAATATAATTTCCTTTGTTGAGTTCAAGTGCAAAGCTGCCATCAATGCCAGAAACTGTACCGGTAGTGGTACCCTTTAGAACTATATTAGCTCCAACAATGGTTTCGTTTGTAAGTGAATCCTGCACCACACCTTTAACAAGCTGCTTCTGGGCAAACACTGAAATTGCAGAGACGAACAAAATCGAGAAAAGTAGAAGTTTCCTTTTCATTGAATGTTGATTTAAAATAGTTGAAAACAGGCACCTAAGCTGAAACAAAGTTCATTTTCAGGTGCCTGCAATTAAATGTATAGCAAAGGGTATGGTCTTATTTGACGACAACCTTTCTCACTGCTAAAGTATTGTTCCATGAAGTAACTTTAACAAGATAAAGTCCTTTTTGCAAGTCGGCCTGATTGATTTCAATCTTTTGGGTTCCTTTACCATAAGTCTCACGATAAACAGTCTGACCTATGATGGAGTATATTTCCACTTCCTTAACTCCAATACCGGATTCTATATTGAAGTGACCGTCGCTAACCGGATTGGGATAAACATCCAGTTTTGAGCCGAAGTCGCTCTCCTGAATTCCTGCTGAAGCAGCAATACATGTATGGGTTCCAAGATTAGTCCAGATATCTTTATACACTTCGTGTCCAAGTGAATCCAACTCAACCAGCGGATACCATTCCAGCTTTACATTAAAGGGACTTGGGTTGTTTTTAACGCCATCAACCACAGTGGCTTTGCGGACCAAAGTATGATCTGAAGTCCATGACAGCCAGAAAGGACCGAATGATGAACCATCCGTAGCCTTTTTTTGCACAATATAATTGATTACCTTACCGGTAACTTCTACATTATTTGCCAGGTAGGTAACTGTTGTGTCCTTTGCATATGACCAGCCGGTTTCGGCGGCTATGAGAGCACCTAATCCAACTTCACCAATAAGGTCCACTGCGGTTACATTCGAATTATCAGCCAGCGGAGCCTCTCCATTTGGCGTTTTGATCAATGCCATGGCATCATTCCCATTCATATATAATGGAGCAGGATAGTCATGGTCAAGCTGATTTGCCATAGCCTGTAATCTCGGATCGCAGGCAGGTGATGAAGAAGTAGAGGTAGTTTGACCATTCACAAACACAAAAGTTTTAAATGATTCCAACATTCCGATTAAACGGGTTGCACCACCTTCTGCCCACGTAGAGGCTCCGTTACTATAACGCACTATGTAATAGTTGCTTAAGTCAATGGTTTCTTTGGTAGGATTGTAAATTTCGAGTGCTTTATTGTTCCCGCTCCCTTCCACATACTCTGAAAAGAATAGGTCGGTTTGGGCTGAAGCAAAGTTTGCTGCGAATGCAACAAAAAGTAAGAGTAAAAGACGTTTCATAAGCAAATGATTTTGAATGAATTAAAAAAAAATAAATTTATCTGAAAGGAAATTATTCAGGGAACAAATGTACAAGTTATTTGTATGGTATGAAAATATAGGGAGGGAAAACTAAGGACTAATAATTATTTTCTATTTCTTTTCATTCAGATACCTCTTTGGTTTAGTGATGATAAAATACTTAATGTAAGTCACTTCGCCCTGTCTGTTCTCTTTTAAATTAAATACAATATCTTTGTTGCCACCAATTCAAAATTCAATTAAATTTTAAATGATGATATTCAAAAACTACACCTCCATAAAAACCTGGCTTTCGGTTCTTCTAATCGCTTTTACTGTTCAAGCCTGTGGGCAGAACTCCAAAGGCCAGCGCACAGTAGTTGCTTTTTACAACATCGAAAACTTGTTCGATACCATTGATGATCCTAAAACCGATGATGCTCAGTTTTTACCGGATGGTTTTTACGAGTGGACCCCTGAACGCTACGCAGCCAAACTGTCGAATATGGCAAAAGCGATTGCCGGGATAGGTTCAGAGATTTATGCAGATGGACCGGCGATTATTGGATTGGCAGAAATGGAAAATTACCAGGTGCTCGAAGACCTTATAAATACTCCGCCATTAGATAAACTGGGATACCAGATTGTACATTACGATTCGCCCGATGAACGCGGCATAGATGTGGCGCTGTTATATAAACCAGGGGCCTTCAAAGTGATTAACTCCACCTCAAACCGGCTGGTCATTCCCGGGGAGCCGAAATTCTTTACCCGTGATCAATTGGTGGTTACCGGCGAGCTGGATGGCGATCTCATCAATGTAATCGTTAACCACTGGCCTTCGCGCCGCAGTGCTCCTGAATACCGCAAAGCCGCCGCCCGGTTGAGCCTTCACCTGAGCGATTCGCTAGACCGTGTTCAAAAAAATGCAAAAACCTTCATCATGGGCGACTTGAACGATGATCCCACCGACAGTAGCGTTTTTGTTGTGTTGGGTGCAAAAGGCATGAAGGATCAGGTAAAAAAGCAGGGGTTATTCAACCCTATGTGGCAAATCCATCACGAAGGTTATGGCACGCTTGAATATCGCGGAAACTGGAACCTTTTCGACCAGATCATCGTCTCCGAAGAGCTCATCAGCCCAAAAGGCAAAGGCTGGAAGTTTGAAAAAGCCGCCATTTACAGCCCACCTTTTTTAAAGGAGCAAACGGGTAAGTACGCTGGAAATCCATGGCGGACTTATGTCGGAAAAAAGTACCTCGGCGGTTATAGCGACCATTTGCCGGTTTATTTGATTCTGGAAAAGAAGAATTAAACATTGAGGCCACTCCGATTAAGTAAAAGAAAAAGAATGCCACTAAGATACGAAGAAACCAAGGTTCACAAAAAATTGAAAATCAAGAATTTAAACTTAGTGATTCTTTGTGTCTTTGGCCCACTTCGATAAACTCAGTGCAACGCTTGGTGGCGAAAAAGACCTATTCGGAGTAAGCTCAACATTTGAAAAAATAAATAGTCCGTTATTTTATTTCCTTACTTACTTCAGCAGATTGTCAGTTTGTTCCCATTGTGAAGATTCGGTAACCAGCTAAGATTGGAGTTAAGTAACAACGGTTTTTTTTATTGCACAATTTCGATTATTTTTGCCATTTAAAAGCAATATCGTGAGCGACAGTCTGGTAATTACCCCCACCTACAACGAAAAGGAAAACATCGAAAAAATTATCCGCAAGGTCTTTTCGTTGAGTAAAGCATTTGATATGCTTATTATTGAAGACAATTCGCCCGATGGAACTGCCAATATTGTGCGTAAACTTATGGATGAGTTTCCTGATCGCCTCTTTATGGAGGAACGCAAAGGCAAACTGGGACTGGGCACCGCCTATATTCATGGGTTTAAATGGGCCTTGCAACGGGAATATGAATTCATTTTTGAGATGGATGCAGATTTCTCACACAACCCGGAAGACCTGTTGAAACTTCATGATGCCTGTGCCAATCAGGGCGGTGATTTAGCTATTGGTTCAAGATACATTAAAGGCGTAAACGTCGTTAACTGGCCCATGGGTCGGGTGCTAATGTCTTATTTTGCTTCCTATTACGTGAGAATAATTACCGGACTTAAAGTTATGGATACGACTGCCGGTTTTAAATGTTACCGGCGTAAGCTACTTCAAACCATTGATTTTAGTAAGATTAAATTCACCGGTTATGCCTTCCAGATAGAGATGAAATATACGACCTGGAAACTTGGTTTTAAAATCATTGAAGTACCCATAATCTTTACCGACCGCACTGAGGGCACCTCCAAAATGAGCAGTGGTATATTTCGCGAAGCCATTCTGGGTGTTATACAGTTGAGATTCAAGCGTATTCGTCCGGTGAAAGTTGCCTGATGTTCTATCGAAAACCTTGCATCTATTGATTTGACGAGGGACGAGAGCAGTAGAGATAAGAGGGAGTGAGAGGGAGTGAGAGTGAGAGGGAAGGGAAGTGAAAAAGAGAGGGAGTGAGAAATTTCTTCCCGATCCCGTATCTACGGGACGGGACTAACCTCCAACTTCCAACATCTAACCTCTAACCTCTAACTTCTAACCTCCAACTTCTAACTTTCAACCTCTAAAGCCAAAAGCCAAAGACTAAAAGGTACGAGTGCCGTAAAAGAGGGGCGAGGACTGCCTGCCGCAGCGAAGCAAAGGAGGGGACAGGGGACGCTTAAAAGGGACGAGGGGCGGGGAGACGGGGAGAAATGAATTTGAAAATTCCTGATTTGAAAATTTGAAAATTACCGCTCAAATCTAAAATATAACCAACCCAAAGGCTAAAGACCAAAGCCGAGGGACGGGGGACGCTTAAAAGAGACGGGGAGACGGAATTTCTTCCCAAAGCTTCCCGACCAAAGACTAAAGACTAAAGACCAAAAACTAAAGAAGGAGACGGGGAGACGGAATTTCTTCCCAAAGCTTCCCGACCAAAGACTAAAGA
>JAVEQP010000054.1:0-3244 GCA_034007585.1 Lentimicrobium sp. | reverse complement strand
GAGACGGGGAGACGGAATTTCTTCCCAAAGCTTCCCGACCAAAGACTAAAGACTAAAGACCAAAAACTAAAGAAGGAGACGGGGAGACGGAATTTCTTCCCAAAGCTTCCCGACCAAAGACTAAAGACCAAAAACTAAAGAAGGAGACGGGGGGACGGAGCAAAGGAGAGAAGGGGAGAAGGGAAGAATTACAGAATAAATTCCAAAGACCAAATTGAGCATAGCGAAATCCCGAGAGCGCAGCGATTCGGGAGACCCAAAACTCAGAACCAGGAACCCAGAACTCATAACTCACTACTGGTTTATCAACTACTTTCGTGGAACCAAAAAGAATTTTGTATGAATAAGAGATATCTGATTACCGGTGCCACGCTCATTAATGAAGGGCGTTCTTATATAGGAAATGTATTGATTGACAACGGCATCATTAGCCGGATTGAAGAAGGGGAATTGCCCTTTGATTTATCGGGTGAAGTAAATGCTGAACATATTGATGGTTCAGGCAAATGGCTAATTCCGGGGGTAATTGACGACCAGGTCCATTTTCGCGAACCGGGACTGACCCACAAGGGAGACCTTTACACTGAAAGCAGGGCAGCCGTTGCAGGCGGGGTGACCTCCTTTATGGAAATGCCCAATACTGTTCCCAATGCTCTTACTCAGGAATTGCTGGAAGAAAAATATGAGCTGGCTGCTCAAAAATCACTGGCCAATTACTCTTTTTACATGGGAGCCTCCAATGATAATCTGGAGGAGATCATCAAAACCAATCCGCGTACCGTTTGCGGCATCAAGGTATTTATGGGTGCTTCAACCGGCAATATGCTGGTTGATAATGCTCAAACGCTCGAAGCTATTTTTAAGTATGCCCCTACCCTTGTGGCTGTTCATTGTGAAGATGAAGCAACTATCCGGCTGAATACTGAAATGATGCACGAGAAATTTGGCGAGAAAGTACCCATGGAGATGCACCCATTTATACGGAGCCGGGAAGCCTGCCTCAAATCGAGCACCCTTGCGGTAAATCTGGCAAAAAAACACCATACCCGCCTGCATTTGCTGCATCTTTCGACAGCCGACGAAGTTGAATTGCTTTCGGATGCGCCATCAAATGCAGAAAAACTCATTACTGCCGAAGTCTGTGTGCACCACCTTTGGTTTTCTGATGAAGACTATGAAAAGCTGGGCAGCCGCATCAAATGGAATCCAGCCATCAAGTCAGGCAGCGACCGCGAGGCTTTAATACAGGCCTTAAAGACAGGGAAACTTGATGTGGTAGCCACTGATCATGCGCCACATACCCTGGAAGAGAAATCCAATCCTTACTTCACCTGTCCTTCCGGCGGACCGCTGGTACAGCATTCCTTACCGGCCATGCTCGAAATGGCCCGACAGGGAAAATTTTCGCGTGAAACGGTGGTGGAAAAAATGTGCCACGCCCCGGCACGCATATTTGGCATCGAACGACGAGGCTTCATTCGTGAAAACTATCATGCCGATCTGGTGCTGATTGATCCAGACGCTCCATGGGAAGTAACTCCAGAAAATATTTTATATAAATGTGGCTGGTCACCATTGGAAGGAACAACATTTCATTCAAGAATTACGCATACCTTTGTCGGGGGTCACCTGGCCTGGAAAAACGGTATGTTTGATGAGAGTCAGCCGGGTTCCCGATTGATTTTCAATAGAAATTAACATCATTCACCCTCACTTCTCTACTTCCCGATGAAACGTATTTTCATTCTTTTAATCGCCATTACCACCCTGGCGGCATGCAATAAACCCACAATCAAAAAGGATTTTTTTGAGGATGGAACTTTAAAGTCGGAAAAAACTTTTGAAAAAATCGACGGTAAGGAAGTACTTATTAAGGAGATCCGTTATCATCCAAACGGGAAAAAATATATAGAAGGCAACTACAATGAAGGTTTGCGAGAGGGCAAATGGACCTCATGGTATAACGACGGTCAGTTGTGGAGCGAAGGTAACTTTAAGCAGGATAAGAGCGACGGAGAGCGCACCGTGTATCATTCCAACGGGAAACTTCACTATAAAGGCGCTTTTGATATGGGCAAAAGGGTTGGCATCTGGCTCTTTTATGACGAATTTGGCGTAAAAATCAATGAAATAAATTACGACAAGACTCCGGAATCTAAGGATTAAGTAAAATTTTCTTCACTTTTTTGAACTTTTATTGCCATCATGTATTGACTTTTGAGTTTGTTTCCCTTAACTTTGCATTTGCTAAGGGGAAATTTCCGACTCTTTTATACTGCCCATCCTTTTCTATACCCCATTCACACTCATTATCAACCATTCATATTCCTGCATATGGAAACTGTCATATTGTATGTATGTAAACATGGCACTACAGAAAAAATAGCTCAAATAATCGGAGATTCTCTACCGATTGGGAACGCCACCATTATCGATCTGAAAAAAGTGGAAGAATACAATATCGAACATTTTGATACAGTGATCCTGGGTACGTCGACTCATTCAGGAAAGATAAACCGTAAAATGCGCAGTTTTATCAGTAAAAATGCCTGGACGTTGCTTAGGAAACAACTGGGACTTTATTTATATAGTAATGATAAAAACAATGCAGCACAGCTACTTGACTATGCCTATCCCAATGAACTTAAAATACATTCTAAAAGCTGCCGGGTTATTGGCGGTGAATTTAACTACGACGGTATGAGTTTTATTGAGAAGACCCTGGCAAGGAAGATTTTAAATAAGGGTAAATCTGCATCCGAAATAGACAATTCTCAATTAATTGCATTTATTGAAGAGATGACGAAATAGCGTGCTTCACGATTTTCCTTACAGACTTCGCACCAACTTAATTGTGCTTTTGAAAGATTTTAAATTTGGCGCTTGACGAATAGCCCATTTATCTTTTATCAAATGAGCAATAATGATTGGCAGTGTCAGGCATATAAAATTATTGAATTATCGGGGTTAATGTCTCTTTTTATCATAACGATTTTTATAATAAGGTTAAAAAAAAGAATAAGGTTAGATGGTGTGCCGGGTATCTTACTGAGGTTTCTGAGCATAAATAAGGTTAATTTCGTAGAATATCCATTGGCACTGCTGATATTGATAGCTATCGGGAAACGACAAAACCTTATTTGCCCGTCTAACCTCAGTAACTAAAACACCCTCCTTCCACTTTTTACCTTATTTCTTCTTCTAACCAGAATCTAACCTTATTATATCTTCAAACCTCAGTAAC
>JAVEQP010000053.1:0-27437 GCA_034007585.1 Lentimicrobium sp. | reverse complement strand
CCATCTCCCTATCTCCCCTTCTCCCATTCACCCCTTCTCCCCGTCTCCCAGTCCCTTTTGTCGCCCCTTCTCGTTGTCACGAGACAAGCTGTCCCTTTTAGCGCCCCTCGTCCCTGTCTAGAAATAGTATTTTGGAGCAAGAATAATTAACCATATCTTTGCTTATAAAAAATTTACTATTATGACTCGTTTAAGTGTTAATATTAATAAAGTAGCCACCATCCGCAATGCACGCGGGGGCAATATTCCAGATGTGCTGAAGATAGCCATGGATTGTGAATTGTTTGGTGCGCAGGGAATTACTGTTCATCCCCGGCCTGATGAACGACACATCCGGTATGCCGATGTAAAGGCACTTAAGCCATTGGTTACCACCGAATTTAACATTGAAGGTAATCCACAGCCCGACTTTATAAAACTGGTACTTGAAGTAAAACCTCAACAGGTGACCCTGGTTCCCGATGCTCCGGATGCGCTTACTTCCAATCAGGGCTGGGATACGATTAAACATAAAGAGTTCCTGAAAAAGGTGATCGCTGAATTCCACCACCACGGCATACGGACTTCCATTTTTGTGGACCCAAATCCGGTTATGGCTCGCGCTGCAGCAGATACCGGCACCGACCGGGTAGAACTATATACCGAAAGTTTTGCCACCAACTTTTACCTGGATCCGGAAAAAGCCATTGCGCCTTTTGTAGAAGCGGCCCAGGCTGCTTTTGAAGCGGGACTTGGCATCAATGCCGGTCACGACCTGAACCTGGACAACCTGAATTTCTTCGCCAGTCGCATCCCAAACCTGCTCGAAGTTTCCATTGGACATGCCCTAATTTCAGATGCGCTTTATCTGGGGCTACAAGAAACCATTGGTCGCTATCTGAAAGCATTACAATAATAAAGTTTAGCCATGAAACTATATTTTAAGCATTACGGATCAGGTCAACCGGTAATCATTCTTCATGGGGTTTTTGGCATATCTGACAATTGGGTAAGCATTGGCCGTAAGATTGCCGAAAAATTTTCAGTATATATTCCCGATCAGCGCAATCACGGCAAATCGCCCCACAGCGCTACATTCAACTATTTCGCCATGAGCGATGACCTGCTCGAATTTATTCGCACCCATGAGCTGGAAAAACCCATTCTTATAGGTCACAGCATGGGCGGGAAGGTAGCCATGACTTTTACGCTGGAGCATCCCGAAATGGTAGAAAAACTGGTGGTGGTTGATATCAGCCCGCGAAAATATCCCGGCCGCAACGTACATTTTGAAATGATAGAAGCCATGATGGCGGTGGATTTAGATAAGGTTGAAACCAGAGAACAGGTGGAAGATCAGCTTAAATCGAGTATTCCTTCCACACGTATCCGGCTGTTTGTGATGAAAAACCTTTACCGCAAAACCCGGCACACTTTTGACTGGCGGTTGAACCTGCCGGCCATTAGCGCCAATATGGATTTTATTTTTGAGGGTGTTCAAAGCACCGATACCTATACGGGTCCTACGCTTTTTGTTAAAGGCGGCAAATCCGATTATATACAAGAGGTAGATTATCCGCTCATAAACAAGATGTTTCCGAATGTTGAAATTGAAACCATTGAAGGGGCTTCACACTGGGTGCATGCTGAGGCGCCCGATGAATTGTGTGCCCTGTTCAGCCGTTTCCTGGGAAAGGAATGCATTGCACCCGGCGCCGAACAAAAAGAAAGCGAATGATTATGACATTTTCCAACCTTCTATATAACTAACCAAAACTATGCGCGTTTTTAAGGCTTTATTATTCTGTGCGGTTACCATTCTGTTAACTGCCTGTTCCAAAGAGGAAGCAACGGAACGCCTACCCGGCTTTGAAGTCCCTGTAATCGCTGGATTTCAAATGCGTTCAATTATGGGCGAGGCCATGGGCAATGTGGGCTATCCAAATATAAAGTTATATGATGGTGCGGATTTCACTAGCTCAAAAAATTTCTTTTCTTCTTACCCAAATCCCTCATCATCCAACCTCTATATCTATGTTCTTGAACGGGATTACCCTACAATGAAAAAGATATGGATGGTTCCGGCAAGGCGGCTGGGTGAGCCTGAAAAATCAGTCCTTAATCAGGGGATGTATTCACTGTATGCAGGAGGTACTCCATTGTTCCAACTCGAGACTTTGGGCGAAAATATTGTGTTAGATGTGACTGGAATACCCGAAGGTTATTACCGGTTATATGTCAAAATAAAGGATGTTCTGCTGTATGACAATATTGTAATATCAAAACAATTTAACTATTGAAATTCATGAAAAAATTCTTCATTTCCTTACTTCTTCCTGCTCTAATGTTATCAACAATAGTAAATGCTCAGGAAAAAACCCGCGTTGGAATTACCGGAAGCATACAAGGCAATCAGTTTGGCATAATGGTTCCTATCTGGATGGGCGAAAAGTTTGTGCTTGCCCCGGCTATCGATTACAACTATGCTGAAAAGTCAGGTTCAGATTTTGGCATTGGACTGGCACCACGTTTTTATCTGAAAAAGGAGACTTTATCCCCATATGTGGGCATCAAAGCAGGTGTGATGATATTCAGGCCAACCTCTATTGACGATGTCAATCAGAAAACCACGCTGGATTTGTTAGTGGGCGTGGCTTTCGGGGGAGAATATTTCTTGTCTGAGCATTTTAGTTTCGGCGTTGAAATGCAGGGAAACCTGACTAAATCAGATGATGATTCCTATCGTTACGGAAACCCAGGGAAGATAAATTTTAATTTAGCTACTCAGGTTTCGGCTACTATTTACTTCTAATCACTTCTGACAACGCACACAAATAAAAAACCGATGGTCACGGAATTTGCCGTGAACCATCGGAAAGTAAGTGGATAAAACTTTAATAACGCTTCACGCTCAGGCTGGATACCGCGGCATCAAATTCAATGTAAATTTTATTTGATGCATCCTCGAAACCCGGGGTACGATACAATCCGTTTTCTACTTTATTAAATCCTTTAAAGTCGCGGCTGGTAAGAGCAGTTTCCGTTGTAATTTCAGCACCTGAAGTTTCAGGAATCTTTATATCAATAGAAGCTGCGCCAGCCGATATGCTCAGGTGAGTCTCAGGAGATTTATCTCCAAGCTTCAGACTGATGGATGAGGCACCACCATCAATATCAATATTTTCTACCTGATACCTGCTAAGATCAAAATTAATGGAAGAGGCTCCAATATCAAAATCAAAGTCCCAGATCACTTTGGGATTTAGTCCGATTTTCACCCGGTTTCCCCGGTTTTCCATCTTGATTTTGCTTTCCTGCATATTAAGTTCAATGTAGCGCCTGCTGCTATCATCGCGCGATGTCATACTATAATTGCCCACTGTTCCCTGTTTGAAAAAGGTAAGCAACTTGTCTTCGTCAATGGTATCGGCAAGTTTAAATTCGCCGGCAGCAGCCTCAAGTTTCAGTTCCACCCGGTTAATGGCAGAATCAAAAGACTGAAATAGTTGTTGCTCATCATCATAATCCTTATCGTAGCGGCGTTGACTATCCCTCCATTCCGATCGGCGGTCACTATTATTCCAGCCGAAGCGATAATACCCCGTCCGGTCATAGCGGTTTACCAGCAGCACCGATAGCAATATAGCCACTACCGAAAAAATAAGTTTCAGATAATCTTTCACCGGAATAATGGAGATTCCCCACAGGATAAGAACGAGCGGCCATAGCCGCCAGAGGGTTACCCAGTCAAAATAAACTATTCCGACATTTTTCAGAATAAACAAGGTGCCAATAATGACAAGCACCACCCCCCAGAATATTTTTTTATAGCTCATTGTTGATTATTTTTAGATGAATTAAACCGGTGGCTCATCCTCAGAAGGTGAATTTGAAGCCGGAGAATTCTCCACAGATGAATTGCCGGAAGCAGGGCCACTGTATAAATTATTGTCTTTATTATTTCGGGGCAGATTGGTAAATATCAACAAGACTCCTAAAGCAATCAGCACTATTGGCCATAAATCGCCAAAATCTATATTGGGAACAAAGCGATCAACCAAAAATATGGCTCCGATAAAAATGAGCAAGGTACCTCCAATAAGACTTCCCTCAATTTTTTTACGATCTGTACCGGTAGAGCCAGGTTGCACTTGCGGTGGAGGAATGCCACGATCAAAGCCTTCGTAAGTCTCTCCTACTCCACTCTTAAACTCCTGATCAGCAGCAGGCGATGGAGGTGGCGTATAAATACGGTAAGGATCATACATGGGTTTTTCAGGCAGTATAATCCATAAAATGATATAGAGTAAGATGCCGCTCCCGCCAAAAACTACGAGCAACACAAAAAGCAGACGTACAATGGTGGGATCCATTCCAAAAAACTCGGCAATTCCGCCAGCCACTCCCCCTATTATCCTTCCCTGTCCAATGCGGCAAAGTCTTGAATTGTTCATAACGATTAAAATTAGTTGGTTATGCTATTTTGACGTCATCTCTTTCAATTGGTTACAATAAAGTATGAAACCAATGACCAACCCAAAGAAATTCAGGCTGCATTTTTCTGGCTAATACGCAGTGCGCGGGCGGCCACTACAATACTTAGTTCATACAAACCCCAGAGCGGAATAACTACCAGAATCTGGCTTACCACATCGGGTGGGGTAATGATGGCGGCTAAAGTAAGCAGGATTACAATCATATATCTTCTGTTCTTGCGCAGAAAAGCCGGAGTTAATATCCCAACTTTAGCCAGAAAAAAGACAAATACCGGTAATTCAAACACCACACCCATAGAAAAAGTAACCGATACCACGGTGGAGATGTAAGAGGTAAGTGCAATTTGATTGGTTACGGAATCGCTTACCTGATAATTGCCAAAAAAGTTCAGCGTAAGCGGTACAATCAGGAAATAACTAAAAAGCAATCCCAGAATAAATAGCAGCGACATCACCAGCACAGCCCCCCGCGAGTGCTTGCGTTCATTATCATACAATGCCGGTCGGATAAACCGCCAGATTTCCCAGATGATATAAGGTGAAGCTACTGTAAGTGCTATAAAAAAACTGATGTACATGTGCATGAGAAACTGTCCGGATAAGCTGATATTAATCAGTTTCAGCTTGAGATTTCCCAGGCAAATGGAGGGCATATTCAGTAACTCACCCAGGCGGCAGAGTATTCGGTTGGCGATAAAATCATCGTTGAGGGGGGCAAGAATGATCTGGTCAAAAATAAATTCGCGATTAACAAAAGCCACAATAAAAAGGAGCACTATGGCAACAACCGACCTGAAAAGATGACCCCGCAAGGCATCCAGGTGTCCCCAGAATGACATATCATCCTTCTCTTCAGAAGATGTAGCTTTTTCTTTATTTGAAATTTTCACGGTCATAGACCTTTTACTTAATGGTGCCCAAAAATAAGGAATCCCAGTAAATGATTGACGTATTTTTTTGTGTTAACATAGAATTGTTACCCTTTAGGCAGATTTCGGATTGCAGATTGCAAATTGCAGATTGCAGATTGCAGATTGCATTACCGATAGCTATCCGTGGCAGCCTGCCCGACTGACCAACATAATATTAATTAAGAAGCAGTCATTCATCGGTCAGGCGGGTTGTAGATTTCAGATTTCTAAGATCGACCGAAACGAAATTCTTTGTTCTAAGCTCTTCACTTTTCATTTTCCCCTCGTTTTCCCGCCTGCCTGCCTCAGGCTGGTCCCTTGCTTTTAAACAATAAACAACTATCACCGTAGCTTAAAAATCTGAAATCATGCGAAAGTGCATAATCATATACCTTTTTCCAGTCATTGCCTACAAAGGCAGCAACCAGCATAAGCAAGGTGCTTCGCGGCTGGTGAAAATTGGTAATTAGCGCATTACAGACCCTGAAATGGTATCCCGGTACAATCATTATGCTGGTCACAGCCCTGATTGTGGTTAGCCGATGTCTGCTCATGTAATCAACGATGGCCTGGAGTGCTTCAGCCGCAGGATAAATCACCTTAGTTTCATAAGGCATCCACTGTTTAATAATAAAGGGCAAATCCTGCTCCTGCATGTGGCCTTCAATAAGTTGCACACCAATCCAATACAGGCTTTCAAGCGATCGCATGCTGGTGGTACCCACAGGGATAATATTTTTGTCAAGGGATTGTATCAGCCGAATGAGAAAGGCTTTTTCAATAAGCACTTCTTCTGCGTGCATATGGTGTTCAATGGCGTTGTCAGCAGACACGGGTTTAAAGGTTCCGGCTCCTACATGCAATGTAAGAAATTCGAGGCTCACTCCGTTTGCGGAGAGTTTTTCAAGTAATCCGGGGGTAAAATGTAACCCGGCCGTGGGTGCAGCCACGGAACCATTGTATTGGGCATACACGGTTTGGTAACGTTCCTTGTCACTTTCAACCACCGCGCGTTTAATATACGGAGGCAAAGGAATTTTGCCGGCGTATTCAAGTACTTGTTCGAAAATCAGGGTTGCCGGATTCCAGTTAAAATGAACCAGGTGCGCATCTTCAAGAGCTGATCCCCTACTGGCAGTGAGTATAACCTCCCCTTCAGGTGTAGAAAAATCCATTTGGAGCAATCCGGATTTCCATTTCCGCGCATTTCCGATAAAACATTTCCAGATGGCACTTCCATTTATGGGAGCAACCTCAGCCAACGACTGAAGACAAAACACTTCAATGGCAGCTCCCTGTGCCGTGGCAAAACGAAGGCGGGCATGTATTACCCGGGTGTTGTTGAAAACCAGCATCGCATCCTCAGGCAAACGGGTATTAATTTTGCTGAATATCGTTTCACTAACTTCTCCTTCTTTTAAGATAACCAATTTCGATTCATCACGCTTGTCCACTGGAAAGCGTGCAATCCGCTCTTCCGGCAATGGATAATCATAATCAACTACAGGGATATATAATTCCTCCTTCATAAAATCAAAAAAACATATGGGCGGCAAAATTAATCAAATTGATAAGAATGAAACGCCTCAAATCACAGGGCTACATTAATATACTAACCTAAAGATTATTAAATTTTGTTAAGAAAACTAAAAAACCAAAATAGTTTTGTAGTTTTGCAGCAGTTTATAATCTCCGATATGGAAACAAAAGATAAAATAATCAAAAAGGCCTCCTGCCTATTTCTGGATATGGGCATCAGAAACATTACCATGGATCAAATCGCTTCCGAAGCAGGTGTTTCAAAACGGACCATTTATGAGTTGTTTAGGGATAAAGATGATTTGGTGATACAATCATTGATTGAGTTGATTATCATTAACAACAAACAAATGATCAGCATTATTGGCCAGTCGCAACATGTGATTGAGGCAATTTTTTTGATTATGAAGCGGGAGATTGAGCATCGTAACTCCTACTCTCAGATTTTTATTGAGGACATGAAAAAGTATTATTCCACAGTAAATGAGACGCTTTATTCACACAAAGAAAGTTTAAAAGAGTTCTCCGCTTCCTACACTTTGTTGGAAAGAGGCATACGTGAAGAAATTTTCAGAAAGGATATTCAGATTGAGCTTGTGGACAACTTTCTGTATGAATTGATTAATCTCATGGAAAGAAGCGTACGGATAAAAGCTTTAAAACCTCAGCCTGAAGATGTACTCAGGAGTATTTTTCTGCCCTATTTGAGGGGCATATGCACCCAAAAGGGTGTTGCCCTGATGAATCACTATTTTGAAAGCCTAACTGAACTTATATAAGTAAACCAATGAAAACCAAACTGTTAATATTTCTCACACTTCTGGGCACTTCAGGCTACCTCACCGCCCAGGAACGACTTACACTGAGTTTAAAAGACGCCAGGCAAACGGCACTGGAGTACAACATATCCATGACAAATGCAGACCTGGCACGCGACAAAGCAACCTTTGCCGTACGAGAGGCTATTGCCAATGGATTGCCACAGGTAAATGCCGCAGCCGATTACTCAAACGCGCTTGGCGCCAAAATGTCCATCCGGTTTATGGAAGACATGCCCGCATCTGAAATCGAAATAAAACCTCAAAGCAGCTTTAATCTAAATGTAAACCAGCTCATTTTCAACGGAAATTATATTGTAGGTGTCCGGATTGCAAAATTATACAATAAGCTTGCTGACATGAACTATGAGAAGTCGGCATTGGACATTACCACGCAGGTTACCGATGGCTATCACCTGGTATTGATTTCTGATGAACTTCTTAAATTACTGAACCAAAATCTAACGAATCTCGAAGGGCTATATGACAAAACCAGCGCATTGGTAACGTTTGGCATAATTGAACAAACTGACCTTGATCAGCTTACGGTTCAGGTGAACACCCTCAAAAATGCGGTCCGCTCATCGGAGCGACAATTGGAACTGGCAACCAATATGCTGCGTTTGCAATTGGGCGTTTCGGTTGATACAGAACTTGAACTTACCGAAACGGTGGAACAAATGATTGCTTATGCTGAAGATGCTGCTCAGATTGACCTCACCTTTAAACCCGAAGACCAGATTGACTTCAGAATGTTAAGCCAACAGGAATTGGTAAGCCAAAAAATGATTGACATGGAAAAAGCAGGCGTCCTCCCCACCCTGGCAGGATTCTACAGCTATACCTACAAAATATTAAAACCTGATTTTGACGTGGCCCCGTCCAACATAGTAGGTTTACAACTGAACATCCCGATTTTTGCCGGCGGTTTGCGCAACTCAAAAATAAAGCAGGCCCGCATCGATTTGGAAACCACACGCAACAATATGTCATTTCTGAATGATCAACTAAGAATCCAGGAAAAGCAACTGCGTTTTAACTACAAAAATACGTTGGAAACCTACAATAACCAGAAAGAGAATGTGGAAGTATCGCGCAGGGTTTACAGCAGCCTGAAACTCAAATATGAACAAGGGGTAATTTCAGGGCTTGACCTGATTACCGCTGATAACAACTATGTTAAGGCCGAAACCGATTATATTTCAGCTATAATGCAAATGTTGCAATCAAGCGTGCAACTGCAAAAACTTTACGGAAACCTCAATTAACAACGATAACACACAACAAAAATGAATAAAATACTTAATTTCAGCATCTTAGCCATCGCAGCCATTACCTTGTCATGTTCAGGGAGCAAAGGGGAAGATGGGAAAACCAGCCCGGAAACCACCGAAAAAGTGGAAATGGTAAAAGTGGCTACACTTGAAGTAAAGCAGGTAGCCCGCTCAGTAGAATATCCGGCAACACTGCTGGCCTTCGAGGAACTGCATATGGCGCCGGCCTCACCCGGGCGCATTGACGCCATAAAGGTGGAAGTGGGTAGCAGGGTAAACAAAGGCGATTTGATTGTTCAAATGGACCGCACCCAACTGCACCAGGCCGAAATCCAACTTAAAAATCTGGAAATTGATTTTAAGCGTTTCGACACCCTGCAAAAAGTGGGCAGCGTACCTCAGCAACAGTACGATCAAATGCAATCGCAACTTGAAATTGCCCGCAGTAATGTGAATTTCCTCAAAGACAATACCCAACTCAGGGCTCCCTTTAGCGGAGTAATTTCAGGCAAATATTTTGAAGCCGGCGAAATGTATTCCGGTGCACCGCTGCCACAAATAGGTAAGGCTGCCATTGTTTCGCTGGTGCAGATTGAAAAACTTAAAGCCATAGTTCCGGTATCGGAGGTTTATTTCCCCATGATAAAAAAAGGCATGGAGACCAGCGTTAAGAGCGATCTTTATCGGGACAAAAGCATCATGGGGAAAATATTTAATATCTATCCAACCATTGATGCCACGAGCCGGACCTTTAACATTGAAATACAAATTGACAACCGCGAAGGTTTGCTTCGTCCGGGGATGTTCAACCGAATTACCATCAATTTTGATCAGGTAGAAGCCATGTTGCTCCCGTCCATAGCCATTCTTAAAATGCAGGGCTCCAACGAACGATACCTTTTTGTAGAAAAAGACGGCGTGGCCCACAGAGTAGGTGTTACCTTAGGCAGTCGTTACGATGATCTGGTGGAAGTTAATTCCGAAGGGCTCAAGGAGGGTGACAGAATCATCATCAGCGGCCAGGGCCGTTTGCTTGATGGCGTTAAAGTAAAGATTGAGAAGGAGTAACTCCATACATTAATATCAATAAAGACATAAAACAATGAGCATTTATAAATCCGCGGTAAACAAGCCGATCACCACATTTATGGTTTTTACGGCCATAATTGTGATAGGGATTTTCTCCCTGGCAAAGCTACCCATTGACCTGTATCCCGAAATTGAACCTCCCTTCTTGTCGGTGATGACCACTTATGCGGGCTCCAACGCTGCTGATATTGAAACCAATATCACCAAGCGCCTGGAGGACACGTTCAATTCAGTGGACGACATTAAAGAAGTAACTTCCACATCGAGCGATAATATTTCGGTAGTAAACCTTGAATTTAACTGGGGGGTAAACCTTGATGAAGCAACCAACGATGTACGCGATAAAATTGACCGTATTTACGACTTACTCCCCGATGGAGCTGACCGGCCATCTATATTTAAGTTCAACACGAATATGATGCCGATTGTCTATTACGCGGTAACAGCTAAAGAGAGCTATCCCGGTCTGGAGAAACTTCTGGAAGAGAAAGTAATCAATCCGCTCAACCGTATCGAAGGAGTGGGTTCCGTTTCATTGATTGGCGTTCCCAAGCGTTTTATATATGTAGATGCCGATCCCAGAAAACTGGATGCCTATGGCCTCACCATCGAACAAATTGGCAACACCATTGCCGGCGAGAACCTGAATATGCCATCAGGTAAAATAAAAATGGGTAAAATGGATTACCAGCTAAGGATACAGGGAGAATTTACGGACAGTAAACAACTCAGTAGCCTGGTGGTGGGAAATAAGAATGGAGTTCCGGTATATCTGCATGATGTGGCTGCGGTAAGAGACACCATTAAGGATCTTTTCCTGGAAGAAAAAATCGATGGTCAAACCGGTATCAGATTGTTTGTACTCAAACAATCAGGCGCCAACACCGTGAAAATAGCGCGTCAGATTAGTGAAAACCTGGAAGAGCTTCAGCAAACGCTGCCCCCTGATGTTAAGATAAAATTGATTGTGGACACTTCCACCTTTATCAAGGGCTCCATTAACAACCTTTCACAAACCCTTATGTGGGCATTTATTTTTGTGGCATTGGTGGTTTTGGTATTTCTTGGAAATTGGAGGGCAACCTTTATTATCGTACTCACCATTCCCATTTCACTGATTGTTGCGTTTATTTACCTGTATATGACAGGGAACTCCATCAACGTTATTTCCCTTACATCACTTTCCATAGCCATAGGCATGGTGGTGGACGATGCCATTGTGGTACTCGAAAATATTAGTAAACACATTGAACGGGGCAGCAGTCCGCGTGAAGCTGCCATTTATGCTACCAACGAGGTTTGGCTGTCGGTAATTATTACCACACTGGTGGTCGTTGCCGTATTCTTCCCCCTCACCCTGGTAGGCGGTATAACGGGAGTTATGTTTAAGCAATTGGGATGGATTGTTACCATAACAGTAATTATTTCTACCATAGCGGCTATCACGCTTACGCCAATGCTTGCTTCAAAAATGCTTGTAATGAGCAAGCCAAAAAAAACAACCAAATGGTACAGCTACCAACGTACCGTTGAGCCTGTGCTTAATGCCGTGGATAATTTTTATGAAAAAACCCTGCGTTGGTCATTAAAGCACAAAACCGTGATTATGGTGAGTGCCCTGTTAATATTTGCGGGTTCGTTATTCCTCGCAAAGTTTGTGGGAACCGACTTTATGCCCGAGGCTGACGAATCACAAATCAGCCTGGCCATTGAACTTCAAACCGGCACCCGGGTGGAAGAAACTGTTAAAACCACAAGGTTACTCGAGAAAATAATTAACGAACGCTACCCTGAAGTGGTTATTTTATCCTCTTCGTCCGGAGCTGAAGATGAAGGAGGCATGTCCTCTTTGTTCAGTACTACCGGTTCGAACATGATTAATATCATGGCCCGTTTAACGGATGTTGGTGATCGCGACCGCACCGTTTGGGAAATTGCGGATGATTTGCGCCAACAGGTAGCCCTGATCCCCGAAGTCGTAAATGCCTCAGTAAATACAGGAGGCGGGGGCGGTGGATTGGGCGGCAACAAAGTGGATGTGGAAATCTATGGTTATGATTTTAACACAACCAATACCATCGCCGAAGAGATAAAATTAAAGCTTCAGGCACTGGGGACGGCCACCGACGTAAAGGTAAGCCGCGAAAACGACAAACCTGAACTTCAGGTTATTCTTGACAAAGAAAAACTCACCCTGCATGGCCTGAACAGCGCAACCGTTTCAACCATGATCAGAAACCGCGTCAATGGGATGCTGGCTTCCTACTTTAAGGAAGAAGGTGAGGAATATGAAATCAGGGTGAGATTGGCTGAGGAGTTCCGCAACTCCATTTCGGAGCTGGAAGGATTAACCATAGTAACGCCTATAGGCCAGGAAATCACGCTCAAAGAAATAGCAAGAGTGGAAGAATTTTGGGGTCCGCCTGCCATTGAGCATAAGCGTAAAGAGCGTGTCGTTACGGTTTCAGCCAAGCCGAATAACACCTCCTTAGGAATACTCGCCGCAGATATTAATAAGATTGTAAATGAGACACAAATACCGCAGGAAGTAATGATTCAGGTGGGCGGTGCCTATCAGGATCAGCAGGAATCATTTATGGACCTTGGATTACTGATGCTTATGAGCCTGATACTGGTGTTTATTGTGATGGCTTCGCAATTTGAGTCATTCACCATGCCCTTTATCATTATGTTTTCCATTCCTTTTGCCTTTACAGGCGTAATATTTGCACTGCTTATCACCGGCACTACCTTAAGTATTGTAGCAGCGCTGGGAGCTGTGTTGCTGATTGGTATTGTGGTGAAGAACGGCATTGTACTGGTTGACTTCACCAACCTGATGCGCGACCGTGACATGCGTCTCTATGATGCCATTGTGGTTTCGGGGAAATCACGTTTGCGTCCGGTACTGATGACGGCCATGACCACCATTCTCGGAATGCTGCCACTAGCCCTGAGTACCGGTGATGGTGCAGAGATATGGCGTCCCATGGGTATTACTGTAATTGGTGGCCTGATATTTTCAACCATCGTTACCATGGTAATTGTACCTGTAATGTACGGTGTAATTGCCCGCAGTGGTGAACGAGATAAAGTAATGAGACTTAGAAGGAAGTTTCAGAACATTGAATAGCGGTTTTTCTTAAAGTTACGACCACCTCCGAAAATGCCATTAACAGCATTAAACGGCATTTTCGGCGGATTCAGGGTTCGGGCTAAGAACCATAGGAACCCAACACCCGAATAAATTGATTAACATTAATTAAATTTTAACTATGAAAGCTGTATTTATTGTTTTTAACCAGGCACATACGGAGCGCGTGGAATATATTCTGGACCAACTGAGAATAAATGGATATTCCTGGTGGAACGAGGTAAAAGGGCGGGGCACTGAAACCGGTGAGCCACGCATGGGCACGCATACCTGGCCCGAAATGAACTCCGCGCTGATTACCTTTGTGGAAGCGGATCGGGTAGAGCCCCTGCTCGAAAAAGTGAAACGAATCGATGAGATAAATAAAGAAGTCGGCATACGGGCATTTGTTTGGGATATTACACAGGCAGTTTAATTTCTAGGAAAGGGACGAGAGACGCAGAAAAGGGACAGCTTGTCTCGTGACAACGAGAAAGACCAAAGACCAAAAGGGACGGGGAGAAGGGGTGAATGGGAGAAGGGGAGATAGGGAGATGGGGAGACTTGAGGACAAGGAGACGGGGCGACGGGGAGAAGGGGCGATAGGGCGATGGGGCGACAAGGGGACGTTTAAAAGAGACAGGGGGACGGGGAGACAAGGGGAACCAAAACCCAAAACCAATAACCAAAGACCAAAGACCAAAGACCAACGACCACTTGTCTCGGGAGAGCGAAGCGATAACGAGAAAGACTAAAATAAAACCCAGAACCCAGAACTCAAAAATCAAAACTCACCGCTCACAACACACTATTCAATTCCTGCTTCTGACTACAAAAAAGGAACAAAGCTCATAATAAAAGATAAATGAGGTTACTTAAACAAATCTGAAATATTAATCTGCTTTTCATACAGATGGATTACGTCATCCAGCTCCACAACAAATACTTTATCAATACGGTGAAGGGTTTGGTGATACCAAATTTCAACAAAGAGATTGTCCAGATGGTAAAGTTTCACAATATAATACATGTAGATGCGCTCGAGCAATTCGGTTCCCTGGGCAAAAAGCATAGCCACTTTTTCATTCATTTCCAGATTTTCAAACTCATTGATCCTCATGTAATCCTCCTGCCTATTGAGCCCTTGATATTTCAATTTGATATTTTTCCTTTAAGTACCTCAGGTTTTCCATACTGGTCGTCTGATCGTAGATACGTATGAGTTCAACAACGCCTTCGCGACTATAAACACCTGCCTGAGCTGCATCATAAACCTTGTGTTCCCAGTTGTTGCGAATGGAATCACTTATACTTTCAAACCGGGCCCGCGGCAAGTAACGCTCTACTTCAAAATAATAGATATCAGCCATGTCGGTATCCCGATATATTCCCGGTTCCATTTCTTCGATAATCATATACTTACGCACTGTAATCAAACTTATAAAAGGTCTTACGGTACGATTGGCCAGAAATTCAATACCATATTTACTGTAAAGCCCGATAATGGCAGGCAAATCTCCATAGTCATTCATGTTTATACGGATACAACCCGACACGCTGTTTTGAAGTTCAAGCCAGCCCATCACCGCATCAAATGTATAATCGGTAGTTTTCTTAATGTACCGGGTAATACGGATAAAATCATCCATTTCATCCAGGCCCCGTGTTTTAATCACCGCAAAGATAGACCGCGGCTTTTGCTCTTCTTCTTTAACAGGAATATGATAATGATCATAAAATCCGGGATAAGGATCGAGATCCTCGAGTATAAGCTCGCTGAATTTATGTTCAGTGGCCAGGCTGGCCAGTTTCTCTTTCTTGATAACGAAACCGAGAGATTTGATCACCTTCTTGTTTTCCATAAATATGTGTTTGCGTTTTGAATTAAGACTAAACAATTCCCGTCATATGTTAATAACACCTTTCAGACAAAAAAGTTAGACAAAACCTTTGCATTACCCCCTGTTTTTAAGTTTTTAGCCTCTAATCAGTCTGCACCAACTTATTAACAATGCACCGTTGATATAAAACCAGGTTCACGCTAAGTTTTTTGATTTGATTGCATTAACTTTGAACTTTTATTTAGGTTTATTGCCAACAGTGAACTTCAGGAACCTATAACATGCGTTTGCGAAAAGAAATTCCGAATATTATTACCCTGTGTAACCTGCTGAGTGGTTCTCTGGCCATTTTGTTTGCTATTGACGGCTTCCTGACTATAGCCGTATTGCTTGTCGGTCTGGCTGCAGTATTTGATTTTCTGGATGGTTTTGTAGCCCGGATACTGAATATAAAATCGGCCCTGGGTAAGGAGCTCGATTCTCTGGCCGATGTCATTTCTTTTGGACTGGCACCTGCCATTGTGCTGTTTATTCTGATTAAAACCAATCCCGAGCTGCAGTATTTTCCAAAACTGGAGCCTTATCTCCCCTATTCAGCATTGCTGGTGGCAGCCTTTTCGGCATATCGCCTGGCCAAATTTAATATTGACACCCGTCAACTCGACTCATTCAGAGGCTTACCCACACCAGCCAACGCTATCTTTATTGTATCGCTTTCGCTGATTTCAGGACCCGATGCCCTGGACAAAACCACCTTTTTTTCGGCCATAGCCGAAAACTTGTGTTTCCTGCTGTTGCTGGTGCCGTTATCTTCGGCTCTACTCATATCCAACCTTCCCTTGTTTGCATTTAAATTCAACAATGGGTTTGGGTTTAGGCAAAACCGCCCCAGATACATTTTCCTGATTCTTTGTGTTTTATTGTGGTTGATTTTTGGATGGGCAGGTATTCCGCTAACCATTATTTTTTATCTGACCACTTCATTACTTTTCGGGAAAAGATATTTTTTGTAAAAAATTGCCTGAAAGTTCAATAAAAAATTTACTTTTGCCCTGCAACCTCAACATAAACTCTAAAAACACTTCGTCTCTGATGAAAGTATCGCTCAGAATTACACTGATCCTACTGTTAATCATTTCTTTCTCCTTCGATGATAGTTGGATTTCGAGCGCAACCTTTAGCAAAAGCGAAATTCTTACCAACCAGGAACAGGTTGAGCTCAACCGCATACTGTCGCACGAAAAAATCCTTCAGATTGATTCATTGCTGGATGCTTATGAAGCACAAAACAGCTATCACGGAAACATTCTTGTAGCCATTGACGGGGCAGTGGTGGCTGAACGCGCCATGGGATACGCTGACCCTATACACCGAACGCCCTGCAATACGTCAATGGTATATCAACTTGCTTCGGTAAGTAAACAATTTACTGCGGCAGCCATAATGTTGCTTAAAGCTGATGGCCGACTTGATTTTTCTGATAAAGTTACCAAATACATACCCGAACTTCCTTATAAGTCAGTTACCATAAGTCACTTGCTGCACCACACCGGAGGTATGCCCAACTATATGTTTCTGGTGGATAAGTACTGGAACAAAAACTACCCTCCGGATAACGAAGATATTATAGCCCTGATGGCCCGTTACAAATTACCGGAATTTTTTAGGGCAGGCTACAAATATGATTATTCCAATACCGGCTATATGCTGCTTGCCACGGTGGTTCAGCGCATCAGCGGGCTCAGCCTGAATCAGTTTTTACAACGCCGCATATTTGGGCCGCTGGAAATGAATGATACCCATGTTTATTCCTCGGCTGATACTGGTGAGCATAAGCATCATATCATTGGTTTTAGACCCCTGAAACGGGGCTATGCTTCTATCCCTGAAACACTGAACGACGGCCCGGTGGGCGATAAAGGCGTATGCTCAACTCTGGCCGATTTGTTTATCTGGGACCGCGCCTTGTATGATGGTTTTCCGCTCTCCTCCGAGCTGGTTGAAGAGGCCTTTACCCCGGTAGTTGCAGCCAATGGCAAACAAGTGGACTATGGCTATGGATTCAGGATCAAACAAGTAAATGGTGACAAGGCCATTTATCACAATGGTGTTTGGGAAGGGTTTCGCACCAATTTCCATCGTTACCCTACCCACCGCAATACCATTATTGCCCTGAACAACACCAGTATCCGCAGCAATCATCAGCTGGTAAACCAGATTGAAACCATTCTCTTCGGAGGCAACTCCAACGACCCGACAAAACTACTGGTTTACCTCACCATTGAAGAAGGATTTGATCAGGCTTTTGAGACTTTTTTGTCGCTTTCAACTGAGGAAAAAGAATCGTCAGTTGATTTCCAAAAGATAATTCAGGCTGCCGGTTATCTCGCCAGCACCGGGAAAATCCATAAAGCAGCCGAGCTCAGCAAGCTTATCGAAAAAGCCATAGAGTCCGGGCAATCGCAATCAAAATTATAGTTTGAAATTATCAGCCTTTCCTAAGCTCAAAATTGCGTCCCAGATATACCGTACGCACCTGCTCATCAGCAGCCAGTTCATCGGCTGTACCTGATTTAAGCATTGAGCCTTCAAAAAGAAGGTAGGCACGGTCAGTAATGTTAAGGGTCTCGTGCACATTATGGTCAGTGATTAATATGCCTATATTTTTCTCTTTGAGCTTACGCACAATAAGTTGAATATCTTCCACGGCAATGGGATCCACCCCGGCAAATGGTTCGTCCAACAGTATAAATTTAGGATCAACCGCCAGCGCCCGCGCAATTTCGGTGCGCCGGCGCTCACCACCCGATAGCTGAATGCCCATGTTTTTACGTACCTGATTCAGTCCAAACTCGGAAAGCAAGGATTCAAGCCTTTCCCGTTGCTGGCTCCTGGAAAGCTTGGTAAATTCCAGCACGGCCGTAATGTTGTCTTCTACACTCAGTTGCCTGAATACTGATGCTTCCTGGGCCAGATAACCTATGCCTAGCTGAGCCCTCCGGTACATGGGCATATCGGTGATTTCAGTATTCTCAAGAAAGACTTTCCCCGAATAGGGTTTTATCAATCCCACAATCATGTAAAATGACGTGGTCTTGCCAGCACCATTGGGCCCGAGCAAGCCTACAATTTCACCCTGCTCCACCTGAACGGTAACATTATCAACCACCGTGCGTTGCCGGTATTTTTTAACCAGGTTTTCAGTGCGTAAAATCATAGGCTAAAACTAATGTGTAGTCTTTATTAACGTGTTACCTGCTTATTTATTGAGTTCATCCCAGAATTCAATGGCCCTGCGGGTATGAGGAATAACTATGGTGCCACCTACCAGATTGGCAATACCCATTACCTCCATGAGCTCTGCTTCCGTAAGACCATTCTCGTAACATTTTATCAGGTGGTAACGCACACAATCGTCGCAACGTAACACCATAGAAGCTACCAGTCCAAGCAATTCCTTTGTTTTCACCGGTAATTCCCCATCCAGATAGGCATTGGTATCCACATTAACTATCCGCTTATACACTTTGTTGTTTTCCGCCGAAAGCAAACGTTCGTTCATTTTTTCGCGATAGTCGTTGAATTCTAAAAGTGTGATGGCCATAATTTTATGCTGTTTTAGATGATACCTTCTTTTAAAATATCGTGAATATGAATCACCCCGACATAAATATCTCTATCCATCACCAGCATCTGGGTAATGTGATTGTTGCGCATCACGTCAAGAACATCGGCCACCAGCACATCGGTCTGGGTGGTCATCGGGTTGTGTGTCATAACGTCAGCTGCAGTAAAGCTTTCAAAGGGAAGTTCGCGGTGAAGCATACGTCTTACATCGCCATCGGTAATGATGCCCACCAGTCTGTTGTCCTCAAGCACGGCAGTGGCGCCAAGTCTTTTTGAAGAAATTTCAAGCAACACAGAACGCATATCATCTTTGATTTGCACTTCGGGCTTCTCATTGCTTTTATATAAATCACCCACCCTGAGGTAGAGCCGTTTTCCAAGGGCTCCCCCGGGATGATAGCGGGCAAAATCTTCGGTGGTAAAGCCACGACATTCTAGTAAAGCAACAGCGAGGGCATCTCCCATCACCAACTGAGCAGTGGTGCTTGCAGTGGGCGCCAGGTTATTGGGACAGGCTTCTCGGCTAACCGATGTATTGAGCACATAATCACAATTCCTGGCCAGATAAGAATCCATATTGCCCACAAAACCAATCAGCTTGTTACCCATAAGTCTGAGCAGGGGCACCAGCACCTTTATTTCAGGCGTATTACCACTTTTCGATAAACAGATAATAATATCTTCCGGTCTTATCATCCCCAAATCTCCATGCAGGGCATCGGCAGCATGTAAAAACGACGCCGGAGTACCCGTACTGTTGAATGTGCTTACCATTTTTGCTGCGATATTGGCACTTTTGCCAATGCCGGTAACAATTACCCTGCCGGTGGATTGCAGAACAAGTTGCACCACTTCCGCAAAAGCAGGCGTAATGTATTCACTCAGTTGCTCTATAGCTGCGGCTTCCTCATGAATGGTTCTTAAGGCTGTATGTAATATCTGTTCGGATGAATGTGAGGACATGAAGTAAAAATATAAGAATTGCAAAGATACAATTATTTCATCGGGGCAGGTGTGGGGCTCACAGGCATTTTTCCAATGTCGTTCCTCATGGCAGGAACTTGTCAACAATCTTGAATTGCAGCTTTAACGATGTTCAAAGCGGGTTAAAGGTAGAGTTTACGCTACTTTGATAGAAGGAAACACTATTTTACTCACCAGATTTTTAAGAAGTTGTAAATCGAATGCTTTTTTTTAGGAGATTTGCACTCCTTTTGACAAATGGTTGATTTTTTGCCGGCTTCCTTCCGGGATAGGGAAAAGGCAAACTTTTTGTACTGGATAAAACCGGTCGAGATGACAATAATCATCAGAATCTTTAAAACATTTTCGAAAGAAGATGACGACGGTAAAGCACTCGTGTTATCCGGATTATTCATAATCTCGGGATTACAGTGCCTTTTTATGAATTTTGTAGAAAAATTTTGGCATCTTTTAACAAGATAATATTTTTTTTATTGATTTATACTTCAGGAATGATTACATTTGTTTAAAAGTAAGCTTTACAAAAAAAACCGCATTGTAACCGGGATTAAAATAACATTTAGATGAAAAAAGTGGATAACCATTCGCTTAATGAGCTGTTGAAAAAAATTTTTGGTTTCGACTCCTTTAAAGGCAATCAGGAACCCATCATCCAAAATCTGCTTGATGGGCGCGATACCTTTGTAATTATGCCAACAGGCGGAGGGAAGTCGATGTGTTACCAATTGCCGGCATTCATATGCTCGGGTACAGCCATTATCATATCTCCCCTGATCGCTTTGATGAAAAACCAGGTGGATGCCATCCGGAATTTTGGCAATGAAGTGGGCATTGCCCATTTTTTAAATTCCTCACTAACAAAAAATGAAATTACGGATGTAAGAATTGATGTAAAAAGTGGCAAAACCAAATTGCTTTATGTAGCTCCGGAATCACTCACCAAGGACGAAAATGTTCAATTCCTTCAGGAAATTGATATTTCATTTTTTGCCATCGATGAGGCGCACTGTATTTCAGAGTGGGGACATGACTTCAGACCAGAATACCGCAGGTTACGACCGATTATTGAAGCCATTGGAAAGGATGTGCCCATTATTGCCCTCACCGCCACAGCCACCCCCAAGGTTCAGCAGGACATACAAAAAAACCTGAATATGCTGGATGCCGGCATATTTATCTCTTCGTTTAACCGGCCCAACCTCTATTATGAAGTACGCCCCAAAGGCGATGAACCCATAAAGGACATCATAAAGTACATCAAATCTCAAGCCGGCAAATCGGGCATAGTTTACTGCCTAAGTCGCAAAAAAGTAGAAGAACTGGCTGAAACCCTTCAGGTGAACGGCATCAAGGCCCTCCCCTATCACGCCGGTCTGGATTCGGCTACCCGGGTAACCAATCAGGATAGATTTCTGATGGAAGAAGTGGATGTTATTGTGGCTACCATTGCTTTTGGGATGGGTATAGACAAACCCGATGTGCGCTATGTAATCCATCACGATATGCCCAAGAGCCTTGAGGGTTACTATCAGGAAACCGGCCGCTCAGGCCGCGATGACGGTGAGGGCAATTGTGTGGCTTTCTATAGTTATGAGGACATACAGAAACTGGAGAAATTCAACAAGAATAAAAGTGTGGCCGAGCAGGAAATTGCAAGCCAATTACTTCTCGAAACTGTGGCTTATGCCGAATCGTCCGTTTGCCGGAGGAAGCAACTGCTGCACTATTTCGGAGAAATTTACCCTCAGGATAACTGCGGAAGCTGTGATAATTGTCTGCATCCAAAAACCAAGTTCGAAGGACAAGAGGCCGTTGAACTGGTATTGGACACCATTCTGGCTACCAAGCAGCAGTATAAAGCCAAGCATCTTATTGCCGTTATTACCGGTAAACAATCAGCCAATGTGAAATCATTCAAGCACCACCTGTTGGATGTGTTTGGTAAAGGAGCGGAGTCTGATGAAAAATACTGGAATGCCGTAATCCGGCAAATGCTTATTGAACGGCTTATTACCAAAGACATTGAGAACTACGGTTTACTTAAAATCACCCCCGAAGGCACCAAATTTCTCAAGAAGCCGTATTCTATCATGCTCACCCACGATCATGATTATGAAAATACCGATGATGATGATTTCTTTGCAGGCGGTGGTGCTAAGACAAGTACGGCAGATAAAGTGCTCTTTACTATGCTCAAAGACCTGCGAAAGGTTATCTCGCGCAAAGAAAGCCTGCCTCCATTTGTTATTTTCCAGGACCCCTCATTGGAAGATATGGCCATACAATATCCCATTTCTACTGAAGAACTGACCCAGATTACCGGAGTAGGTGCAGGAAAAGCCAATAAATATGGCAAACCATTCCTCGACCTTATTAAAACTTATGTTGAAGAAAACGAAATAATAAGGCCAATGGATATGGTAGTTAAATCAGTGGTGAATAAATCAGGACTTAAAGTTTATATCATTACAAATATTGATCGCAAGCTTTCGCTGGAAGATATTGCTTTCGCGAAAAGTATGTCCATAAGCGAATTGCTCACCGAAATAGAACGTATCGTATCCTCAGGCACCAAACTCGACCTCAATTATTATGTAAACGAGTATGTTGACCCTTATCATCAGGAAGAGATATATGACTATTTCAGAGAAGCCGAAAGCGATAGCATTCAGGCTGCCCTTGAAGAGTTGGGCGAAGATGAATTTAATGAGGAAGAGATCCGCTTAATGCGCATTAAATTCATGTCGGATCTGGGCAACTAAATTCTAAAAGTTCAAATTATACGGGCAGCATACGGCTATTCGCAATGCTGACTTTCCGTTGTTGAAAACTTGTCTCCGTTTATTCCTGCGGTTTGGGTAAATTTGCCGACTGAATTAGATTCAATGGTCTGGTTGCAACATATTTTATCTTCACCCTGGTTTCCGCTGATGGTGGCGCTTCTCGCTGCTTTTGTGGTGCAAATGATCTATTATTGGTTTGTGTTTAGCCGCCTGGCTTTTTACAATGCTGCTAAAAGACCCGTAAGTGAGGAGAAGAAGCCGGTTTCGGTGGTGATTTGCGCGAAAAATGAGTACCACAACCTGGTTCGCTTTCTGCCACAAATCCTTGAGCAGGATTATCCTGAGTATGAGGTTATTGTGGTGAATGATGCTTCGGATGATGATACGTTCTACCTGTTACGTGAATTCAGTGACAAATACACCCGGCTCAATGTGATCAACCTGCACCAGAATCTCAACTTTTATGTTGGAAAAAAATTCCCGCTTTCCATTGGTATCAGGTCAGCAAAATATCCAACCCTGCTATTAACCGATGCCGATTGCTATCCGGCGGGACCGCACTGGATTGAAAGCATGCAGTCTGTGTTGACCGATGAAACAGAAATCGTGCTGGGTTACGGTGCCTACCTGAGCCAGCCGGGCTTACTCAATCGTCTGATCCGATTCGATACACTGAACGTGGCTATGCAGTATATGTCACTGGCATTGTGTCGATTGCCTTATATGGGTGTAGGTAGAAATCTGGCCTATCAAAAACAGTTGTTTCATCAGGTAGGTGGGTTTATAAGTCATTACAAGATTTCATCTGGGGATGATGACTTGTTTATCAATCAGGTGGCCACTGGCATTAATACGCGTATTCAACCTGCAGCAGAGGCCATCACTTACTCCCGACCCAAACAAACTTTGGGTTCCTGGTATCGTCAGAAAAAACGTCACCTTACCACCGGTGGTTTTTATAAAGCCCGGCATAAGTTTGCCCTGGGATTGTTCTCCTTAAGCCAGTTGGCGTTTTTTGCACTGCTAATTGCCTTGTTTGTGCTGGAAGTGGACTGGATGCTGCTTTTGGGCATTTATCTGCTGAGGTTGCTTACCCAGCTATTTATCATCAAAAAATGCATGATCCGTCTTAATGAGAAGAAATTCCTATTGTTTACTCCATTTTTTGAGATGTTCCTGATGTTGGTCAATTTGATACTCGGTTTTAGGGGGCTGTTTACTAAGAAGGCGCAGTGGTAGGCTAAAGGGACGAGGGACGAGGGGCGAGGGACGAGGGACGAGGGACGAGAAACGTTAAAGTGGAACGGGGGGAAGTGGAGCACTTCGACAGGCTCAGTGACCAAATTAGGGACAAGGGGAAAATGCGATTGCGGATTGCGGATTGCGGATTTGAAATTTGACCGGTGAGCTACTCACTTCTTACTCCTTATCTCCTACTATCTTAATTGAGACGAGGGACGCAAGAAAGGGACGAGAGGCGGTTATGATTTACCTTCGGTGAGCTCCGCTACGCTCCGGTTCGGATTGCAGATTTTTGATTTCGGATGTCTGTTTATCGGCACGAGACCATTCAATTCCAGTAACATAATCTGTTATTAAATTAATTGGTCATAGCGTATTTGTATGCTCAAACTCAACCAACTGCTTAATCATGGCTTCATAGCCTGTTTGAATAATCTCGGCAGCGCGGTAAAAGTCGAAGGTGTCGGCGAGGTTTACCGGCAGACTGACTAAAATATCGGGAGAATGATATTGCAATGCGCTTAAGGTGAGTTGGTGTTGCATCAGTTCGAAGGATGAGCTCATGATGTCAATCATTCCACCAACGGGAAGTTTTTTCTCGTTAGTATTGTTGAAGACAGGCCAATGTCGTAAAATTTGTTGACGTATCCTTTGATATGTGCTGTCGGCTTCAACTTCAAGCAGCATTTCTTCGCGCGGAGCATTCACATTTACAGCTACAAGCAAATCACCTGATGTACGCTTGACCTGCTCAATAGGCAACGGATCAACAATACCGCCATCTACAAGCAACGCCTCGTCTATGCTCACGGGCAATACCAGACTTGGAATAGCCGTGGAAGCGCGCAGTGCCGCAAGCAGATTGCCTTTAGTAAATACAACTGCACTGTGATTGATCAAATCCGCCGAAACTGCAGCAAAAGGAATTGGCAAATCTTCAATGAGTATATCGCCCACAAATTGCTTCATCTCCCCGAATACACGTTCGCCCTTGATTAACCCTTTCTTGTTTATCCCCAGATCTATAAGTCGATACACGTCCAAACGGGAAAGGCTGGTGATAAATTTACGGAATTCTTCCAGTTTTCCGCAGGCATACATGCCGCCTACAACTGAGCCCATTGAAGTTCCCGAAATTGCGTTAATATGGTACCCCCGTTCAAGCAAGGCATCAATAGCGCCGATATGGGCCAGTCCCCGTGCCCCACCACTCGATAATACCAATGCTATTGATTTTGAGTTCATCCTTTTATTTGTTTAATCTTTGCAATTATGGAATCGGATTCCATAATTGTTGAAAAATTAATGGGAGAGGACTTGCGCCGATACCTCATCCTTATTGTTTTATCAAATCACTGATTTTTATAAAATTCACCTCCCGCTCAAACTCCCCATCTTCTGCACAAACCGACAATTTATATCCATCCCTGAATTCAAAAGTACAAAGTCTAAACCCCCTCGTCTCCTCATCCTGTTCCAGTTCAAACTGATTATTTCCCTTTTGCAGAATGGTAAACGAACTCAGACTTTTGGTGAGCCCCTTGCCGATGGCTTTCAAAAATGATTCTTTAAGCGTCCACAAGGTAAAGAAAATATCTTTGCGTTCGGCTTCGGTTTTTGCTGAATCCAGCCATTCATTTTCAACTTTGGAGAAGAAGCGCCCAGGCACACCTTCGGGAATTTTGCGCATTTTCTCCACATCCACACCCACGCATCCTATAGATAGCGCAACGACTACCCATTCTCCTGAGTGGGTAATATTAAAGTGAATTCCCCTGAAACCATCGTGGGCAGGTTTACCTTTTTCGCCAGTGCTGAAAGCCTTGTCCGGTAATGGTTCGCCCGTAGCTTTATGTAGTAAATGACGCGCCAGAAGTTCACCCAGCAGGCTACGCTGGGAGTCGTTGCTGCGGGCAAAAGCATTGACTTTTTTGCAGGTTTCTTCGGGCAACAAATTCAGCAGTGCCGGTTTTAGTTGCTCAAAAGCTGATTCATCAATCAATTGTATAGCAAAAATCTCTGTCATCTATTAAGTTTATAAAGACCCACGCAGAGACGCAAGGACGCAATGAGTTTGTTGAATTTTTTCATAATAAAGTTCAGCTCAGTTTTTGAAGTTGCTTTAAATTTTCTTGCGTCTCATCGCGTGCCCGCCGTAGGCTGGTCTTAGCGTGGGTCTTTATGCCTGATGGTTTCCCCTACTCAACGCTTCCACTTTGCGCATTACCCGCATCAGGTTACCGCCCCAGATCATTTTTATCTGTTTTGCAGAATAACCCCTGCGAACGAGCTCAAGCGTAATATTTCCCATTTCAGAAACATCTTCACAGCCTTCAACCGCGCCTCCGCCGTCAAAATCGGTGCCAATGCCCACATGACGAATACCGGCCACTTTAACGATATGATCAATGTGGTCAACTACATCCTGAACCGTCGCCAATTTCTCCGGGAAATCCTCATCCAATTTATACCATTCCCTGCGTGCATTATGCATTTCCTCATCACTCAGTCCACTATATCCGCGGTATTTGGCACGAACTGCCTTGCGGGCTGAATCCCGTGGAGGATTTGGCAAAGGCGTTTTTACATAGCTGCTCAGTATGCACATTTGAATTACTCCGTCATTCGCGGCAAGCGCGCGCAGCATATCATCGTTGAGGTTGCGCGGATTGTCGCACAAAGCCCTTGCACAGGAGTGGGAGGCAATTACCGGTGCCTTACTCAGTTTCAGCACATCGTAAAACGATTTATCCGAAATATGCGAAACATCCACCATCATACCCAGGCGGTTCATCTCGGAAATTACCTTCTTGCCAAAATCACTTACACCATTGTGCTCAATGGTATCGTTGGCAGAATCACAAATATCGTTGTTATTGGAATGGCACAGCGTGATATATCGGGCGCCCATCTGGTGAAACCGTTCAATGTTCGATAGGTCGTTGCCAATCGGATACCCGTTTTCAATACCAATATAAATAGCCCGCTTATTTTGTCTGGCAATAGCCGGCCCGTCTTCTGTGCTTAGTGCAATGGCTGCCTTGTCGCTATAGAATGCTACATTTTTGTGAATGGCTTCAAATGTTTCCAGTGCCTGCTTCAGTGCTTTCTGATTGCCTTCGGGTGTGCGCTCGCCCTGTCCGATAAATACGGCAAAAAATGCGGCATCCAGTCCGCCCGCTTCCATGCGTGGAAGGTCAACGCGGTTGCGTGGACGCACATTGGCGTGGTTCAACCCAAAATCATAGGTGGAATCGATAAACCACATGGGCGTA
Organism: Lentimicrobium sp.; assembly: GCA_034007585.1. GTDB lineage: Bacteria > Bacteroidota > Bacteroidia > Bacteroidales > Lentimicrobiaceae > Lentimicrobium. The sequence continues at coordinate 446 of JAVEQP010000053.1, read as the reverse complement.
TCGTTGTGCGAATCAATGGTAAAGGCTTTGGCGTGAATGCGGGCTGCTTTTTGCCGAAGGCGGTCTTCTTTCCCGCTATTTGTGGCAGATGCAGCCATGGAAATGGTAAAAAATACCATGATTAGCAAGGCTAAATTTCTCATATATCCATTGAGATTATTGTACTGTGCAGATCGCTTATTCTACAAGCGATTTCAGGCTCAAAATTAAACAATCCTGTGGAAACAGGATAAAAAAAGAAACCTGTATAACGAACAGATTTCGGGATGACATTTTAATATTTTTCTATTGAGAACCTTTTTATTTTTGAATATCAAGTAGTTCTTGTGGATTTAGAATCGTTAATCAGAATCTAAAAAGATAGAAAGCCTTTCCATTTTTCAACAAAATCCATGGCTTTCATTGATTTTTCATTTCGTTTGGCTTTAGGCATTATAATAACATCC